>CBIHLN010000059.1:0-16262 GCA_966210725.1 uncultured Lysobacter sp. | reverse complement strand
CCCGGGCCCGGAGAGCGCGTCCCACCCCGACGCCGTCGCCGAGGTGGCGGGCGAGGAGGGCGCCGTACTCCTCACCCACCGGCACCTCGACCACTCCGAGGCCGCACGGACGTTCGCCGAGCGGATGGGCTGCGGGGTCCGGGCCCTCGACCCGCCCCACGCCGCAGCGGCCCCCGGCCAGTACCCCGGCCCCGGCGCCGGTCGACAGCGGCGTCGCATGGCGCTGGCCGGCCGAAGGCGACCTCATCGGCCGCTTCGTGGCGGGTGATCCGACCCAGCAGGGCATCGATATCGGCGGACAGGCCGGTGCGCCGGTCCGCGCCGCGGGCGATGGGGTGGTGGTGTATTCCGGTTCGGGCCTGGTGGGCTATGGCGAACTGATCATCATCAAACACAACGACCAGTGGCTCTCGGCCTACGGCCACAACCGGAACCGGCTCGTCAACGAAGGTACGGTGGTGAAAGCCGGCCAGCAGATCGCCGAACTGGGCCGCAGCGGCGCGCCCCGCGAGATGCTCCATTTCGAGGTGCGCCACAACGGCAAGCCCGTCGACCCGCTGCGCTACCTGCCGCGCCGCTGATCCCGCTGCGCCGCACGAGCCGCCGCGCATCGGGGCAGGGCGCTACTCGCCGGCCAAAATGAACGCTGCCACGACGTTGCGGCCTTCGCCGGCCAGGACGGTGTACGTGCGCGCGGCGGCGTCATTGGCCATCACCTCGAACCCGACACCGCGGCGCAGGCATTCGGCCATGACGGCCGCCGGCGGGAATATCTGGGTCGGTCCCGTACCGAGCACCACCACGTCCGGCACCAGCGCCAGCAACGGCTCCAAGGCGTCGGGCGTCAGCAAGGCGGCGGTGGGCGGCGACCAGTCAGGGAGCAGGGTGCCCGGTGCGATCACAAAGCTCGACGTCAGGCGGCGGTCGTTGACCAGCGCCGAGCGGCCGTCCGCACCCCGCAGGACGTAGGCGTGTTCGGCGGGCTCGAGGTTGAGCTGCATGGCGCGCCGCGTGACCGGTCAGGCGCGGGGCAGCACGATCTGCCGGCGGTCGCGGCTCTGCCGGTAGAGCACCGCGGTGTGGCCGATGCGCTGCACCAGCGCCGCACCCGTGCGTTCCACCAGCGCGCCGATCATCGCGTCCCGGGCGTCGCGGTCCTCTGCGGCGACCTTCACTTTGATCAGTTCGTGGTGTTCCAGCGCACCATCGAGCTCGGTCACCAGCGCATCGGTGATGCCCTTGCCCCCGACCTGCAGCATCGCCTTGAGGCCGTGTGCCTGGCCGCGCAGGAAGCGGGTCTGGGCGGCGGTAAGCGGGGTCGGCATCGGGGCACGCGGTCGGGCTGGAACGGGCACGCAGGGTATCATGGCGGCCCCCACGTTCCCGCCTCCCACCGCCATGGCCACCCGCAGCAAGAGCAGCCAGCGCTGGCTCAAGGAGCACTTCTCCGACCCCTTCGTGAAGAAGGCCAAGGCCGAAGGCCTGAGGTCGCGCGCCGCCTACAAGCTGGAAGAGCTGGTCGAGCGCGACCGTTTGCTGCGGCCGGGGATGGTGGTGGTCGACCTGGGCGCCGCGCCGGGTGGCTGGTCCCAGTGGGTGCGGCAGGCGCTGGGCGAGCGCGGGCGCGTCATTGCGCTGGACATCCTCGACATGCCGCCGCTGGCCGGGGTGGAGTTCCTTCAGGGCGATTTCAGGGAGGACGCCGTCCTGTCGCAACTGGAGGCGCTACTGGACGGGACGCCGGTCGACCTTGTGCTGTCGGATATGGCCCCCAATAAGAGCGGGGTGGATGCGGTCGACATGCCCCGGGCGATGTACCTGTCCGAACTGGCCATGGATTTCGCCGATCGCCACCTGCGGGTGGGGGGCGATTTCCTGATCAAGCTGTTCCAGGGCGTGGGCTTTGACGACTACGTGAAGGAGCTGCGCCGCCGCTATGAGAAGGTCGCGATCCGCAAGCCCGCGGCCTCCCGTAAACGCTCGCCGGAGGTGTACGCCCTGGCACAGGGCAGGCGGGCGCAAATTAAGTAATGTGCGGGATCGGGCACCGTGCGGCTGCAGGCGAATGCCGTCGCCGGCGATGGGCGCCGGCCCCGGACATCCAGTACCCCCCACGTGCCACGGCACGACCGTAATGAACGACGCCTCAGGCAGGAACGAATGAACGACTTGGCCAAGAATCTGTTGCTCTGGGTGATCGTCGCCGTGGTGCTGATGCTGGTGTTCCAGGCATTCGGCCCGCGCACGGCGGGCACCGGCGCGTCCAGCGAGGTCACGTACTCGCAGTTCCTGAACGATGTCGAGGCCGGCCGCGTCAAGTCGGTCGAGTACACCGAGAAGAGCGGCCTGTCGGGCAACACGCTCAAGTTCGAGCGCGCCGACGGCACCTCCGGCATCACCAATGGCCCGCCGGACGATGCGCTGGTCAACGTGCTGGTGCGCGAGAACGTCGAAATCACGCGTGTGCCGCCCGATACCGGCCCCTCGCTGCTCTACATCCTGATCAACGTGCTGCCGTGGGTGCTGATCATCGGCGTGTGGATCTACTTCATGCGCCAGATGCAGCAGGGCGGCAGCAAGGGCGCGATGAGCTTCGGCAAGTCGCGCGCCAAGATGCAGGGCGAGAACGAGGTCAAGGTGACCTTCGCCGACGTGGCTGGCTGCGACGAGGCCAAGGAAGAGGTGGGCGAACTCGTCGAGTTCCTGCGCGATCCGACCCGTTTCTCCAAGCTGGGCGGCAAGATCCCCCGTGGTGTGTTGATGGTCGGTCCGCCGGGCACCGGCAAGACGCTGTTGGCGCGCGCCATCGCGGGCGAGGCCAAGGTGCCCTTCTTCTCGATTTCCGGCTCGGACTTCGTCGAGATGTTCGTCGGCGTCGGCGCCAGCCGCGTGCGCGACATGTTCGAACAGGCCAAGAAGCACGCGCCGTGCATCATCTTCATCGACGAGATCGACGCCGTCGGCCGCCATCGTGGCGCCGGCCTGGGCGGTGGTCACGATGAGCGTGAGCAGACCCTCAACCAATTGCTGGTGGAGATGGACGGCTTCGAGGGCGGCGAAGGCGTGATCGTGATCGCCGCGACCAACCGACCCGACGTGCTGGACCCTGCGCTGCTGCGCCCCGGCCGTTTCGATCGCCAGGTCGTGGTCGGCCTGCCAGACGTGAAGGGCCGCGAGCAGATCCTGCGCGTGCACATGCGCAAGTTGCCGCTGGACGAAGACGTGGAGCCGATGACGATTGCCCGTGGTACGCCCGGGTTCTCCGGCGCGGACCTCGCCAACCTGTGCAACGAGGCGGCACTGTTCGCCGCGCGCGAGAACGCGAAGGAAGTGCGCATGGAGCACTTCGACCGGGCCCGCGACAAGATCCTGATGGGTGCCGAGCGCCGTTCGATGGCGATGAGCGAGGACGAGAAGAAGCTCACCGCCTACCACGAGGCCGGGCATGCCATCGTCGGTCGCGTGGTGCCTGAGCACGACCCTGTCTACAAGGTGACGATCATTCCCCGTGGCCGGGCGCTGGGCGTGACCATGTACCTGCCCGAGGGCGACAAGTACAGCTACAACAAGACGGCGATCGAATCGCAGCTCTGCTCGCTGTACGGCGGCCGCGTCGCGGAGGAGCTGATCTTCGGCCACGACAAGGTCACCACCGGTGCGTCCAACGACATCGAGCGCGCGACCAAGATGGCCCGCAACATGGCCACCAAGTGGGGCCTGTCGGACGAGCTGGGACCGATCGCGTACGGCGAGGAAGAGGACGAGGTGTTCCTGGGCCGCTCCGTCACCCAGCACAAGAACGTGTCCGACGACACTGCCCGCCGCATCGACGAGGTGGTGCGCAGCATCCTGGACCGCGCCTACAACCGGACCACCCAGATCCTCAAGGACAACGTCGACAAGCTGCACGTGATGGCCGAGGCGCTGCTGCAGTACGAGACGATCGACGCCAAGCAGATCGACGACATCATGGCCGGCCGCACCCCGGGCCCGCCGGCGGACTGGGCCAAGTCCGGCAAGACCCTGCCACCGGAAGATTCCGATACGCCGGGTGCCATCGGCGGTCCGGCCGCACAGACCTGAGGCATCCGGCCACCGGGCCGAGCTTGCCGCAGTCGAACGAAAAGGCCAGAGTCCGCTCTGGCCTTTTTTTTGGCGCCCAGAATCGTGCACGCTCCGCCTTCGCGCGCTCCCTCCATCACCGTCCCGATCCGCAGGCTGCTCCTGGCGGCACTTGCCGCGTTGGTGCTGCTGCCGGCGATCGGCGTGGCGCTGGGGGAGCCGCGTGCGTTTGCCACGGCCGGCATCGTGCTGGCATCGGTCTGGCTGGCGATGGCGGCGGTCGGCCTGGTGCGCCAGCGTGGAGCGCACCGCAATGACTGACGGAATGTTCGACACCGTCCGCACCCTGGACTGCCACGGCCGCGCATTGCGGCTGGATCGCTGCCGGGTGATGGGCATCGTCAACGTGACCCCCGATTCGTTTTCCGACGGCGGCCAGCACGCGACGGCGGACGCGGCGGTGGCGCATGCACTGCGGCTGGTCGACGAAGGCGCGGACGTGCTCGACGTGGGTGGAGAGTCGACGCGTCCGGGCGCGGACGCGGTATCGGTACAAGACGAGCTCGAGCGCGTGGTGCCGGTGATCGAACGGCTCGCGCGGGAAACGTCGGTTCCGATCAGCGTCGATACCAGCAAGCCGGAGGTGATGCGGGCCGCGGTCGACGCCGGGGCCGGCATGATCAACGACGTGCGGGCGTTGACCGGGCCCGGCGCGATGGAGGCCGCCTCCGCGCTGGGGGTGCCGGTCGTGCTGATGCACATGAAGGGCGAGCCGCGATCGATGCAGGAGGCGCCCGCGTACGACGATGTCGTCAGTGAGGTGCACCGGTTCCTGACCGAGCGCATTTTCGCCGCGGAAATGGCGGGCATCGACAAGAAGCGCATCGTGATCGACCCCGGCTACGGGTTCGGCAAGACGCGCGAGCACAACCTGCTGCTGCTGTCGCGCCTGGACCGCTTCATCGAGCTGGGCGTGCCGGTGCTGGCCGGCCTGTCGCGCAAGCGCCTGATCGGCGAACTGACGGGCCGCGACGTGCCGGCCGATCGCCTCCACGGTTCGGTGGCCGCCCACTTGGTCGCCGCGCAGCGCGGCGCGCAACTGGTGCGGGTGCATGACGTCGCCGCAACGGTTGATGCGTTGAAGGTGTGGGAGGCAATCAAGGCAATGCCTGCGGCCCGCACGCGCGCGGCTTCACCCGCCGTCCGCTGGCCCGACGACGACTGACCGGCCGGTGCTTTGCGCCTGCCGTGGCGAATTTCTGACCAAAGCGTCACAGCGCCCCGCGGTGCCGGTCTTCCAGCCACTTGTCCACAGCTTGCCTCGCCCGCTTGTCCACAGCCGCTGTGCATAAGCGGGGTAGGGTTGGCGACCGGCGCGCGTTAAGCTTCTGGCCGGATTCAGACCGGGGACCCGCATGACCGCCAGCACGCCGCTGATCGTGACCTTCCTGCTGTACCTGCTCGCGATGGTGGGGATTGGCTTCGTCGCGTGGCGTTCGACCAAGAACTTCGACGATTACATCCTCGGCGGCCGCAGCCTGGGCCCCGGCGTGACCGCGCTGTCGGCCGGCGCCTCGGACATGAGCGGCTGGCTGCTGATGGGCCTGCCGGGGGCGATGTACCTGGGCGGTGTGTCGGAGGCGTGGATCGCCATCGGTCTGATCGCGGGCGCATGGGCCAACTGGAAGTTCGTCGCCGGTCCGCTGCGCGTCTACACCGAGCGCACCGACAACGCGCTGACGCTGCCGGACTTCTTTACCAGCCGGTTCCACGACACCGGCCGCGCGTTGCGGGTGCTGTCGGCCGTGGTGATCCTGGTGTTCTTCGCGGTGTACTGCGCATCGGGCATCGTGGCCGGTGGCCGGCTGTTCGAAAGCGTGTTCGGCCTGCCGTACGCGCAGGCGATCTGGTGGGGCGCGGCGGTCACCATTCTCTACACGCTGGTGGGCGGGTTCCTCGCGGTGAGCTGGACGGACACCGCGCAGGGCGTGCTGATGCTGTTCGCCCTCTTGCTGACACCGGTCCTGCTGATCGTCGCCACCGGCGGGTTCGACAGCACGCTGGCGGCGATCCGCGCCGATGCACCGGCGCGCCTGGACTGGTTCCGCGGTGGCGAGCTGGGCCTGGTCGGCATCGTCTCGCTGATCGCCTGGGGGCTGGGCTACTTCGGCCAGCCGCACATCCTGGCGCGCTTCATGGCGGCCGGCGGTGTGCACACCATTCCCACGGCGCGCCGCATCGGCATGACGTGGATGATCCTGTGCCTGGCCGGGTCGCTGACCGTCGGGTTCCTGGGCATCGGCTACTTCGCCGAGCATCCGGAGTCGGCGGGCCCGGTCATTGCCAACCCCGAGCGCGTTTTCATCGCCGTGGTCGAACTGCTGTTCAATCCATGGGTCGCCGGCGTGATCCTGTCGGCCATCCTCGCCGCGGTCATGAGCACGCTGTCGAGCCAACTGCTGGTGTGCTCCAGCGTGCTGTCGGAAGACTTCTACCGCGGCTTCCTGCGCAAGCAGGCCAGCCAGACAGAACTGGTGTGGGTCGGCCGTGGCAGCGTGCTGCTGGTGGCACTGGTCGCCATGTGGCTGGCGCGCGACCCCGACAGCCGCGTGCTGGGGCTGGTGTCCTATGCGTGGGCGGGATTCGGCGCGGCCTTCGGCCCGGTCGTGCTGCTGGCCCTGTTCTGGCAGCGCATGACGCGCAACGGCGCGCTGGCCGGCATGGTGGCGGGCGCGGTGACGGTGATCCTGTGGAAGCAGGTGGCGGTGGGCATGTACGGCAGCGGGCTGTACGAGATCGTGCCGGGCTTCATCGCCGCGACCGTCGCGATCATCGCGGTCAGCCGCTTGGACCGCGAGCCGCCTCAGGCCATCCAGGCGGTCCACATGCAGGTGCGCGCGTCGCTGCGCGAAACCGGCTACTGACGAACGCCGCCAACCGGCCCGCACGGTGAGCCAGAACGACCCGCGGCCGGTGGCCATCGCCCTGATGGGGCCGACCGCGGCGGGGAAGACGGCGTTGTCGCTGGAGTGGGCGGCGGCACTGGACGCGGAGATCGTCAGCGTGGATTCCGCGCTGGTCTACCGCGGCCTGGACATCGGCGCCGCCAAGCCGACGCTGGCCGAGCGCGGCGGCATCGTCCACCACATGATCGACCTGCGCGAGCCGTGGCAGCCGTACTCGGCGGCGGAGTTCGCCACCGATGCCCGGCGGGCGATGGACGACATCGCCGCGCGCGGCCGCATACCGCTGCTGGTCGGTGGTACCGGCCTGCACTTCCAGGCATTGCTGCAGGGGTTGTCGGACATGCCGGCTTCGGATGCGCAGGTGCGTGCCGGGCTTGCGGCACAGGCGGCCGAGCGCGGCTGGGCCGCCCTGCACGCCGAACTTGCCGCGATCGACCCGGTGGCCGCCGCCCGCATCCACGCCACCGATGCCCAGCGCATCCAGCGCGCGCTCGAGGTGTATCGCCTGTCCGGCCGAACGCTGACCGACTGGCAGCGCGATACGTCCCAGCGGACCCGCCTGCCGTTTCGCGTGCTCAAGCTGGTGCTGGCACCCGGCGATCGAGGCGAGTTGCACCGCCGGATCGAGCGCCGGTTCGACGCCATGCTCGACGCCGGATTCCTGGAGGAGGTCCGCCGGCTGCGTGCCGCACCGGCACTGGCAGCCCATCCCGCGCCGCTGGAGTTGCCGGCCCTGCGCGCCGTCGGCTACCGGCAGGCGTGGGAGCACCTGGATGGCCGCTACGACGCCGGGATGTTGCGCGACCGGGGCATCTTCGCCACGCGGCAGCTGGCCAAGCGCCAGCTGACCTGGCTGCGCGGGCAGCTGGACGCCCGCTGGTTCGACCCCGTGCGCGACCGTGCACGCCTGCTCGCGGCGCGCCGGCTGTTCGTGCCGGGCCGCTGAGCGCATTCAGCCTGCTCTGGCGCAGCGAGCCCCCAAAAGCCTGCTCCAGTGCGCGTGGGCGCACCACGGTTGCGCTACCATCGGTGCGTCGTCTGCGACGGGGAGTGCCGCAGGGGATGCCGCCCGATCGGACGTTCCGGCCGGCCGGCGCCACCGCACATAACTAGAACCATGCAGGGGAAACTTTAGATGTCCAAGGGGCAATCTTTGCAGGACCCGTTCCTGAATGCGCTGCGGCGCGAGCGCGTGCCGGTCTCGGTCTACCTGGTCAACGGCATCAAGCTGCAGGGCACGATCGAGTCGTTCGACCAGTTCGTGGTGCTGCTGCGCAATACCGTCAGCCAGATGGTCTACAAGCACGCCATTTCCACCGTGGTCCCGGCGCGCAACGTGCGCGTGGGCCCGGGCGGCGGCTACGTGCAGCCGGGCGAGGGCAACGGCGATCACGGCTCCGACGAGGCCGAGTGACACGAGGATGAGGCGCGCGCGTGTTCTTTGAACGATCCCGCAAGGGCGAACATGCGCTGCTGATCCAGCCCCATGCCGGCGGCCCGGTGGACGAGGGCCTGCTGGAGGAGTTCTCCGAGCTTGCGCGCTCGGCCGGCGCATCGATCGCCGGCGTACTCAGCGCGCGTATCGACAGGCCCAATGCCGCCACGCTGATCGGCAGCGGCAAGCTCGAGGAGGTCAAGGCGGCCGCCGATGCGACCGGCGCCGACCTCATCCTGGTCAACCACCCGCTGACGCCGACCCAGGAGCGCAACCTGGAGCGGGCGTTGCAGCGCCGCGTGGTCGACCGTACCGGCCTGATCCTGGACATCTTCGCCCAGCGCGCGCAAAGCCACGAGGGCAAGCTGCAGGTCGAACTGGCGCAGCTGCGCCACATGTCCACGCGCCTGGTGCGCGGCTGGACCCACCTGGAGCGCCAGCGCGGCGGTTCCATCGGCCTGCGCGGCCCCGGCGAGACGCAGCTCGAGCTCGACCGCCGCATGCTGCAGCAGCGGCTGGAGTCGTTGCAGCGCCGCCTGGACAAGGTGCAGGTGCAGCGCACGCAGATGCGCCGCGCGCGCATGCGCAGCGAGCTGCCGCGCGTCGCGCTGGTCGGCTACACCAACGCCGGCAAGTCCACGCTGTTCAACGCGATGACGGGCGCGGAGGCCTACGCGGCCGACCAGCTGTTCGCCACGCTGGACCCCACGGTGCGCCGCATCGACCTGGCCGGTGGCGGCGCGGTGCTGGCCGACACCGTCGGCTTCGTGCGCGACCTGCCGCATGCGCTGGTCGCCGCGTTCCGCTCGACCCTGTCCGAAGCCCGCGATGCCGACCTGCTGCTGCACGTCGTGGACGCGGCCGACCCGCTGCGCGACGAACGCGTGGCACAGGTCAACGAGGTGCTGGCGGAAATCGGCGCGGCCGACCTGCCGCAGGTCCTCGTGTTCAACAAGATCGACCGGATCGAAGGGGGCGCGCCGCGGCTGGATCGCCCGGCCGAGGGGCCGCCGCGGGTCTGGTTGTCGGCACGTGATGGCGTCGGCCTGGACCTGCTGCGCGACGCCATCGGCGAAGTGCTCGGGCTCCAGCGCGTGCAGGGCCGCGTACACGTGCCGTCCCGTGCCGGGCGCCTGCGGGCGCGCCTGCACGAACTGGGCGCGGTTCGCGGCGAGCAGGCGGGCGACGACGGCTGGGAGATCCAGGTCGACCTGGCGCTTGTCGATGCCCAGCGGCTGGCGGCGCAGGCCGGTGGCACCGCGCTCCAGCCCCTGATCGACGCCGCGCATCCGCCCGACCTTGGTTGAGGCGGCCCCCACCCCCACCTAGAATCACCCGGCGCCGCGATCCGCACCCACGTGCCTGCGCGCCCCCGTCGTCCCACATGGAGCAGGCATGGCCTGGAATACCCCTGGCAGCAATCAATCCGGCGGCAGCCGACCGCCCCGGCGCAATCCCGGCGGCAACGGGCTGGACGCCGTGCTCGACCAGCTGAGGGGTCTGTTCGGCGGCGGTGGCGGCAATGGCGGTGGCAGCATCGCGCGCTGGGTACTGCTCATCGCCGGTCTGTGGCTGGTGTTCAACTGCTTCGTGCTGATCGCCGAGCAGCAGCGCGGCGTCGTGCAGCGCTTCGGCCAGGTCGCCCGGATCATGCAGCCCGGCCCCAATTTCAAGTGGCCGTGGCCGATCGAGCGCGTGACCAAGGTCAACGCGACCCAGGTGCAGACCTACAGCAACAACGTCCCGGTGCTGACCAGTGACGAGAACATCGTGCAGGTCGAGATCAACGTGCAGTACCGCATAAGCGACGCCGAGCTTTACCTGTTCGGCACCCGCAATGCCGACGAGGTGCTGGAGCAGGCCGCGCTGAGCACCATGCGCGAGCAGGTCGGCCGTTCGACGCTGGACACTGTGCTCGGCTCGCGCGATGCGCTGGCGGTATCGGCGCGCGAGCAGCTGCAGGCGTCGCTCGATGCCTACCGTACGGGCCTGCGAGTGACCGAGCTCAGCCTGCCTAACGCGCGCCCTCCGGAGCAGGTCAAGCCTGCCTTCGACGACGTCAACAGTGCGCAGCAGAACAAGGACCGTCTGATCAGCGAGGCCCGCGCCTACGCCGCGAGGATCGTGCCCGAGGCCCGCGGTGAGGCGGCCCGTATCCGCGCCGCCGCGACCGGTTACCAGGAGGCCAAGGTCGCACGCGCCCAGGGTGACGCGGCCCGCTTCTCCCTGCTGGTGGACGAATACCAGAACTCCCCGGAGGTCACGCGCAAGCGCCTGTGGCTGGAGACCGTGCAGGAGGTGCTGGCCGGTAACCGCAAGGTGGTGGGGGGCGATTCGCGCCAGCTGATCTACGTGCCGATGGACTCGGCCAAGTCCGCCGGCGCAGCGGGCGATGATCGCGCCGCGCGTCAGCCGGTGATTGACCCGGAACTGCTGCTGCCGTCCGAAACATCCGGCACTAGCGCCACGCGCGGTGAACGCGCGCCGCGCCCGACGGGCCGCGAGGAGACGATTCGATGAGGGCTTCTGTCTGGATTGCCGGTGTGGTAATCGCGCTGTTCGCCCTGCTGGGCTCGGTGTTCGTGGTGGGCGAGGGCAAGACCGCCCTGGTGGTGAACCTCGGCCGTGTCGTGCGCGCCGACCTCGAGCCCGGCCTCCACTTCAAGTGGCCCATGGTGGAGACCGCACGGATCTTCGATCGCCGTCTGCAGGTGCTGGCGTCCGAGCCCGAGCGAATCCTGACTCTTGAGCGAAAGGACGTAAGCGTCGATTACTTCGCCGTTGGTCGCATCAGTGATGCTCGCGCTTTTTTCCGTGCAACGGGTGGCGACGAGGACGTTGCCGTGCAACGTCTGGCCCCGATTATCCGAGAGTCGCTGAAGAACGAGATCAACAGCCGCACTCTCAAGGATCTCGTTTCTGGCGATCGCTCCAAGATCATTGGCCCGCAACTGGAGGCCATCAATCGGGGTGCCGATACTCTGGGTATTGACATCGTTGATCTACGTATCAAGCAGATCGACTTGCCGACCGACAGCGAGGTGATCACGCAGGTGTACGAGCGCATGAGCGCCCAGCGCCGCCAGGTGGCAAGCGCTCTGCGTGCCGAGGGCGAGGAGGAGGCACGCACAATCCGTGCGGAGGCCGACCGCAACCAGGTGGTCATCCTGGCCGAGGCCGAGCGCGATGCGCAGCGCCTGCGCGGCCAAGGCGATGCCGATGCCGCGCGCATCTACGGTGAGGCAGCCAAGCGCGACCCTGCGTTCTACGCGTTCCAGCGCAGCCTTGAGGCCTACCGCGCGTCGTTCGACGACGGCAATGGCGTGATCGTGCTCGACCGCGACGACCCGTTCCTCCAGTACATGCGCAGCGACCGCTGAGCCTGGCGCCATGACGGAGCTGGTGTCGGCGCTGTGCCTGGTGGCGGTGCTGGAAGGGCTGTTCCTGTTCGCCACGCCGCGCGCCTGGAAACAGGCCGTTGCCCAGCTGCATGCCCTGCCGGATCGCCACCTGCGCCTGCTGGGTGCGCTGGTGACGGCCGCCGGCGTGCTGGCCCTGTGGGTGGCGCGCGGCTGATGGCCCGGCTCCCGTCGCGGCGCGGTTGGCGCCGCGACGCGCCGTCCATGCAGCGCAGACGAAAAAGGCCGGGCAATGCCCGGCCTCTTCGTGTGCGCATGGCGGTTGCGGTCAGGCCGCGGCGGCCTGCTCGGCCCGTGGGCCTTCGCGCAGGGCGCGCCCGACCATGCCCACCAGCAGGTCGATCTCCTCGCTGGTGATGGTGAAGGTCGGGGTGAAGCGCAGCGAGTTGACGCCGCCGTGGATCACGCCGATGCCGCGCTCGCGCAGCCACTCCTCGGTGGAGCCGGCGCCGAAGCACTTGAACTGCGGGCTCAGCTCGCAGGAGAACAGCAGGCCGGTGCCCTGGACCTTGGTGATGTGTCCCCCCAGTTCCGCCTTGAGGGCTTCCAGCTTCTCCAGCGCTTCCACGCCACGGGCGCGGATGTTCTCGCGCAGCGCCGGCGTGACCTTGCCCAGCACCGCGCACGCGGTGTCCAGCGCACGCGGGTTGGAGGTCATCGTGTTGCCGTACAGGCCCTTGCGGTAGATGGCGGCCGCGCGCTCGTTGACCGCCAGCACGCTCAGCGGATACTGGCCGGCGTTGAGCGCCTTGGAGTAGGTCTCCATGTCCGGCGCTTCGACGCCTTCGAAGCCCGGGTAGTCGACGATCGACAGCACACCCTGCGCACGCAGGCCGGCCTGGATCGAGTCGACCAGCAGCAGCGTGCCGTGCTCGCGGGTCAGCTCGCGCGCGGCCTTGTAGAAGTCCACCGGCACGCCGCGGCCCGGGTCGCCTTCGCCCATCACCGGCTCCAGGAACATCGCCTCGATGAACCAGCCGTTCGCCCTGGCATCGCTGAAGGCCTGCTTCAGCGCGGCAATGTCGTAGGGCTCGATCGCGATGACCGACGACTCGCCGCGGTAGCTGGCCAAGTGCTGCAGGTACGTCTTGCGGGTGGAGTCCGAATACAGCGCCGGGCGGTCGGTACGGCCGTGGAAGCTGCCCTTGACCACCACGCGCTTGATGGTGCGGTTGTCGCCTTCGGTCATCGCCTTGGCGTTGGCGTCGGCGATGCGTGCGGCCAGCGTGACCGACTCGGAACCCGAGTTCAGGCAGAAGAACTTCGCGTAGGGGCAGTCGCGGCCGACGCCGATGGCCTCGCGCAGCACGCGCTCGAAGCGCAGCTGGGACAGGCTCGGGGTCATGATGTTGGCCATCGCCTGCGGCTTGGCCATGGCGTCGATCACGTCCTGCGGGGCGTGGCCGAAGCCGAGCATCCCGTAGCCGCCCGAGTCGTGCAGCACGGCGCCCTTGAGCGTGATGATCCAGGGCCCGCGCGCGGTCAGCGCGACGTACGGATTGACGCCGTCGTCGGGGTAGAAGTTGACGAAGCCGGCCTGCGTGGCCTGCACCTGGGCGTCCTCGTCGAGGTCGAGCAGGTCGGCGAACTCCTCCCGGATGCGGGCGTATTCGGCGCCCGCGGCCTCCACGGCAGCCTTGAGGTCGGCGTTGCCGGCGAAGCGGGCGAGGGTGGCGTCGTCCAGGCCGACGGTGCGGCGAGCGCCGCCGTGGGCGCGCAGCGGGGCGAGGGTGTCGAGCAGGGTCATGGCGTCCTCCGGTAACCGGAACGAAAAAACGCGAGGGGGCCCTCGCGCTTGAATGGGGTCAATCAAAACAACAACTTGCGGCCGATTTTAGCATCCGGGCAAAGTCGGCGTAACCCCCTGCCGCGCCGTGTGCGTCCGGTCCAGGGTGGGATCCGCGGTTTGGCGTGCCGCACCCGTGGGCCGATAATGCCGGCCCGCCGCCGGCGGCCCCACGGCGCGCCACCCCACTGCCTTGAAGAAATCCGACTTCCATTACGACCTGCCGCCCGAGCTGATTGCGCAGGCGCCGCTGGCGTCGCGCTCGGCCAGCCGGCTGCTGGTGGTGCCGCCCGCGCCGGCGCCGTACGCCGATGCCGCATTCATCGACCTGCCGGACCGGCTGGCGCCCGGCGACCTGCTGGTGTTCAACGACACCCGCGTGATCCCGGCCCGCCTGTTCGGCCAGAAGGCAACCGGCGGCCGCGTGGAGATCCTGATCGAGCGCCTGCTCGGCCACGACGAGGCGCGCGCGCAACTGGGTGTCAGCAAATCGCCCAAAGCGGGCGCACGGATCCAGCTCGACGCCGGGGGCGAGGCCGAAGTGCTGGGCCGCGACGGCGAGTTCTACCGCCTGAAATTCCATGTCGAACGTCCGCTGGAGTCGTGGCTGCTGGACGCCGGGCGCCTGCCGCTGCCGCCGTACATCCAGCGCGAGCCGGGCCGCGACGACACCGAGCGCTACCAGACGGTATTCGCGCGTGAAGTCGGCGCCGTGGCCGCGCCCACTGCCGGCCTGCATTTCGACGACGCGTTGCTGGCCGCCCTGCGCGCGCGCGGCATCGACTTCGGCCACGTGACCCTGCACGTGGGTGCCGGCACGTTCCAGCCCGTGCGCGTGGAGCAGCTCGACCAGCACGTGATGCACAGCGAGTGGCTCAACGTCGGTGCCGACCTGGTGGAGAAGGTCCGCCGCACGCGCGCGGCCGGCGGCCGCGTGATCGGTGTCGGCACCACCGTGGTGCGTGCGCTGGAATCGGCGATGCGCGAAGCACCCGACGGCACGCGGAGTCTCCAACCCTTTGCTGGCGAAACGCGCCTCTTCATCCTGCCCGGCTACCGCATCACCGCGGTCGACGCGCTGATCACCAACTTCCACCTGCCCGAGAGCACGCTGCTGATGATGATTTCCGCCTTCGCCGGCAAGGACCGGGTGTTCGACGCCTACCGGCATGCCATCGCGCAGCGCTACCGGTTCTTCTCGTACGGCGACGCGATGCTGCTGTGGCCGCGCCCGGACGCGGAGACGCGGTCGTGATCGCCGGCGCGCGGGCGTGGGCGACCCCGGTCAACGTGCGATGTGACGTGGCGCCTGCGGGGCGGGCCGCATGAGCCGCATGGACTTCCAGCTGCTGGGCACCGACGGCGGTGCCCGCCGCGGCCGGCTGACGTTCCCGCGCGGCACCGTCGAGACGCCGGCCTTCATGCCGGTCGGCACCTACGGGTCGGTCAAGGGCGTGTTCCCGCAGGACATCCGCGCGCTGGGTGCGGAGATCATCCTGGGCAATACCTTCCACCTGTACCTGCGGCCCGGGCTGGAGGTGATCGGCGAGCACGGTGGCCTGCACGGCTTCAGCCGCTGGGACGGGCCGATCCTCACCGACTCGGGCGGCTTCCAGGTGTTCTCGCTGGCGCACAAGCGCAAGATCACCGAGGCCGGCGTGACCTTCGCCGCGCCGACCGACGGCCGCAAGGTGTTCCTCGGGCCCGAGGAGAGCATGCACATCCAGAAGGTGCTCGACTCGGACATCGTGATGATCTTCGACGAGTGCACGCCGTACCCGGCGACCGAGGCGGTTGCACGCGCCTCGATGGAGCTCAGCCTGCGCTGGGCGGAGCGGTCGAAGAAGGCCCACGAGGGCAATGACGCCGCCCTGTTCGGCATTGTCCAGGGCGGCGTGCACCACGACCTGCGCAGCCGGTCGGCGGCGGCACTGCGCGACATCGGCTTCGACGGCTACGCCATCGGCGGCCTGGCGGTGGGCGAGCCCGAGCACGAGCGCAACGCCATGCTCGACCACACCGCGCCGCAACTGCCCGAGGACCGGCCCCGCTACCTGATGGGTGTGGGCCGGCCGGAGGACCTGGTGGAGGCGGTCGCGCGCGGCGTCGACATGTTCGATTGCGTGATGCCGACCCGCAACGGGCGCAACGGGCACTTTTTCACGTCCACCGGCACCGTGCGCATCCGCAACGCGGCCTACGAGCACGACCTGCGGCCGATCGAAGAAGGGTGCGACTGCCGGGCCTGTGCCGGCGGCTTCAGCCGTGCCTACCTGCGCCATCTGGACCGCTGCAACGAAATGCTCGGCCCGATGCTGGGCACGCTGCACAACCTGCGCTACTACCAGCGCCTGATGGGGCAGATGCGCGAGGCCATCGCGCAGGGAACCTTCGCCGCGTTCCGCGAGTCCTTCTACGCCGCGCGGGCGTGAGTCGGGTGACGTACGCCTCTTCTCCCGAAGGGAGGCGGGTTCAAGCCGGCGCGGCGCTGCCGCTCGACGCGGGCCGGAGGGCCCCACCTCCCGCCATGGCATAATCCCCGGCTAATTTTGGATCCACCAAGGCCCAGACATGAACCTGCTCGACCTTCTGAT
>CBIHLN010000058.1:0-16343 GCA_966210725.1 uncultured Lysobacter sp. | reverse complement strand
AGAACGGCACCTCGCGGCTGCCGAACGCCTCGTCCTTGGGGTGGTTGGAAAACGTCAGCGTCTCGGCGTGGTCGTCGGGCAGGTTGGTGAGCGTGAACTTCAGCGGCTCGACCACGGCCATGCGGCGCGGCGCGCGTGCGTCCAGGTCCTCGCGCAGGCAGCCTTCCAGCACCGCGTAGTCGATCAGCGAGTTCTGCTTGCTCACGCCCAGGCGGTCAGCGAACAGGCGCAGCGAGGCCGGCGTGTAACCGCGCCGGCGGATGCCCTGCAGGGTCGGCATGCGCGGGTCGTCCCAGCCGTCGACCAGCCCGGCCTGCACCAGCGCCATCAGCTTGCGCTTGCTCATCACCAGGTACGTGAGGTTCGCCCGGGAGAACTCGATCTGGCGCGGCTTGGCGGCCTCGCGTGGAAGCCCCTTCGACGTGAGCGGCTCAAGCAACTCCGGCGAACCGACGAGGTCCACCTTGTCCACGCACCAGTCGTACAGCGGTCGGTGGTCCTCGAACTCCAGCGTGCACAGCGAATGCGTGATGCCCTCGATCGCGTCGCTCAGCGAGTGCGCGTAGTCGTACATCGGGTAGATCGGCCAGGCGTCGCCGGTGTTCTGGTGCGCGACCTTCTTGATGCGGTACAGCGCGGGGTCGCGCAGGTTGATGTTGCCGCTGGCCATGTCGATCTTGGCGCGCAGCGTGTGGCTGCCGTCGGCGAACTCGCCCGCGCGCATGCGGCGGAACAGGTCGAGGTTGTCCTCGACGCTCCGGTCGCGGAAGGGCGACGGCCGGCCGGGTTCGGTCAGCGTGCCGCGGTACTCGCGCACCTGCTCGGCCGTGAGGTCGCACACGAACGCGTCCCCTTGGCGGATCAGCTTCTCGGCGGCGAGGTAGAACACCTCGAAGTAATCCGACGCATGGCGCAGGTCGTGCCACTCGAAGCCGAGCCAGCGCACGTCCTCCTGGATGGCGCGCACGTACTCGGGGTCTTCCTTGGCCGGGTTGGTGTCGTCCAGGCGCAGGTTGCACACGCCGCCGAACTCCGCGGCGATGCCGAAGTCCAGGCAGATCGCCTTCGCATGGCCGATATGCAGGTAGCCGTTGGGCTCGGGCGGGAAGCGGGTCTTGATCGCCGCGTGCTTACCGCGGGCGAGATCCTCGCGCACGATCTGGCGGATGAAGTCGCTCTTCTCCGGCGTGGCGGCGGCGTCGGGTGCAGCAGGCGTTGCGGACATGCGTGGGGGTCGGCGCGGGGAAAGCGGGGAGTTTAGCCGCTGGGCCGTCCCCACGCCGACGTGGCAGGTGCGGCGCTATGCTCGGCGCGCCCACCGGGAGCCCTGCATGAAAGTCGTGTACGACGCCGCCAACGTGATCGATGCCCACCTCGTGCGACATGCGCTGGAGGCCGAGGACATCCCGGTGTTCCTGAAGGGCGAGGCCCTCGTCGGCGGCATGGGCGAACTCCCGCTGTTTGGCGTGGTGCAGGTGTGCGTGCCCGAGGCGGCCTGGCCACGGGCACGGTCGGTGGTGGAGGCGCTGGGGCTGGGCGAGGCGTCGGCCGCCGCCGACGCGACCGGAGCGGACGGCCTGGGCGACGGGGTCCCCGGCATCGCCTGAGTGCACGGACAACGGCATCGCCGGCTTGAAGGGCTGGCCATCGGGCCCGATATCGGTCTACCCCAAACCTGCAGGATCGCCCCATGCTCGGCATCGGTGCCTACAAACAGCGCATGCCCGCCCGAGAGGATGCCCTGCCGGGGCGTGACGGCGCGCTGCCGCTGCACAACGTCCATCATGTGCACGGCCGCCCACTGAAGGGCTCGTTCGCGGGCCTGGAGCAGGTGCACTTCGCGATGGGGTGCTTCTGGGGCGCCGAGCGGCTGTTCTGGAAGAAGCCCGGCGTGGTGACGACCGCGGTCGGCTACGCCGGCGGCTACACGCCCAACCCGACGTATCGCGAGGTCTGCAGCGGCCAGACCGGCCACACCGAGGCGGTGCTGGTGGTGTACGACCCCGCGGCCATCACCATCGAGGCGCTGCTGCAGGCGTTCTGGGAGGGCCACGACCCGACCCAGGGCATGCGGCAGGGCAACGACGTCGGCACGCAGTACCGCTCGGCGATCCACTGCACGACCGAGGCGCAGTACCGCGCCGCGCTGGCGTCGCACGACGCTTTCCAGGCGCGATTGACCGAGGCCGGGTTCGGCCCCGTCACCACGGAAATCGTGTATCCGGCGCCGACGTTCTATTACGCCGAGGACGAGCACCAGCAATACCTGTCCAAGCACCCCGGCGGCTATTGCGGGCTGGGCGGCACCGGCGTGGCGTGCCCCAGCGGGATCGACGCGGACTTCTAGCCGGCGCGATTGGCCACTCCGGCGGCCACGGGTGGCTGCAGCAGGGCGGCCGGCAACTGCCTGAGTTCGGCGGCGAGCTGCCGCAGGAAGGCGTCCATCGCTGAACTCTTGCGCCAGACCATTGCGATCCGGCGATGCGGCGCTTCGCCTTTGAACCGCAACAGGCGCACGTCCGGCGAGGACGGCACCGGCGGCTGCACCGCCAGCACGGGGAGCAGGGTGATGCCGACGCCGGCGGCGACCATCTGCCGCAGCGTCTCCAGGCTGGTGGCCCGGAAGCCGTCGCGCTCGTCCGCGCCCGACAGCCGGCACACGTCCAGCGCCTGGTCGCGCAGGCAGTGGCCCTCCTCCAGCAGGAGCAGGTGCTGGTCGTCCAGCTCGTTCACGTCCAGCGCGGCCTGCCCGGCCATCGCATGGTCGTGCGGGACGGCCAGCAGGAACGGCTCGTCGAACAGCGGCTCCACGTGCAGCTGGTCGTCGTGGATGGGCAGCGCGAGGATGCCGGCGTCGAGGCGGCCGTCGCGCAGGCGCGCCAGGATCTGGTCGGTCTTCTCCTCCACCAGCAGCAGTTCCAGCCGCGGAAAGCGCTTGCGCAGCCCCGGCACGACGTGCGGCAGCAGGTAGGGCCCGAGCGTGGGAAACAGGCCGAGGCGCACGGTGCCGGCCTCGGGGTCCTGGCTGCGGCGGGCGATTTCGGACATCTGTTCGACGTCGCTGATGATCTTGCGCGCACGCTCGGCGATGTCGCGCCCGACCGGGGTCAGCATCACCCGGCGCGGCGCCCGCTCCACCAGCGACACGCCCAGCTCGTCCTCCAGCTTGCGGATTTGCGTGGACAGCGTCGGCTGGCTGACGAAGCACGCGTTGGCGGCCCGGCCGAAATGCTTGTGGTCGGCCAGGGCCACGAGGTACTTCAGGTCGCGCAGGTTCATGGGGACGCACCGTTCGGGACGCGGGGCGAGTATCGCCCCGAAAGAAGCGCCAAGCCGCTGATCGCCCCGGCCGCCACGCCGATCACCCGGCTTACGCGGCTTCGGCCAGCGCGGCTGGCATGCGGATCAGGTGGTCGAACGCGCCAAGCGCCGCCGTGCTGCCGGCGCCCATGGCGACCACGATCTGCTTGTACGGAACCGTGGTGGCATCGCCGGCGGCAAACACCCCCGGCACGTTGGTCGCGCCGCGATCGTCGATGACGATCTCGCCGCGCGGGGACAGCTCCACCGTGCCCTTGAGCCACTCGGTGTTGGGCAGCAGGCCGATCTGCACGAACACGCCTTCGAGCTCGATCGTGCGCGCCTCGCCGCTGTTGCGGTCCTTGACCACCAGACCGTTCACCTTCTTGCCGTCGCCCAGCACCTCGGTGGTCTGGCCGCTGGTGATGACGTCCACGTTCTTCAGGCTGCGCAGCTTGCGCTGCAGGACCTCGTCGGCGCGGAGCGTCCCGTCGAACTCCACCAGGGTGACGTGCTGGACGATGCCCGCGAGGTCGATCGCGGCTTCGACGCCCGAATTGCCGCCGCCGATCACCGCCACGCGCTTGCCCTTGTAGAGCGGGCCGTCGCAGTGCGGGCAGTAGGCCACGCCACGATTGCGGTACTGCTCCTCTCCCGGCACGCCCATCTGGCGCCAGCGCGCGCCGGTGGACAGGATCACCGACTTGGCCTTGAGCGACGCTCCGCTTTCCAGCTGGACCTCGATCAGCCCGCCCAGCTCCTGCGCGGGCACCAGCTTGCTGGCGCGCTGCAGGTTCATCAGGTCGACCTCGTACTCGCGCACGTGCTGTTCCAGCGCGACGGCGAGCTTCGGCCCTTCCGTGTACGGCATCGAGATGAAGTTCTCGATGGCCATGGTGTCCAGCACCTGGCCGCCGAAACGCTCGGCCGCAATGCCGGTGCGGATGCCCTTGCGCGCGGCATAGATGGCCGCCGCCGCGCCGGCAGGCCCGCCGCCCACCACCAGCACGTCGAACGGCGCCTTCGCCTTGATCTGCTCGGCCGAGCGCGCGGCGGCGCCGGTATCGAGCTTGGCCAGGATCTGCTCGACGTCCATGCGGCCGTTGCCGAACACGTCACCGTTGAGGAACACGGTCGGCACCGCCATGACCTCGCGGGCCTCGACCTCCTCCTGGAACAGCGCGCCGTCGATGGCGACGTGGGTGATGTTCGGATTGATCGCGCTCATCGCGTTGAGCGCCTGGATGGTGTCCGGGCAGCTCTGGCACGACAGCGACATGTAGGTTTCGAACCGGAAGCTGCCCTCCAGGTCGCGGATCTGGTCCTGCACGGCCGCGTCGATCTTCGGCGGGTGGCCGCCGACCTGCAGCAGCGCGAGCACGAGCGACGTGAACTCATGACCCATCGGGATGCCGGCGAACCTGACCTCGACATCCGTCCCCTTGCGCACGATGGCGAACGACGGGCGGCGCGCATCGTCGTCGCGGCGCTCGTAGGTCACCTTGTCCGACAGCGAGGCGATGTCCTGCAGCAGGGCTTCCAGCTCGCGGGATTTCTCGCCATCGTCGAGCGAGGCCACGAGCTCGATCGGCTGCTGGAGCTTTTCGAGGTAGGTGGAGAGCTGGGACTTCAGGTTGGCGTCGAGCATGGGGTGGGGCTCCACGTAGGCGTGTAGGGGGGGTGCGAATCGGTTTGGCGGCCACGAACAGGTGCGGCAGCGAATCGCTGTCGGTTCCTGGAGATGAGTGGCGAGCCGGTTGCTTGCAGTAGCGGCCGGGCCCGTTGGGGAGGGAGCCCGGGGGAGTCAGGCCGGTCGGACCAGGCCGCTAGTGGAAGCAATCGGACTTGCAATCGGACGGAGGGCCCGGGCGGCGGACCGCCCGGGCATCCGGAACACGCGTGCGACTTAGATCTTGCCGACCAGGTCCAGCGACGGCGACAGGGTCTTCTCGCCTTCCTTCCACTTGGCCGGGCACACCTCGCCCGGGTTGTGGGCGACGTAACGCGCGGCCTTCAGCTTGCGCAGCGCTTCGGTCATGTCGCGGGCGATGGCGTTGTCATGCACCTCGTAGGCCTTGATGACGCCCTCGGGGTTGACGATGAAGGTGCCGCGCAGGGCCAGGCCCTCTTCTTCGATGTGCACGCCGAACGCCTTGGTCAGCGCGTGGGTCGGGTCACCGACCAGCGGGAACTTCGCCTTGCCCACGGCCGGCGAGGTCTCGTGCCACACCTTGTGCGAGAAGTGGGTGTCGGTGGTGACGATGTAGACCTCGGCGCCGGCCTTCTGGAACTCGTCGTAGTTGTCGGCCGCGTCCTCGACTTCCGTCGGGCAGTTGAAGGTGAAGGCCGCGGGCATGAAGACGATGACCGACCACTCGCCCTTCAGCGTCTCGTCGCTGACCTCGACGAACTTGCCGTTGTGGAAGGCCTGGGCCTTGAAGGAGGGCACCTTGGTGTTGATCAAAGACATGCGGGGAAACTCCTTTGCATATGGGGGAGGGGTGAAAACAGCCCACATGATAGGAACCGCCAATCGATACTTCAAATTGATGTATGAAATTGAATCGATAGTCATAAGCTATCGATAAGATAGGCGCTGAAGTGCCTTAGACCCGTACGCCGGGGGGCGCAGGGTTCTGCTCGGGCACTTGGGAGCGGACGCGTGCGGCGGGCAGCGGGCTCGAGGATGAACGCGGGCCGCACGGCTGCGTGTGCCCGATGCCATCACGGACAACGACCGGGCGCCTGGGGCGCGCCGGGACGCCTCCGCGGTGGTCCGTGGCGTGTCGCGGCTCAGCGCCGGGCGTTGGACCCTGCGCCCGCGTGATCGCCCCGGCGCACGAACGCGAGGATCGCCGGCAGCACCTCCGGCGCGCGGTCCGGGTCATACAGCCCCAGCACCGGTGCGCTGTGTCCGGCGCCGGGCAGCATCACCAGCGTCGCCTCACCGCCCGCCTCGCGCAGCCGGCCGGCCAGTTGCCGGCTGTCGCGCGCTTCGACCACGCGGTCGTCCTCGCCGTGGATAAGCAGGAATGGAGGCTCGTCGCCGGTGACATGCCGCACCGCCTGGGCCTGCGGCCACTGGGACGGTGGCCCGAACACCGCCCGGTAGCGGCCGGTGATTTCGAAGTCGTAGGGCCCGGCCAGCCCGATCACGCCCGCCAGTTGCGACGGCGACAGGCCATGCGCGTCCAGGTAGACCGGATCGGTGCCCAGCAGCGCCGCAATCTGCGCCCCGGCCGAATGCCCGGCCACGTACAGGCGTGCGGCGTCGCCGCCGTAGCGCGCCGCGTGCATGTGGGCCCAGGCCACGGCGCGCGCGCCGTCCTCGACGAACCCGGGGAAGACCGCGTCCGGCCAGGTGCGGTAATCGGCGACAATCGCCAGCACGCCGTTGCGCGCCAGCTGGCGGCCGACAAACTGGTACTGCCCCCGTTCGCCGCGCTGCCAGCCGCCGCCGTAGAAGAACACCACGGTCGGCGCCGCCTGGCCCGCAGTGCCCTCGGGCCGGTAGATGTCCAGCCGCAGGTCCCGCTCGGGCGCGTAGGCCACGCTGGCCTCGGGTGGCGGGAGCCCCCGGTTGGCGTAACGGAACAGCAGGCTTTCGCAGCCGGTGGTCAGCAACGTGCCCATGGCGAGGGCGGGCACGGCGAGGAGGCGCGGGATCGAAGGCATGCAATGGATGTCGAGTGGTGTGCGCCGGCGCACACGCCGGCGAACTGGACCGACAGGTACGACACGATGGCACGCATAGATGCGGTGGTGCGCGAGGCGAGGGCGGCGGTGGCCGGTGCCGGGGGCGACTCCGGCGATGCCGACCGGCTGATGGCGCATGTGCTGGAGCGCAATACGGCGTGGCTGTTCGCCCACGGCGATGAGGCGCTCGATGCGGCCGCGTCCGCCCGCTTCCACGACCTGCTGGCGCGCCGCGTGGCCGGCGAGCCGCTCGCCTACCTCACCGGACGACGCGCGTTCTGGACGATGGAGCTGGCGGTGTCGCCCGACACGCTGATTCCCCGCGCGGACACCGAGCGGCTGGTCGAGCTGGCGCTGGCGCGCGTGCCGCCCGCGGACGGGGTCGATGTGCTCGACCTGGGCACCGGCAGCGGTGCCATCGCCCTGGCGATCGCCGCCGAGCGGCCCCGCGCGCGCGTCCTGGCGACCGACGCCAGCCGCGCGGCGCTGGCGGTGGCGCGCGCCAACGCGGCGCGCCTGGGCCTGCACCGCGTCACGTTCGCCCACGGCGACTGGTACGACGCGATCCCGGTCGATGCCCGCTTCGACCTCATCGCCAGCAACCCGCCCTACATCGCCGATGACGACCCCCATCTCGACCGCGGCGACCTGCGCCACGAGCCGCGCAGCGCGCTGGCCGCCGGCTCCGACGGCCTGGACGACATCCGCACCATCGTTACCGGTGCCGGACGTCGCCTGAAGCCTGGCGGATGGCTGCTGCTGGAACACGGGTGGGCGCAGGGCGACCCCGTGCGCGCGCACCTTGAGGCGGCCGGCTTCGTGCACGTGTCCACCGAGCGCGACCTCGAGGACCGCGACCGCGTCACGCTCGGCCAGTGGCCGGACCGTGCGGCCCGGGCGGCCGGCACCGCGCGATAGACTGCGCGCCAGTCCGCACCCGAGACCGCCATGCGCACCCTGTACCCCGACATCCAGCCCTTCGACACCGGCACGCTGGAGGTCGACGACCGCCACACGCTGTATTACGAGCAGTGCGGCAATCCGGAGGGCAAGCCGGTCGTGCTGCTTCACGGCGGGCCGGGCGGCGGCTGCAGCGACAAGATGAGGCGCTTCCACGACCCCGCGAAGTACCGGATCGTGCTGTTCGACCAGCGCGGCAGCGGCCGCTCCACGCCGCACGCCGACCTCGCCGACAACACCACGTGGGACCTGGTCGAGGACATCGAGCGCCTGCGCCGGCACCTGGACGTGGAGCGCTGGCAGGTGTTCGGTGGCTCATGGGGCTCCACGCTGGCGCTGGCGTACGCGCAGACGCACCCGGACCGCGTGACCGAACTCGTGCTGCGCGGCATCTTCATGCTGCGCCGGTGGGAGCTGGAGTGGTTCTACCAGGAGGGCGCGTCGCGCCTGTTCCCGGACGCGTGGGAGCACTACCTCAAGCCGATCCCGGAAGTGGAACGCAAGGATCTGATCAGCGCCTACAACCGGCGCCTGACCTCCGAGGTCGAGGCCGAGCGCATCGAGGCCGCCAAGGCCTGGAGCGTGTGGGAAGGCGCCACCAGCTTCCTGCGTGTCGACGAGGACTTCGCGCACAGCCACGAGGATCCGCACTTTGCGCTGGCGTTCGCCCGGATCGAGAACCACTACTTCGTCAACGGCGGCTTCTTCGAGTGTGATGACCAGCTGCTGCGCGATGCCGGTCGCATCGCCGACATCCCCGGCGTGATCGTGCACGGCCGCTACGACGTGGTGTGCCCGGTCGCCAATGCGTGGGACCTGCACAAGGCGTGGCCGAAGGCGGAGCTCGTGATCACGCCGGCATCGGGCCACTCGGCGTTCGAGGCGGAGAACGTCGACGCACTGGTCCAGGCGACGGACCGCTTCGCGTAAGCACCAACGCCCTAGGCCTGTAGGAGCGGCTTCAGCCGCGATCACCGGAACAAGTTTGCAAGAGCGACTTGAGTCGCGACCGCGGTTCTTCCCGATCTGACGCATCGCGACTCACGTCGCTCCTACAGTTCCGCCTCGCACCGCTGTAGCAGGCGCGTGGTGGCCACCTGGGCGCGACCTACAGCGGCTCCGCGCGCGAGCCGTCCGGGTTGTGCTCGATCATCCACAACCCGGCCCACAGCTTGAGGTCGAGCTCGAAGCCTTCGGCCTGCTTGCGCATCAGCCAGGCCGGCGCCTCGCTGCGCGGCACCTCGTGCACGGTGATGTCTTCGCTGCCGACGCCGCCACCCTCGCCGACACGGGTCAGGCCGCGGGCCCGGACGAACGCGATCCGTTCATTGCTCATGCCCGATGACGTGGGGCCGACCAGCAGCACGTCGACGTGCGCCGGGTGCCAGCCGGTTTCCTCTTCGAGTTCGCGCCGCGCCGCGTCGATCAACGTGTCGTGGGCGTGGTCATCCCCGACCAGCCCGGCGGGCATTTCGATGGTGCGTGCGCCCAGCGGTACGCGGTATTGCTCGACGAACAGCACGGTGTCGGCCGGCGTCACCGCGATGACGATCACCGCCATGCCGTTGCCGTGGGTGCGTTCGGCGTATTCCCACTGGCCCCGGCGCAGCATGCGCAGCCAGGCGCCTTCATAAAGGAGTTCGGGGGCGGTGTCGGTCGGGTCGTGGTCCATGCGGCGATGCTAGCGGCTTGCGATGACGCGTGGGGTCATGCGTTGGCGCTGGCGACGCCGGGTGGCGCGAAGTCCAGGCCCGCGGCCATGTACAGGCGGCGACGCGTCATCGGGCCGAAGCGGAGGTGGTCGCACAGGGCGCCCAGCCCGTCCGCATCGGCGTTGCCGCGCGCGAACCGCGCGTCCGCGTGCGGCAGCGGTGCATCCAGCGCGATGGTCGCCAGTTGCCGGCACAGCAGCGCCTGCTCGCGATGCAGGCGCAGGCGCTCGGCGCACGCCTTGGCCCCGCGCAGGCGCAGGTAGGGCACCTCGTCGATGCGTTCGAGCAGGGCATCCAGTGTCTGGAAATGGGCCAGCAGCGCGGCGGCGGTCTTGGCGCCGACGCCCGGCACCCCGGGAATGTTGTCGATCGCATCGCCGGTGAGGGCGAGGTAGTCGGCCATCTGGTGTGCGTGCACGCCGTGGCGCGCATGCACGCCGTCCGCGCCCCAACGCTGGTTGCGGGCGAAATCCCATTGCTCGTCGCCGTCGGCCAGCAGCTGCGAAAGGTCCTTGTCGGCCGAGACGATCACCGCGCGCATGCCGTCGCGCCGCGCGGCGTGCACCGCGGTGCCGATCAGGTCGTCGGCTTCGTACTCGGGGTGGGCCAGCACCGCCAGGCCCAGCGATCCCACCAGCGCCTTGCAGTGGGCGAACTGCCGCCTCAACGCCTCGGGCGCGGGCTCGCGGTTGGCCTTGTAGGCCGGGTACAGCGCATTGCGGAAGCACGAGTCCAGTGCTTCGTCGAACGCCACCGCGATGTGCTGCGGGCGGGCACGGTCCAGCAGCTCCATGAGGAACCGCGCGAACCCCTGCACCGCGTTGCTCGGCCAGCCATCGGCGTCGGTGAACTCGTCGGGCATCGAGTGCCACGCGCGGAATACATAAAGGCTGGCGTCGACCAGGTAGAGCGTGGGCGCGCTGCTCACGCGCCGGTCCATGCCTGCAGCAGCGCCTGCGCATCCGGCCTGTCGCGCTCGGGAGCATCCAGCTTCGGTGTCCCGATGTGGATGAAGCCGGCGACGTGCTCGTCGGCGTCCAGCCCCAGCCAGCCCAGCACCTCGCGGTCGTAGGCCGGCCACCCCGTCAGCCAGGACGCGCCGAACCCGAGTCCCTGTGCGGCCTGCAGCAGCGCGAAGCACACGCAGCCCGCCGTCAGCAGACGCTCGGACTCGGGAATCTTCTCGTCCGGGCCGAGCCGTGCGACCACCACCACCACCAGCGGGGCGTGGGCGAAACGGTGCCGGTCCTTGTCGATCGCCGACCCTGCACCAGGATCGCGCAACCGGGTCAGCGCCGCGAGGCGCTCGCCCAGCACGTGCCGGGCATCGCCCTGGATGGACAGGAACCGGAACGGCACGCGCTTGCCGTGGTCGGGTACGCGCACCGCGGACCGGAGCATCCGCAGCAGGGTGTCGGGGTCGGGACCGGGCTCGGAGAGCTGCTTGGCGGGCACCGACCGGCGGGCATCCAGGGACTGGAGCAGGCCGGCATCGGAGCGGTCAGGGAGAGGGGCGTCGTGGAGTTTTGGCGACATCAGTCACATAATCGAAAACTTGCCTGCTGGCTGACCTATCTTGCCACTATGCTCCCGCGTGTGTCGTAGGCGACGCCTAGCGTCACCTGCCCGCGTCACCAGTCCCCGGGGGGATCCACCCGTGTCCAACAGCCCGCTTGGCGTGGTCAACGCAACTCCGATGGAGCCGTTGCGCGTCCTGGAGGAAATCAAGCGCCTCGCGGTCGAGCAGCTCGGCAACCTGCCGGGCATGCTGTTCCGTGGTGTGGAGCAGACGCTCAACAATGCCGTCGCCAACGGCATGGCCGGGCCGGGGCACTTCGAGGACCTGGGATCGCTGCGGATGCTGCGCCAGCAGAATGCAACGCTGGCGATGCGCTTCCGGCAGCAACTGGCGCAGGGGTTCGATGACTTCCGTGGCCTGCGCGTGCGCCATCGCGGCGACCTTCCGCTGGGCCTGATCGAAGACGACCAGCTTGAATTCCAGTTGCAGGGCCAGCGCCTGGCCGAAGCCGTGCAGGGCCGTTACCAGCGGCCGCTCGAAATGCTGCGCGGCCGGCTGGCCACGTTGAGCGCCGCACTGGGCACGGCCGGCGAAGTGAATCCGGTGGGCCCGGAGCGGCTGGCCAACGCCTTTGTCGAGACCTTCCGCGAAACCGAGCCCACCGAGTCGGTCCGCGCGCTCATGTTCCGCCAGTACGAGCAGGACCTGGCGATGCTGCTGGGCGACTTCTACGGTCGCGTCAACACGCTGCTCGCATCGGCCGGCTATGGCGTTGCCAGCCCGCCTGCCCAGTCGCGCCCCGCGGCTGGGCCGGCGCAGGCGTTCGTGCACGACACCGTTGAACCGCGTGAGCGCCCGGTACCGACCGGTGCGCCAGGCGAGAACACATCTGCGTTCGGCCACGGTGCCTCGGGCTTCGACCCGTCCCCGGGGGCGCCCCCGTCGACGGCACCCGGTCCAGCACGCCAGGCCGGCCAGGCCACCGAGCTGCGCGAGCACGTGGCGCAGGAGCTCGCCGACTTGCGCACCCTGCTGCAGACGTGGCGCGAGGGCCTCCAGCAGCAGGGCATCGGGCCCGCTCGTCCGGCCGCCAAGGCATCGTCGCCGTCCCCGGGCGCCGCCATGCGGGAGATGCGCATCGACGAGATGCTGAGCGTGGCCTCGATGATGCAGCACGAGCCACCCGACGCCTTTGCCCGCGCACTGGCGGGCTCCGGCCGACTGGCCGACACCATTCGCGACCACCTCACCGACGGCGCGCGCCGGATCGGGCTCAACCCCGACCAGACCCGTTTCAGTGCGCAGGAAGAAGACGCCATCGACCTGGTGGCGCTGCTGTTCGATTCCCTGTTCCGCAGCCACTCGCTGCAGGACCGCGCCCGTCGCCTCTATGCGCGTCTCGTGCTGCCGTACGTCAAGGTGGCGTTGAGCGACGAGAGCGTGTTCGTCGCGCAGGATCATCCCGCGCGCAAGCTGCTGGATGCCATCACCGAAGCCTGCGAAGGCAACCAGGCAACGACGCCCCAGGACCGCGAACTGCTGGACCGCGCCGCCGCCGCGTCGCAGCGCATCGTGGCCGAGTACAACGAGGACATGGCGGTGTTCGAGCTGGCGCACGCCGAGCTCGACGCATTGCTGAGCCAGCAGCGTCGCCGGGTCGACCTGCAGGAGCAACGGGCGGTCAAGGCCACGATGGGCCGCGAGCGCCTGGGCTCGGCGCGCGCTGCTGCCGACAGTGCCGTGATCGACCGCCTGAAGGGCCAGCGGATGACCCGCGCGGTCGCCGACTTCCTGGCTGAGCCCTGGCGGCACCACGTCGTGCAGACCGTGCTGCGCGACGGCGACGAAGCCTCGCGGCAGGCCGAGGCATTCAACCTCGGTGATGCGCTGCTGGAAGCCGACCGGTTGGCGGCCGAACACCGCGGCAAGGAACTGGCTGACCACCTGTTGGCGCTGGAGCCCTCGATCGTGCAATGCCTGGCGAGCTCCGGTCTGGACGACAGCGCGGCCCGGCATGCACTGGCCGGCCTTGTGCATGCGCTGGCGACCCCCGACCGACCGCGCAACGTGCAGGCGCCTCCGCCGCGCACCGGGGAGGCCGAGGACGAAGGCGCCGAGGAACGTCGCGTGTGGCTGTCCGGCACGGTCGGGGCTGCCGAGCCCGATGCGGGCGTCATGGAGGCGCTGCGAGCACTGGAGACCGGCGACTGGGTGAGGCTCACCGACACGCAGGGTGAAGTCGTGCCGGCGAAGATCGCCTGGGTCAGCCCGCTCACCTCACGCATGCTGCTGGTGAACAGGCGTGGCATGCGCGTGCTGGCGGCGTCGGTCGAGGACCTGGCGGTGCTGGCCACCGCCGGTCGGCTGGTGCTGGGCACCGAGAGCACCGCCTTCGACGAAGCGATGCGACAGGTGCGCCAGCGCCTGGACAAGGCGGCCGGCCCCCGCTGAGGCGTGCCCCCGGGCGGTCGCGCCTGGGCGGTTCCGTGGGCCAGCTGCCGGCGATCCCGCAGGGCTCTGGCGTCCGACCAGCGCACGTCGAGCGCCCATTCGCTAGGATTCGACGGGTCGCCAGTCCGGCGTCGGCGCACAAGGACCTTGCATGACCGAGGCATCTCCCGCCCTGACCGTCGGCGTGGCCGCCGAGACCGCGCCGGGCGAGCGCCGCGTGGCGGTCACCCCCGAAACCTGCCGCAAGCTCTCCGCCGCCGGCGCGCGGGTGAGGATCGAGCGCGGGGCGGGCCTGCGGGCCGGGTTCACCGACGAGGCGTATGTCGAGGCCGGCGCCGCGTTGGACGACACCGCCGAGGCGGTGCTGGACGCGGCCGACGTGGTGCTTTGTGTGCGCCCGCCATCGCCCGGGCAGCTGATGCGGCTGCATGAGGGGGCCGCGCTCGTCGGGTTGTTGTCGCCGGACGCCGATGCTGCCCGCGCCGAGGCGATCCGTGCGCGGGCACTGCACGCGTTTCCACTTGAGCGCCTGCCGCGCACCACCCGTGCACAGGCCATGGACGTGCTCAGTTCCCAGGCGGGCATGGCCGGGTACAAGGCCACCCTGCTGGCGGCCCAGCTGGCCCCGCGCTTTTTCCCGATGCTGACGACCGCGGCGGGCACGATCCGCCCGTCACGGGTGCTGGTCATCGGCGCCGGTGTGGCCGGCCTGCAGGCCATCGCCACCGCGCGCCGGCTGGGCGCGCAGGTGGAGGGCTTCGACGTGCGCCCGGAAACGCGCGAGCAGATCGAATCCCTGGGTGCGCGCTTTCTGGACCTGGGCGTATCGGCCGCCGGCGAGGGCGGCTACGCACGCGCGCTGACGGACGAAGAGCGTGCCGAGCAGCAGCGCCGGCTCGCCGCGCACCTGCGGCAGGTGGACGTGGTGATCTCGACCGCCGCGGTGCCGGGCCGCCCCGCGCCGCGGATCCTCGGTGCGGACATGGTGGCCGGCATGAAGCCCGGCAGCGTCATTGTCGACCTCGCCGCGGAGAGCGGCGGCAATTGCGAGTTGACGTGCCCCGGGGAGACGGTCGAGCACGGCGGCGTGACCATCGCCGGTCCCGTCGATCTCGCCAGCCGCGGCGCACTCCATGCCAGCGAGATGTACGCGCGCAACCTGCTGAACTTCGTCTCGCTGTTCATCCGCGAGGGACGCCTGGCCTACGACTGGGACGACGAGTTGCTCGCCCGCACCCTCTGGCCGGAGCGCCCTGCGGAGACCTGACCGCGGTCAACGCGTCTTCGGGCGTTCTGCGGGCGGCGGATTGGCATCGACCCAGTCGCGCCGCTGCTCGGGTGTCATGCCGCGCCACTGTGCCTTCAACGCCGCGCGCTGCTCCGGCGGCAGCGCGCGCATGCGCGCAAACAGCGCCCGCATCTGCTCGCGCTGCTCGGGGTTCATGTGGCGCCAGCGCTTCATCCCGGACCGCGCCCTGCTGCGCTCCTCGGGCGTCATGTCCTGCCAGCGTTGCGCATGCGCCAGCATCCGCGCGCGGGCGGCGGGTTCGTTGTTCCATCGATCACGCAGGGGCGTGATGAGGCGCTCCCGCTGCGCAGGCGTCAGGCGGTCCCAGGCAGGCAGCGCCGATGTTTCCGCTGGGGTCGCCGGTGCCTGGGACTGCGCACCCGCCGGCCCGGCCAGTGCAGCAAGGCCGATCAGAAGCGGCACCAGGTGCGTTCGTGTCCTGAAGGTCGGGAAGGGCATGTCACGGCTCCGGAGTCGGGGGCAGGTCGTCGTTCGCGGCCAGCCACAGGTACAGGTCGGGGTTTTCGTCCAGCGCGCCGATGGCCGCCTCCAGCTCCATCTCCGCGTCCACGGCGGCCACCTGCGGTGCCGGTCCGGGCGCCGGTGTTGATTCGAAGAATCGCAACCCCAGCGCGAGGGCCGCTACCGTCGCGAACGCGCCCGCCCAGCCCCAGGCCGGCCCCGCGCGGCGCCTGTGCGACGCCGGATCCAGCGCCGACCGCCGAGCGGCCCGCAGTGCGCCCGCTGTCGAAGGTGGAAGCGCGTTCAAGGCATGCGCGTACCGCTGCCGCATCGCCTGATCGAAGGCGTCGGCATCGGTCGGGGTCGGGGGTCGTATGTTCATCGCCAGGGTTCCAGTTGCCGTTGCAGCGCATCGCGCGCCCGAGACAGGTGGGTCTTGACTGCGCCTTCGCTGCAGCCCATGACGCGTGCGGTGGTCGCCACGTCGAGTTCCTCCAGTACGCGCAGGCTGAAGGCCTCGCGCTGTCGCCGCGGAAGCGTGTCCAGGGCGTCTGCCAGTTGCCGATAGGCCTCCTTGCCCTCGTGGGTGCGGCCCGGCCCCGGTGCCGGGTCGTCGGCCCAGTCCATCGGGCCGACGCGCGTATCCTCCGGCGGGGGGGCGAACCACCTCAGCCGCATCGAACGCCGGCGCTGGATGTCGACGATGCGGCTGCGCAGGATGCTCCAGAACAGCGGCGTCCACTCCGCAGCGGGACGGTCGACGTAGGCCAGCATCTTCATCATCGCGTCCTGCACCGCGTCCAGCGCATCCTCGCGCTGCCGCAGGCCGATCTCGGCGAAGCGGAAGGCACGGGTCTGGATGCCGGACAGGAACATCTCCATCGACACGCCGGCCGGGGCGGCATCGGCCCGTGCGGTCTCCACGGCCGCGGCGGCGGCGGGCGGGGTGTGGGGT
>CBIHLN010000057.1:0-16626 GCA_966210725.1 uncultured Lysobacter sp. | reverse complement strand
ACTCGAACCCGCCCCGCGCCGTGCCCGCTTCGATGCGATGGAGTTGTCGCTGGCGCCGATGGAGCCGGCCGTGGACGCGCCGGCCACCGCGCGCACCGAGGAGGCGCCCGCGCTGCAGGTGGTTGCCGGCCGCGACCTGGACCCGACCGTCACCGCGATGCGCGACGAACTCTCGGCGATGCGCCAGCTGATCGAGCGCGAGATGGGCCAGTTCGCGGTGGAACGCATGCGCGGCTCACCGGCCCGCGCCGCCGCCTACGACGCCTTGATCGGCTACGGCTGCGAGGACCACCTCGCCCAGGCCGTCGCCGCCAAGGTCGACCCGCAGCTGGACCCGGCCAAGGTGCACGCGCCGATGCTGGCGCACCTGGCGCAGATGCTGACGGTCGCCCGCGCCGAACCCATCGACGACGGCGGCGTGATCGCGCTGATCGGCCCGACCGGTGCCGGCAAGACCACCACGCTGGCGAAGATGGCCGCACGCTTCGCGCAGCGCCACCGCGCCCGCGACGTGGCGCTGGTCACCACCGACAACGAGCGCGCCGGTGCCCGCGAGCAGCTGCAGGCCCACGGCCGGCGCCTGGGCATCACCGTGTGCGAGGCCGACGGCCCGGAGGGCCTGGCCGAGACGCTCGACCAGCTGGCCGACTACCCGCTGGTGCTGGTCGACACGGCCGGCTATGCGGCACGCGACCGCGCCCTGCTCGGCCAGATCACCTGGCTGCGCGCCACCCGCAACGTGCGCTGCCTGCTGGCGCTGCCGGCGACCGCGCATCCGGCCGACCTCAACGAAGTCGTCCGCCGCTACCGCATGGCCGCGCCCGAGGGCGTGGTGCTGACCAAGCTCGACGAGACCGGCCGCCTCGGCGGCGTGCTCTCGGTGGCCGTGCGCAACGGACTGAACATCGCCTACACCACCGACGGCCAGCACGTGCCGAGCGCCCTGGATGCCGCCGACGCCTCGCGCCTGGTGCTGCAGCTGGAGAAATTGCGGCGCGCTGCCGATAACCCCCTGATCACCGAGGACCGTCATGCACACGCCTGACCCCAACGCCCTGCCCGCCGGTCCCGCCGCCAACGGAAACAACGTGATCCCCATGACCCCGCCTTCCGCCCCCGTCCGAGTCATCGCCGTCGCCAGTGGCAAGGGCGGCGTCGGCAAGACCAGCGTCTCGGTCAACCTGGCCATGTCGCTGCTCAATGCCGGCCAGCGCACGCTGCTGCTGGACACCGACCTGGGGCTGGCCAACATCGACGTGATGCTGGGCCTGTCGCCGCGCTTCACCCTGGCGGACGTCTTCGCCGGCCGCTGCGAACTGCGCGACACCGTGATCGAAGGCCCGCGCGGGCTGTGGGTGGTGCCCGCCGCCAGCGGCAAGCGCCACATGACCGAACTCACCCCGCAGCAGCACGTGGGGCTGGTGCACGCCTTCAGCGAACTGGACCTGCCGATCGACACCATGGTGGTCGACAACGCCGCGGGCATCGCCGACGGCGTGCTGACCTTCTGCCAGGCTGCGCAGGACATCATCGTGGTGGTCTGCGACGAGCCGGCCTCGGTGACCGACGCCTACGCGCTGATCAAGGTGCTCAACCGCGACCGCGGCGTGAACCGCGTGCAGGTGCTGGCCAACCAGGTGCAGCATCCGGCCGAGGGCCGCCAGTTGTTCGAGAAGCTCGAGCGGGTGACGTCGCGGTTCCTGGACGTGACCCTCGGGTACCTGGGCGCGATCCCGCGCGACGAGTGGCTGCGCCGCTCGATCCAGCGCCAGGAAGCCGTCGTCGAGGCCTTCCCGTCGGCACCCTCGTCGGTGGCCTTCCGCGACATTGCCCGTCGCGCGGGCCAGTGGCAGTCGCCGCAGGGCCCGCGCGGACACGTCGAATTCTTCATCGAGCGGCTGGTGTCGCCGAACGCGCGGAGTGCCACCGCATGAGCACCGCCGCCGCCACCTACCGCGCCCACCAGAACGGCGGTGCCGACGACATTGTCGAGCGCCATGGCGAACTGGTCCGGCGCATCGCCCACCACCTGGCCGCGCGCCTGCCGTCCAGCGTCGAGGTCGACGACCTGATCCAGGCCGGCATGCTCGGGCTGATCGATGCGGCCCGCAATTTCCAGGCCGACCAGGGCGCCGCGTTCGAGACGTATGCCTCCATCCGCATCCGCGGCGCGATGATCGACGAGATCCGCCGCGGCGACTGGGTGCCGCGCTCGGTGCACCGCCGCTACCGCGACGTGGTCGCCGCGACCCGCGAGGTCGAGCAGGCCACGGGCCGCGCCGCCTCCGCGCAGGAAGTGGCCGGCGCGCTGGGCGTATCGCTGGACGAGTACCACCGCATGCTGGAGGACGCCGCGCGCGGCCAGCTGATCAGCCTGGACTCGCATGCCGAGGAACACGACGGCGAACCGCGCCTGGCCTCGCAGGGCGCCGCCACGCCGGCACGCGAGTTCGAGCACGACGCCTTCCGCCACGCCCTGGGCGGCGCGATCGGCGACCTGCCCGAGCGCGAGCAGCTGGTGCTGTCGCTGTACTACGAGCAGGAGATGAACCTGCGCGAGATCGGCGCGGTGCTGTCGATCAGCGAATCGCGCGTCTGCCAGATCCACGGCCAGGCCATGCTCCGCCTGCGCGCCCGTCTGGGCGAGTGGCGCAGCGAGGCGCAGAACGACGAGTAGCCCATCCCCGTCATTCCCGCGAAGGCGGGAACGCAGAGACTTGCTTGCTGGCTTCCGTTCGAATCTTCGCGAGCAACGGCAACGTCCATGGATCCCCGCCTTCGCGGGAATGACGGCAAGAGCAGTCAAGAAACCCCGCCCGCGGCCGATAGGTCCTTCAAGAACACCCCCGAGCCCCGTATGGACAAGAACATCCGCATCCTCATCGTCGACGACTTCTCGACGATGCGCCGCATCGTCAAGAACCTGCTCAACGACCTGGGGTTCTTCAACACCACCGAGGCCGACGACGGCAACACCGCACTGGTGGAGCTGCGCAAAGGGCCGTTCGACCTGGTCATCACCGACTGGAACATGCCCGGCATGCCCGGCATCGACCTGCTCAAGGCGATCCGGTCGGATGCCGCGCTGTCGAAGATCCCGGTGCTGATGGTCACGGCCGAAGCCAAGCGCGAGCAGATCATCGAAGCCGCGCAGGCGGGCGTGAACGGCTATGTCATCAAGCCGTTCACCGCCGGCACGCTCAGCGACAAGCTCGACAAGATCTTCGAGCGGCTGGAGACCGCGGCGTGAACACCCGCGCCGCCGTCGCGCCCGTGGCCGCGGCCGGGGTCGTCCCCGCCGACCGGGCGCACATCACCGAGCGCCTGCACCAGGCGCTGTGGGCGCTGGAGCACGACGACGCCGAAGGCTGGCGCGAGCATGTCGATGCGCTGATCCAGTGGCGCACGCAGCCGTTCGTGCAGGGCCTGGCGCGGCTGGCGCGCGAGCTGGAGGCCACGCTGGGCGACGGCACCGGCGCCTCCGGCGCCTCGCTGCCCGACGCCTGCTCGCGGCTGGAGCACGTCGTCACGCTGACCGAGAACGCCAGCATGCGCACGCTGGATCTCATCCAGGAGTGCGGGCAGCTGCTCGCCACGGTGCCGGCCGGCGACGAGGCGGCCGCGCAGGCCGTGGCCGGCATCCGCAGCCGCCTGAGCGAGATGACCGCCGCGCAGGGCTACCAGGACCTCACCGGGCAGATCATCCTGCGCGTGGTCGACCTGGTGCGCGCCGTGCACGCCGGCCTGGGCCAGGCCACCGGCCAGGCCGCACCGCTGCAGCTGTCCAACCGCGGCAACGGCCCGTCGATCGCCGGGCTGGACGACAAGCCGGCCACGCAGGACGACGCCAACGACCTGCTGTCGTCGCTGGGCATCTGACGTGAGCGGCGCCTTCGACAGCGACATCTGCGCCGACTTCCTGGTCGAGGCGCGCGAGATCCTCGACCAGCTCGGCGAGCAGATGGTCACGCTGGAACATGCGCCCGACGACCGCGACGGCCTCAACGCCGTGTTCCGCGGGTTCCACACCATCAAGGGCGGCGCGGGCTTCCTCGACATCCAGCCGATGGTGGTGCTGTGCCACGCGGTGGAAGACCGCTTCGACGCCGCGCGCAGCGGGAAGGTGCCGCTGGACCCCGTCACCTTCGACGGCGCGCAGCAGGCCGTCGACCTGCTGATGGACATGCTCGACAGCGTCGCCGCCGGTACAACGCCGGCGGAGGTTCCCGAGCTGCTGCTGGCCAGCCTGCGCATGGAGGACGCGCCCACCGCGGCGGCGTCGGACGTGCTGTCGGACATCACCGACGACAACCTCGACGACCTGGACTTCGACGCGCTGCTCGACAGCCTGCACGGCAAGGGCACGGTGCCCGGCGCGGCGCCGACGCCCGCCGAACCGGCCACCGCACCCGACGCCGCCCCACCGGCGACCGTCACCCCGATCCGCGCGGCCGCCGCACCGCGCAAGGCGCCCGACCCGGCCGATGCCACCGTGCGCGTGGACGTGCGCCGGCTGGACGCCATGGTCAACCTGGTGGGCGAGCTGGTGCTGGTGCGCAACCGCCTCAAGACCATCCGCCCGCGCCTGCGCGACGAGGACCTGGACCGCGTGGTCACCGCGCTGGACGCCTCCACCTCGCGCCTGCAGTCGGCGGTGATGATGGCGCGCATGCAGCCGGTCGGCCGCGTGTTCTCCCGCTTCCCCAAGCTGGTGCGCGACATCGCGCGGCAGCTCGACAAGTCCGTCGAACTGGACGTCATCGGCGCCGACACCGAGCTGGACCGCAACCTGGTCGAGGCGCTGTCGGACCCGCTGCTGCACCTGGTGCGCAACGCCATCGACCACGGCATCGAGTCGCCCGGTGCGCGTCGCGCCGCGGGCAAGGGCGACACCGGCCGCGTGCGCCTGAGCGCGCAGCAGGAGGGCGACCACGTCGCCATCGAAGTGCGCGACGACGGCGCCGGTATCGACCCCGACAAGATCCGCGACAGCGCCGTGCGCAAGGGCCTGATCGACACCGAATCCGCGGCGCGCCTGTCCACCGACGAGTGCCTGCAGCTGATCTTCATGCCCGGCTTCTCCACCCGCGCCGAGGTCAGCGACCTGTCGGGACGCGGCGTCGGCATGGACGTGGTGCAGTCCAAGATCCGCGAGCTCTCGGGCGAGGTGCAGATCCAGTCCGAGCCCGGCGTGGGCAGCCGGTTCCTGATCCGCGTGCCGCTGACGCTGGCGATCCTGCCGACGCTGCTGGTGGAGATCGACGACGACGTCTACGCGCTGCCGCTGGTGCGCGTGGTCGAGGTTTTGGCGCACCGCGCCAGCGAGCCGATGTGGATCGACGGCCAGCGCGTGCTGGACCTGCGCGAGGAGCCGCTGCCGCTGCTGTCGATGCGCGACTGGCTGGGCGCCGGCGCGCCGCCCGACGGCGAGACCACCGGCGTGGTGCTGCAGTCCGGCGAGCAGCGCTTCTGCCTGGAGGTGGACCGCGTGCGCGGCCGCGAGGAAGTCGTCATCAAGGCGCTGCCCCGCACCCTGCGCGGGTTGCCCGGCTACGCCGGCGCCAGCCTGATCGGCGACGGCCGCATGGCGCTGATCCTGGATGTCGACGCGCTGTACCGCACCGGCGTCAAGGCGCCGACGCGGCTGATCGCCTGACGGGTCACCGTAGCCCGGGTAAGGCCGTAGGCCACACCCGGGAATGCCGCGACGTGATGCAAAACGACCCGGGTGCGCTGCGCTTACCCGGGCTACGGCTCTCCTCACCCCCTGCGAGCAGGGGAGGGAGCAAAGGCCGCTCCGGTTTCGTCACCAGCGTGAGGCAGCCGCGCCGCGTGCGCCGCGTCGGAAAAACCACGGCACGCGCCGTGCATCCCCTCAAGAAATCCCCTTCCCCGACCGTTAATTCCGGACATGGACAGACTCAGCGTGATCGGCGTGGTGCTGGCACTCGTCGCCCTGATCGGCGGCAGCATGCTCAAGGGCGCGGGCCTGTCGGGCCTGTGGTCGCCGGCTGCGTTCGTCATCGTGATCCTCGGCACCATCGCCGCCATCCTCCTGCAGACGCCGATGGCGACGTTCAAGCGGGCACTGAAGATCGTGCGCTGGGTGTTCCAGCCGCCCGCGCAGGACCGGGCGAGCGTCATCGCCAAGATCGTCGAGTGGAGCACCACCGCGCGCAAGCAGGGCCTGCTGGGCCTGGAGGCCGAAGTGCAATCGCTGGAGGATCCCTTCCTGCGCAAGGGCCTGCAGATGGTGGTCGACGGCGTGGAGCCCGAGGCCATCCGCCAGATGCTGGAGATCGAGTTGCACGGCCAGTCCGACCGCGACATGTCCGCGGCCAAGGTGTTCGAGGGCATGGGCATCTATGCGCCGACGCTGGGCATCATCGGCGCGGTGCTGGGCCTGATGGCGGTGATGAAGAACCTCGCCGACCCCAGCAAGCTGGGCCACGGCATCGCCGCCGCCTTTACCGCCACGATCTACGGCATCGGCGCGGCCAACCTGATGCTGTTGCCCATCGCCTCCAAGCTGAAAGGCCTGGTCAACCACCAGACCCAGGAGCGCGAAATGATCGTCGAAGGGCTGATCGCCATCGCCCAAGGCGAGAACCCGCGCAACATCGAGGCGCGGCTCAACGGGTTCATCCACTGAGCCATGGCCGGCCGTCGCCACAAGCACGAAGACCACGTCAACCATGAAGCCTGGGCGATCCCCTACGGCGACCTGGTGACGCTGCTGCTCGCCTTCTTCGTGGTGATGTACGCCATCTCCTCGGTCAACGAGGGCAAATACCGCGTGCTGGCCGACGCGCTGTCGTCGGCGTTCGGCGGCCCGCCGCGCACGGTGGCGCCGATCCAGCTGGGCGCCACGCAGATCCGCGGCTCGGCGTTCGACCGCCCGTCCATGCAGACGCCCGATTCCAAGTCCGGTCCCTCCTCGGCCACGCCGGTCAGCAGCCCGGCGATGCGCCAGGTGCTGGACGTGCCCACCTTCGGCGCCATGGCGCGCAAGACGGCCACCGGCGACGGCGAGGGCAACAGCGCGACGGGCGACGACAGCGCCAAGACCGAGAACACCCAGTTGCTGGAGCAGGTGGAAGGCCGCAACCGGCAGTTGCACTCCCTGGGCCGTCGCATCCAGCAGGCGCTGTCTGAGCTGGTCCAGCAGAAGCTGGTCACCGTGCGCCGCGGCGACAGCTTCCTGGAAGTGGAAATCCAGAGCGACATCCTGTTCGCCAGCGGCTCGGCCGCCCCCAGCCCGGTGGCGCTGACCACGGTGCACAAGCTGGCCGACGTGTTGCGCGGCGAGCCCAACGCCGTGCGCGTGGAGGGCTACACCGACAACGTGCCGATCAACACGGTGGCGTTCCGCTCCAACTGGGAGCTGTCGTCGGCCCGGGCCGCGGGCGTGGTGCACGAGCTGGTCGACTGGGGCGTGTCGCCGCAGCGGCTGGCGGTGGTCGGCTTCGGCGAACACCAGCCGGTGGCCGACAACGCCACCATCGAAGGCCGCAACGCCAACCGGCGGGTGCTGCTGGTCATCCTGGCCTCGCCGCAGGATGCCGATGCCGGCGGCACCGACGCGGATGCCGTGGTCGAGGCCGCCCCGCGCCCGACGCCCGCCCGCGCCGACACGCGCGTGGCGCAGGCACGGTCCCGTCCGGCGGCCGCACCCGCCACGCCGCCGCCACCGCGCGCCACGCCGGCCCCGGCGCACCGCGGCCCCGTGCCGCCGGAGCGCCTGCTGCCCATCCTGGCCGCGCGCCGCGCGGCACACGGCCCCGCACCGCGCGACCCGGAGGCCGGCTGATGCTGATCTGGGCGATCGCCAACCAGAAGGGCGGGGTCGGCAAGACCACCACGTCGCTGTGCCTCGCGCGCAACCTGGCCGAGTCCGGCGCGCGCGTGCTGCTGGTCGACCTGGACCCGCATTCCTCGCTGACGCGCGCCTTCGGCGTGCCGTCCGCGCCGCCCCCTGCCGGCACGCACGACATCTTCAACGGCCCCGACGTGCCGATGGGCTCGCTGGCACGCAGCACCGCCATCGACGGCCTGCGCCTGGTCGCCGCACAACCGGCGCTGGCGACGCTGGAACGCCGCGGCGCCACCCAGCCCGGCCTCGGCCTGGCACTGGGCCGCGCGTTGCACGGCGTGCGAGAGAGCTACGACTACGCCCTGCTGGACTGCCCACCCACGCTCGGCCTGCTGATGGTCAATGCGCTGGCGGCGGCCGACCGGCTGGTGATCCCCACGCAGACCGACCCGCTGGCCATGCACGGCCTCAGCGACATGGTGCGCACCGCGGACATGGTCGAGCGCTCGCGCCGCCGCCCGCTGGCGCGCCACATCATCCCGACGCTGTACGACCGCCGCACGCGCTCGGGCGTCAAGAGCCTGGAGCTGCTGCAGGACGGCCACCCGTCGCACTGCTGGCACAAGGCGGTGCCGATGGACACGCGCCTGCGCGATCCATCCGTCCTCACCGCCGAAGAACCCCCGACCGGGAAGGGCGCCGACGCATACCGCTCGGCGCTGGCCTGGTTGCTCGACAAGGCCGACGTCCGCAAGGAGGCCGCATGAGCCAACACGCCATCGACGCATACCTGGACGACCTGCTGTGCGAGGTCGAACCCGCCACCGCGGCACCGCCGTCCGCACCGGCATCCGCACCGGTGATCGCCGTGCCCGACACGCCCGCCCTGCCCCCGGTGGCGCGCAGCATGCCGGCGCCGGTGGCGGTGCCGGCCCGCGAGCCGGCGCCTGCCGCCCCGCCTGCGACCGCGCCCGAACCGCGCCACCGCCGCGCCAGCGACACCTCGCCGATCAATGGCGAGCACGTGCCCGCCGCCGCACGCAGCAGCCGCTGGCTGCGCATGGGCATCGGCCGCGACAGCTACGCCTTCGAACTGCTGCGCGTGCAGGAGGTGGTGCGCGTCGCGCCGACCCTGGCCGTGCGCGGGGCGGCGATGTCCATCCTCGGCGTGATGAACCTGCGCGGCCGCATCGTGCCGGTGTTCGACCTCGGCCGCTGGCTGGGCTCGGCCGCCATCGAGGTGACCGAAGGCGCGCGCATCGTGGTGGTCGAACGCGACGACGAGCTGATCGGCGTGCTGGTCACGCAGGTCGAGGACGTGGTCAGCCTGTCGCGTGAACACATCGAGCCGCCGCTGGCCAACGGCACGCCCGGCGCCATCGTCGGCATCGCCCGCACCGGTCAGGCGCCCACCGTGCTGCTGGACGCGAACGCGCTGTTCGACTGATCCGGATCTCCGTAGCCCGGATAAGGCCGAAGGCCGCATCCGGGAATCGCCTCCATGGACCTGCCGCGACCCCGGATGCGCTGCGCTTACCCGGGCTACGTGCTGGGGAGGGGGTGAACACCCCCTCAAGTCCCCGCCGCCACCGCCGATAACCATTTCGAACCCCCGACGGCGCACGCCCATGACCCCGCTGGCCCTGCAATCGGATCTCGGCATCGAACACGTGGCGGCCCTGCACGCCACCCTGCTGCCGCACCTGGACGACGAGGACGCGATCGAGCTGGTCGGCGACCGGGTCGGCCGCGTGCATGCGGCCGGTCTGCAGCTGCTGCACGCCTTCGTGCGCGACCGCGCCCACGCCGGGCGCCAGACCGCCGTCACCCTCGCCTCGCCCGCCCTGGCCGACGCCGCACGCGCACTGGCGCTGGCCGTCAGCCTCGGCGTCGACGCGCCCACGCCCGCGCACGACTGATGCGCGGCGCCGGCCCGGCTTCCCACACCCCCGCCCAGCGCCGCATCCCGGCCCTGGGGCAGACCCGCGCGTGCCGGACCGGCGCGCAACGCAATTCCGATGGAGACCGCTCGTGAGTGCCCAACTGCTGATCGTCGACGATTCCACCTCCATGCGGCAGATGGTCGCCTTCGCGCTGTCCTCGGGCGGCTACAACGTGCGCGAGGCCGAGGACGGCCAAGCCGCGCTGGACATCGCGCGCACCGCGAAGTTCGACGCCGTGGTCACCGACGTCAACATGCCGCGCATGGACGGCATCGAGCTGATCCGCCAGCTGCGTACGCTGCCCGACTACAAGTTCACCCCGCTGCTGATGCTCACGACCGAGTCCGGCGGCGACAAGAAGCAGGAAGGCCGCGCCGCCGGCGCCACCGGCTGGCTGGTCAAGCCGTTCGACCCGGACCAGCTGCTGGCCACCGTCCGCAAGGTGCTCGGCTAAGCGATGGACATCACCCAGTTCCACGCCGCGTTCTTCGAGGAAAGCCGTGAAGGGCTGGACGCGATGGAAGCCGGCCTGCTGGGGCTGGAGGAATCCGGCCGTGCGGATGCCGAGACGGTCAACACCATCTTCCGCGCCGCGCACTCCATCAAGGGCGGCGCGGCGACGTTCGGCTTCGGCGCCGTCACCGACCTGACCCACGTCCTGGAAACGCTGCTCGACCAGGCCCGCAGCGGCGGCCGCGTGCTCGACCGCGACGCCACCGGCGCGCTGCTGGCGTCGGTCGACGTGCTTCGCGACCTGCTGGCCGTCTACGAACAGGGCGGGCCCGACATCGAGGCCCGTATCGATCACGCAGCGCTCGCGCAGGCGCGCGCCGGCCTGGACCGGATGCTGGCAGGAGCCGCTGGCGCTGCGACCACCACGAGTGCCGCCACGGCGGCGGCCGACACCGGCCCCGACCACTGGCGCATCGCCTTCCACCCGCTGCCCTCGCTGTTCATGAGCGGCAACGATCCGCTGCGCATCCTGCGCGAGCTGGCCGGGCTGGGCGAGATGACGGCCGAGTGCCACGACCGCGAGCTGCCGGCATTTGCCGCGCTCGACCCGCATGAGGCGCACCTGGGCTGGACGCTGACGCTGCCGGGCACGGTCAAGCGCGGCGACATCGACGAAGCGTTCGCGTGGGTCGAGGACCAGTGCGAGCTGGAGATCGAGGCCGTCGCCCAAGTCGAAGCCGCGCCGGTTGAAGCCGACGCCGGCGCTACCGCGAATACACCCGCCGCCAATTCACCCGCGCGCGGCGGCAATGACGCCGATACGTCCATCCGCGTGGCGGTCAACAAGGTCGACGCGCTGATCAACCTGGTGGGCGAGCTGGTCATCACCCAGGCGATGCTGCGCCAGCGCGCGCAGTCGCTCGACCCGGTCGCCAACGAGGCCCTGCTGTCGGGGCTGGAGCAGCTGGACCGCAACACCCGCGACCTGCAGGAGTCGGTGATGGGCGTGCGCATGCTGCCCGTCGAGTTCGCCTTCAGCCGCTTCCCGCGCATGGTGCGCGATGTCGCCTCGCGCCTGAACAAGAAGGTGCGCCTGAAGACCTCCGGTGAAGCCACCGAGCTGGACAAGGGCGTGATCGAGAAGATCGTCGACCCGCTGGTGCACCTGATGCGCAACGCCATCGACCACGGCCTGGAGTCGCCGGAAGAACGGCGCGCGGCGGGCAAGGACGAGACCGGCACCATCAGCATGAGCGCCGCCCACCAGGGCGGGCACATCATCATCGAGGTCGGCGACGACGGCCGCGGCCTGGACCGCGAGCGCATCCTGCGCAAGGCCGCCGAACGCAACCTGCCGGTCCCCGATGAGCCCACCGATTCGCAGGTGTGGGACCTGGTGTTCCACCCCGGCTTCTCCACCGCCGATGCGCTGACCGACCTGTCCGGCCGCGGCGTCGGCATGGACGTGGTCAAGAGCAACATCGTCGCGCTGGGCGGCAACGTCGAGATCCGCAGTGCACGCGGCCAGGGCAGCACCATCTCCATCCGCCTGCCGCTGACGCTCGCGATCATGGACGGCATGTCCGTGGCCGTCGGCGACGAGGTCTTCATCATCCCGCTCAACATGGTGGTGGAGTCCCTGCAGCCCGGGCCCGGCGACGTGCGCACGGTGACCAACGAGGGCCGCGTGCTGCGCGTGCGCGACGAGTTCCTGCCGCTGCTCAACCTGGCCGCCACCTACGGCCTGCCCGCGCAGCGCCGCGACGACGCCGCCCCGCCCATCGCGGTGGTGGTGGAGTGCGACGGCCGCAAGCTGGCGCTGGAAGTCGACGAACTGGTCGGCCAGCAGCAGGTCGTGGTCAAGAACCTGGAAGCCAACTACCGCCGCATCGACGGCGTCTCCGGCGCCACGATCCTCGGCGACGGCCGCGTCGCGCTGATCGTCGACGCCGGCGGCCTGGGCCAGGCCGCGCGCCTGCCCGCCGCCGCCTGACACGCCAACACCGCTTACGAAGGACCCGCCATGAGCACCGCCACCACCCAGAACGACGCCCACGCCAGTGATGCCGTGGTCGAGGAGTACCTGACCTTCACCCTGGCGGACGAGGAATACGGCGTCGACATCCTGAAAGTGCAGGAGATCCGCGGCTACGACGCCGTCACCCGCCTGCCCGACGCGCCGGACTTCATCAAGGGCGTGGTCAACCTGCGCGGCACCATCGTCCCGGTGGTCGACCTGCGCCTGAAGTTCAAGATGAAGGACGTCGGCTACGGCCCGACCACGGTGATGATCGTGCTCAACGTCGCCGACCGCGTCGTCGGCATGGTGGTGGACGCGGTGTCGGACGTGATCCGCCTCACCCCCGACCAGGTCCGCCCGGTGCCGGAGATCGTCTGCACGATCGACCGCAAGTTCCTCACCGGCATCGGCACCGCCGAAGACCGCATGCTGGTGCTGCTCGACATCGAGCACCTGATGACCAGCGCCGAGATGGGTCTGGTGGCCGAGGCGCTGGCGGCATAGCGCACGCGCTACCATCCCCCTCGAACAAGAAAAGGCCCGCTTCGCGCGGGCCTTTTTCGTTACACCGTAGCCCGGGTAAGGTCACCGGCCGCACCCGGGATTGCCGCGAGGTGAGGCATGACAACCCCCGGGTGCGCTGCGCTTACCCGGGTACTCTGCCTCGACATCGAGCACCTGATGACCAGCGCCGACATGGCCCTGGTGGCCTAGGCACTGGCGGCATAGTCAGCACCCGTCGAACTACGCAAACAGAAAAGGCCCGCTTCGTGCGGGCCTTTTTCGTTACACCGTAGCCCGGGTAAGGCCACCGGCCGCACCCGGGATCGCCGCGAGGTGATGCATGACAACCCCCGGGTGCGCTGCGCTTACCCGGGCTACGCTTATTACATCTCGTGACGACTAGGGCTTGACCGGTTTGGTGCGGACGACGGAGCGACCCGCGACACCACTACATAGAGCAGCCCGCCTCCCGCTATGGCCACGGCCACCTCTTTGAGCAAGTCCATATCGGTCCGGACAACCGAGAACAGCAGCGCCGCGCCCGAGGCGGTCACAACCACATAGCCCACCGCCAAAAGGCTCGGCCTTAAGACTATGAACGACACCCCAAGCACTAGGAACAAGAGGGTCGTACTGGTCTTCAGCACGGCAATGACGGGATGCTCTGACCGCATTGGCTTGCGGAGTACTGGATCTTCCCTGGCCCGCTGTTCGTAAAGCCGCTGGAAATTGCGCGCATCCGCATCCGGGTGCGCCGCGACAATCGTATCGACCACCCGATTGTGGGCGCGCACGGCCTCTGCATTGTCGGGATAGCCGCCTAGTGATCCGAGCACGGAGGTGAGCAGGACAGCAACGCCCAATGCGGTCAGCGCTTTCAACAGATCGCGCACCGCAGGCCGCAGCATCGAGGGCACGTTTACTTCCAGGTCGCTGTGGATCCATGAAGGAGACCCTAACGAGGCCCCGTGTGCAACTGGATCCTGAAGGACACGCGGGATGAGCCGGGCAGAGCGGGATCGATCACGCCGTGCGCGAGCCAGGTGCCGCGAGGCGATGGGTATCGCACCGCTCAACCCCTCCTACGGCGTGCTCCGTCGCAAAAAAAAACCGCGCCCGGAGGCGCGGTTTCCTGAAGTCCCAGGGGAGTGGGTCTGTCAGAGGTTGAAGTCCAGGCGCACCTTGCCGCGACCGCCGCCGGGGGCGAACTGCCACTGCTTGACCGCGCGGACGGCGGCCTGCTCGAAGGTGCGCGAGGGCTTTGCATTCAATACGGAGACGCTTTCGACCTTGCCGTCGGCGGCCACCGAGAACTCGACCTCGACGAAGCCGGTCTTGCCGGCGCGGGCGGCTTCGGGCGGGTACTGCGGCTCGACGCGCTTGGTCGGGGTGAGCTCGGCGTGGGCCGGCATCGCAAACGCCATGGCCAGCAACGCGGCGGCGACAACGGACGGACGGGTCATGGACGGCTCCTCATAGACGGGACAGAAGGCGTGCGCCTTGCTCCCCCGGCAACGGCCGGCACGCGGCTTTCTTGAGGACCGCACCCGGCGCGCACGGCGCTGCGCGGTGAAACTGCGAGACCCGTCACAGGATGGCGCGGCCCTGCACCGCGATGCCTGGCCGCCACATCGCCCGATGTGCCGTTGCACCGGGCCCGTCGCCGTCCAGCGCCATGGCACCGCGCCAGTCGAGGCGGCGTGAACCCGCTAAAGATTTGCGCGCTGCCGCCGATGCACGGTGTGTCGACCCACTCCGGGTCAACCACCCTTGCCGAGGCTGCGACATGTCCAACCCCCTTCCCTCGAACCTTCTGGACCGTGCGCTGGCGCCGTCCACGCGCCTGATGGCGCGGCTGCGCTTCGGCCAGAAGGCCATGGTGATCGGCGCCGCCTTCGCCCTGACGTGCGCGGTGCTGGCCGGCATCGTGCTGGTGCGCGCCAACGAAGAGATCGGACAGGCGCAGATGCAGCTGACCGCCAACGACGGCATCGCGCACCTGCACGACGCCATGCTGGCGATGCAGGCGCACCGCCAGATGGTGACGCGCCTGGCGGCGAAGGACGGCGTGGCGCCGGCCGAGATGGCCACCGCCGCGACCCAGGCCAATGCCGCGCTCGCCGAGTTCGGCCGCTGGCAGGGCGAGGAAATCCCGGACGCCCCCGTCGCCAACGCCCTGAAGGCCGCGCAGGCCGCCTGGGTCAAGGCCACGGCCGCCAACGAGGACCTGTTCGCGCAGGCCGAGTTGCACAACGACGCGCTGTTCCACGTGCGCGGCATGATGCGCGAGGTCTCCGAGTACACCGGCCTGACCCAGGCCAACGACCCGGCCGTGTTCTACACCGGCCGCGCGTCCACCGAATGGCTGCCCTCTCTGGCCGAATACACCACGCAGCAGGGCGCGGTGGCGATCCGCGTGCTGGGCGAGGGCTCGATCTGGGTCGAGGACCGCACGGGTCTTGCGATCTCGCAGAACATGCAGGAGTTCGTGCGCAGCCGCATCGAGCTGGAGCTGGCCAACGCCGAAGCCGCCGACCCCGCCCTGGCCGAAACGCTGGGCGGCCCGGTGCGCCGCGCGCTGGAGGCGATGGACAAGCAGAACGCGGCCATCCAGGCCAACGTGCTGGATGCGGACATGATGGAAATGCCGGTGGCGTCCATGGCCGCCCGCGAGAACGCGACCCGCCTGGCGATGGCCGTGGCGCTGGAAGGCTCGGAGGCCGCGCTGGTCGCCGCCGCCGAGAACGAGATCGGCGCGCTGAAGTCCGAGCGCGCCTCCACGATGCTGGTCTGCCTGCTGGTGCTGCTGCTGTCGGGCTACCTGTTCCTGGGCTTCAGCCGCAGCACGCGCAGCTCGCTGCGCGAGATCCAGACCGCCGCCGAGTCGCTGGCCGTGGGCCAGTTCCCGGAACGGGTCAAGGTCGACAGCCGCGACGAACTGCGCGTCATCGCCGACAGCCTGGAACAGGCGGTGGGCAGCCTGCGCCGGTTCTCCGACGCGCAGGGCCATGTATTCGAGGCCCACCAGGCCGGCAACGTCAACGAGCGCCTGGACGCGGAGTCCTTCCCGGGGTCGTTCGGCGTCATGGCCGACGAGATCAACACCCTGGTCTCCTCGCACATCGACCTGCAGACGCGCGTCATCGAGCTGGTCGACGCCTACGGCCGCGGCGACCTGTCGCAGGACATCGAGCGCCTGCCGGGTGAGAAGGCCCGCATCACCGAGGCCGTGGACGCGGTGAAGTCGCGCATGCTGGACGTCAACGGCGAGATCAAGCGCCTGGTGGACGCGGCGGTGGAAGGCGACTTCAGCCAGCGCGGCAATGCCGACCGCTTCGAGTTCGTCTACCACGACATGGTGCAGGGCCTGAACGCGCTGATGGACAGCGCCGACCGCGGCGTCAGCGAGATCGGCGCCCTGCTGCGCGCGGTGGCCGACGGCGACCTCACGCAGGAAGTCGATGCCACCCTGCCCGGCCAGTTCGGCGAACTGGCGGCCAATGCCAACGGCACCGTGCGCCAGCTGGCGACGGTCGTCGGCCGGATCCGCGCCGGCAGCGATTCGATCAACGCCGCCGCCGGCGAGATCGCCTCGGGCAACAACGACCTGTCGCAGCGCACCGAGCAGCAGGCCGCCTCGCTGGAGGAAACCGCCTCGTCGATGGAGGAGCTGACGTCGACGGTGCGCCAGAACGCCGACAACGCGCGCCAGGCCAACCAGCTGGCGATCGGCGCGGCCGATGTCGCCGAGCAGGGCGGCCAGGTGGTGGGCAAGGTCGTGCAGACGATGAGCGCGATCAACGACTCGTCGCGCAAGATCAACGACATCATCGGCGTCATCGACGGCATCGCGTTCCAGACCAACATCCTGGCGCTCAACGCCGCGGTCGAGG
>CBIHLN010000056.1:0-16849 GCA_966210725.1 uncultured Lysobacter sp. | reverse complement strand
AGTTGGTTAGAATGCTGGCCTGTCACGCCGGAGGTCGCGGGTTCGAGTCCCGTCCGCTCCGCCAGTTGTCCGCAGAAGGCGCCGGAAACGGCGCCTTCTTTTTTTTGTCCGGAATCACGCCCGGCGCGGGGCTTGCTAGACTGCGCGGCTCCGTCCCGATACGCGACCCCACATGCTGCAGAAACTCCGCGAAAAGACGTCCGGCGTCGTCGGCGCCGTGATCCTCGCGCTGCTGATCGTCCCCTTCGCCCTCTTCGGGCTCGACCAGTACATGGTGGGCGGCAGCGCCAACACGGTGGCCCGCATCCAGGCGCCGCCGACCTGGTGGGCGCAGGCGCCGTCGTGGTGGCCGGCCTCCATGGCGTGGCGCCATGAGGAGGTCACCGTCGAAGAGTTCCGCAACCGGCTGGAGCTGGTGCGCCAGCAGCAGCGTGCGCAACAGGGCGACGCGTTCGATCCGGTGGCGTTCGAGTCCGTCGACAACAAGCGCGAGATCCTCGAAACCCTGATCGACGAGAAGGCATTGGCGATGTCGGCCGAGGCGTCCGGCATCGTGGTCGGCGATGCGATGGTGCGCGATGCGATCCAGGACATCGAAGCATTCCAGGTCGAGGGGAAGTTCGACGCCAACCGGTACCAGCTGACGCTCGCATCGCAGGTGCCGCCGCAGACCCCGCGCCAGTTCGAGCAGACGCTGCGCGACAGCCTGCGGCAATCGCTGGCGGCCCAGGCCGTCGGCAACAGCAGCTTTGTCACCGCAGGTGAGATGGATCGTCTGGTGCGCCTGCTGGGCGAGCAGCGCGACGTCGACCTGCTGATGCTGCCCGCGCCCGAGGCGGACACCGCGGCGGTCAGCGATGACGACGCGCAACGCTGGTATTCCGCCAACGAGGCCGACTTCCGTGCGCCCGAGGCGGTCACGATCGAGTACGTGCAGGTCAACGCCGACACCGTGCCGCCGCCGGCCGCACCGGACGAGGCTGCGTTGCGGCAGCGGTACGAGGAGCAGCGTGAGCGCTTCAGCCAGCAGGACGAGCGCCTGGCCTCCCACATCCTCGTGCGTGTGGAGGACGGTGCGGACGATGCGACCGTGGCTGCCGCCCGCGAGAAGGCGGCAGGTATCGCCGCCCAGGCCAAAGCCCCGGGTGCCGACTTCGCCGCGATCGCACAGGCCAACAGCGATGACAGCGGCTCCAGCGCGGCGGGTGGCGACCTGGGCTGGATCGGTCGCGGCGCGATGACCGGCAGCTTCGAGGATGCCCTGTTCGCGATGCAGCCTGGTCAGGTCAGCGACCCGGTCCGCACGGATTTCGGCTGGCACGTCATCCAGCTGCGCGAGGCGCGTTCCGGCCAGACGCAGAGCTTCGAGGATGCGCGCGAGGCGCTGGCCGCCGAGCTCGTCGAAACCAACCGCGATCGCGCCGTCAGCGAGTTCACCAGCGACCTGGTCGACCGCATCTACCGCAACCCGTCGTCGCTGTCGCCCGCCGCCGGTGAGATGGGCTTGGAGGTGCAGACGCTGGGCCCGTTCACCCGCGACAACGCGCAGGGCGTGGCAGCCCACCCCGCCGTGAAGCAGGCCGCATTCTCGGAGGTGCTGGTCCAGGACGGTACCGTCAGCGATCCCATCGAAGTGGCGCCGGGCTCAACGGTGCTGATCCGCGTGGTCGAGCACACGCCCGAGCGCGCCGTGCCACTGGCGCAGGCCCGTGCCCGCGTGGACGCTGCGGTGCGCGCCGATCGCAGCCGCAAGGCGGCCGAGGCACGCGCCGACGCGCTGCTGGCGCGCCTGCGAAAGGGCGAGACGCTGCAGGCACTGGCCGAGGCCGAGGCCCTGCCGGCGCCCGAGTCGATCCCTGGCGTCCCGCGCGGTGCGCCGCTGCCGGAGCCGGCGGTGAACGAGGCGATCTTCGCCGCCCCTAAGCCCGCCGAGGGCGGCGTTTCGGTGGGCAAGCAGGTGCTGTCGGACGGTCGCGTGGTCGTGTTTGCGGTGACGGGCGTCACGCCGGGCAGCGCCGCGACGCTCGACGACGCCCAGCGCACGATGCTGCGCCAGCAGTTCGCGCGTGTGTCCGGCCTGGACGATGTCGAGGCGCTGACGCGCTCACTGCGGCGCAACCTCGATATCGAAGTGTTCGAGGACAACTTCTGAGGTCGCCGGGCCGTTGATCGCGGCAGGCACCACGAAAAAGCCCGGCATCGTGCCGGGCTTTTTTGTGGAGGTGAGGGTGCGCGATGTCAGTCGTCAGCGTCGCCGTGGATACCCGTCATGCCGACGATGTTGTAGCCCGCATCGACATAGGTGACCTCGCCGGTGACGCCCGAGGCCAGGTCCGAGCTGAGGAACGCGGCGACGTTGCCGACGTCCTCGATGGTGACGGTACGGCGCAGCGGTGCGTTCTCTTCGACATGTCCCAGGATCTTGCGGAACCCGGCGATGCCCGCTGCCGCCAGCGTCTTGATAGGACCGGCCGAGATCGCATTCACGCGGGTGCCCTCCGGGCCCAGGTTGTAGGCTAAATAGCGCACGGTCGACTCCAGGCTGGCCTTGGCCACCCCCATGACGTTGTAGCCGGCGAGCGCGCGCTCGGCGCCCAGGTAGGTCAGCGTGAGGATCGAGCCGTTGCGTCCGGCCATCAGCGGCCGCGCGGCCTTGGCCATCGCCGCCAGCGAATAGGCGGAAATGTCATGCGCGATGGCGAAGTTCTCCCGCGTCAGGCCATCCAGGAACTGCCCGGAAATGGCTTCGCGCGGCGCGAACGCGATGGCGTGCACGAGGATGTCGAAGCCGTCCCAGCGCTGGCCCAACTGCTCCATGCAGGCGGCGATCTGCGCGTCGTCGGTCACGTCCAGCGGCAGCACGATGTCACTGCCGCACTCGGCGGCGGCCTTCTCCACGCGCGACTGCAGTTTGTCGTTCTGGTAGGTGAACGCGAGCTCCGCGCCCTCACGGTGCATGGCCTCGGCAATGCCGCTGGCGATGGAGCGCTGGCTGGCGATGCCCGTGATCAGTGCGCGCTTGCCCTGAAGGAAACCCATGGTGCGACCCTCGAATGTGGTAACCGGTGCCGTGGACGGCAGGGGCGGTAGTGTGCCCTGCGGAGGCGCAGGCGGCCACAGCGGGCCCGCCCGGCGGCGATCGTTGCGGGTCAGTCCGACGCCCGCGGTGGGTCGATCTGCAGGGCGGTACCCGGTTGGAGAACGCTGCCGGGACGCAGCCCGTTCCGGTTGAGCAGGTCGTTCACGCGCATGCCGTAGCGCCGGGCGATCACCCACGGGTTTTCACCGCGAGCCACGACGTGCCGACGCGGCGCGCCATCGGGCGTCGCCACTGCGGTCGTCGCTGCGGCGGTGGCAACCGTCGTGGCGGGCGCCGACGCCGGGGGCATCGACGCGGCGGCCACGGATGCCGGGGCTGGCGCGTCGCCCGCGCCGATCGTCACCGCCGGGGCCAGAAGGCGCTGCGGCCCGGCCCGGCCCTTGGCGATGCGGCCGTTGCGGAAGGCTGGGTTCAACGCGCGCAGGCGATCCACATCGTGTCCGCCGTCGGCTGCCAGCGCGTCCAGCCGGTCGATGCCTTCGGGCACTTCGACTTCGACCAGGGTCGCGATGGGGGCGTCCAGCGCGGCGCGGCGGTCCGGGTCATCGGCGGTCGCCGCCACGACGCACGCCAGCGCATGCAGCTTGCGCACATAGGCCTGGGTGATGGCGGGAACGCCCTGCAGGGCGCCGGGTCGTGCGTCGCGCGCGACCTGCCCGTTCCGTTTGAGCGCCCCGAGGATGCGGTATTCGCCGGCGTTGTAGGCCATGGCGGCCAGCCGCCAGTCACCTGCGAACATGCCGTGCAGCGTGCGCAGGTAGCGCACCGCCGCGCGTGTGGAGTCGACCGGCGAGTAGCGGCCGTCATACGCCGAGTCCACCTGGATTTTGTGGTTGCGCGCGGTCAGGGCGATGAACTGCCACAGGCCCGCCGGGCCGGACGGGCTGCGCGCGCCCGGCTTGTAGCCGCTCTCCACGAACGGGATCAGCGCGTACTCGGTCGGCAGGTGCGAGGCACGCAGCGCATCCACCACGTAGGCGAACAGCGGCATGACGTCGCTGCCCGGCTGGGACAGTTTGGACGGCGCGCTGGCGAAGTGGCGGCGCCAGCGGTCGCTGACATCGCCCTCGCAGGACGGGTCGGCCAGTCCATCGCGGAACGCCTGCAAGACGGACAGGCCGGTGCGCGGTGCGACGGACGTGGGGGCGTCATCTGTCACGGATGTCGGCGGCTCCGCGCCGGACGCCATGCCGCTGATGGCCAGCAGGGTCGTCAGGGCGAGCACGCGCGCGGGCCGGGCGATGCGCGGTGCGGCTGTCATGCCGCGAACCCGTCCTTCCAGCGCCGCAACTCGGCGAACACCTCCGCATCCGACGCCGGCGCGTGCCCGAGGCGCTGCTGGACCGCGGCCACCACGGCCGGCGCGCGCGTGCGCAGGAACGGGTTGGCCGCCCACTCGTCGGACAACAGGGCAGGCAGGGTGGGGCGATGGGCAGCGCGCATGGCTCGGGCCTCTTCCAGTCGGCGCAGCAACGCCGGGTTGTCGGGGTCCACCACGCGGGCGAACGCCGCGTTGGACAACGTGTATTCGTGGCCGCAGCAGACGCGGGTGTGGCCGGGCAGGGCCGCCAGACGGTCCAGGGAGGCCAGCATCTGGGGGGCGACACCTTCGAACATGCGCCCACAGCCAAGGCTGAACAGGGTGTCCCCGCAGAACAGCAGGGGCGGGTCGCCCTGCGCCAGGTGGAAGGCGACATGACTCAGCGTGTGGCCCGGCACCGCGATCACGTCCAGCGCCCACTCACCGGCCCTGACGGTATCCCCATCCTTCACCCGGTGCGTCGCGTGGGCGATACGCGGGTCCTCCGGGGCGAACACGGGCACGTCGGGCCAACGGTCGAGCAGCTCGGGCACGCCGCCGACATGGTCGGGGTGGTGGTGCGTGAGCAGGATGGCGGCCGGCTTCAGCCCGGCGCCCGCCGCACGCAGAACCGGGCCGGCCTCGCCCGGGTCGACCACCAGCGCCGTGCCGTCAGCGCCCTGAAGCACCCAGATGTAGTTGTCGTTGAACGCGGGCAGGGCCAGCAGGGGCATGGTGACGCTCCCGGGAGGATCGCGCAGAATCCGCCGCAGATCCCCGTGCATCCATCCTGTTTCAGTGCGGCCGGACCCCGGTTGACCGGGCCCCGACCGGAGGCTACGCGACCATGCCCGCCCCCCGTCCTCCCCGTCAACCCGAGCCGCCCCTGCCGTTCTTCGGCGGCGGGGCCGGCCGGGGCGTGCTGGCAGCGGAGGCCGCGGCCATGGCCCGGGCGCTGGCGTCCATGCCGTCGCTGCCGTGGCTGTGGATTGGCGCCTGCGGGGCTGGCGCACCGGCGCTGGATCGACCGCGCGGCGTGCGGCTGCAGCACACGGGGCCCGGCGCGACGGCGCTGCCACGGTACGGGGGCGATCTGCACTGCACGGTGCCCTGGCCGATCGCGAACGACTCCGTCGGCATGGTCCTGGTGCAGCACGCGGCCGAGGACATCGTCGACGCCCAGGCACTGCTGGACGAGTGCGCGCGGGTGCTCGTGCCGGGCGGCACGCTGTGGCTGTCGGTGCTCAACCCCTTCAGCCCGTACCGCGCGAGGTGGTGGCGCGGCGGCCTGCGCGTGCGCGGGCTCGGGACATGGCAGTCGCGACTGCGGCGCGCGGGACTGGTGGCGGACAGCCTCAGCGTGCAGTGGCTGGGGCCCTATTGGCGCACCGACCGCCACGACAGCGGGGTGGCCGCCCTGGACCGCCTGCGTGCCGGCGTCGCGATCACCGTGGTCAAGCGCGTGCATGCCGCAGTGCCCCGTCACCCCCTGCGCCGGCTGCGTCTGGCGACGCACCGCGACGCGGTCGACGGCAGCGCGCTGGACCCCACGTGGTCGACGCGCCGGGCGATGTCGCGATAATGGCCGGATGAATCAAGCATCGAAGACGGTCGAAATCCACACCGATGGCGCGTGCCTGGGCAACCCCGGCCCGGGCGGCTGGGGCGCGTTGCTGCGTTGCAAGGGCCGCGAACGGGAGCTTTCCGGCAGCGACCCCGACACCACCAACAACCGCATGGAGCTGATGGGCGCGATCATGGCGCTGGAAACGCTCAACGAGCCGTGCACCGTGGTCCTGCACACGGATTCGCAGTACGTCAGGCAGGGCATCACGCAGTGGATGCCGAACTGGGTGCGGCGTGGCTGGAAGACCGCCGGCGGGGACCCGGTGAAGAACCGCGACCTGTGGGAGCGCCTGGAACTGGCCACGCGTCGCCACGCCATCGACTGGCGCTGGGTGAAGGGCCACTCCGGCGACCCCGACAACGAGCGTGTCGACGTGCTGGCCCGCAACGCCGCGCTGAAGCTCCGCGCCGGCGCCGCCTGACCGCTGCCGTAGACTGCCCCCGATGCGTCAGATCATCCTGGACACCGAAACCACCGGCCTGAGCTGGGAGCGCGGCAACCGCGTCGTCGAAATCGGCTGCGTCGAGTTCGTCGAGCGCCGTCCCACCGGACGCAACTTCCACCGCTACCTCAGGCCGGACTGCGAGTTCGAGCCCGGCGCGCAGGAAGTCACCGGGCTGACGCTGGAGTTCCTGGCCGACAAGCCGCGCTTTGTCGAAATCGTCGATGAGTTCCTCGAATTCATCGACGGTGCGGAGCTGGTGATCCACAACGCCGCGTTCGACGTCGGCTTCCTCGACAACGAATTGCGCCTGGCCGGCGCCCAGTACGGGGCGCTGGCCGACCGCTGCGCCATCGAGGACTCGCTGCTCCTGGCGCGCCAGCGGTTCCCGGGACAGCGCAACTCGCTGGACGCGCTGTGCAAGCGCCTGGGCGTGGACAACGCGCATCGCCAGTTGCACGGCGCATTGCTCGATGCCCAGTTGCTGGCCGAGGTGTACATCGGGCTGACGTCGGGGCAGGAGGAGATCGGGTTTGCCTCCGCCGATGCGGCCGCCGCCGCGGCGATCCCGGCGTTCCGCCCCGCCAGCGGCCCGCGCCCGCGCATCTCGATCCCCGACATCGACCTGCGGGCCCACCAGGCCCGCCTGGCGTCGCTGCGGAAGAAGGCCGGCCACGCACTCTGGGACCGCTTCGAACCGGTGGAGGCCGCGTCCGACGTGCCGGCGTTGGTCTGAGGAGCCGCCGACCCGCGTGCCACCGGGCTAGTGGCTGCGCACCAGGATCACGGTGACGTTGTCCGAACCGCCACCGTCCAGGGCCGCGGCCACCAGCGTGTCGACGCACTCCTGCGCGCTGCAGTCGCGCTGCGACAGCACGTTGGCGATGCTGCGGTCGTCCACTTCCTCGGTCAGCCCGTCGCTGCACAGCAGCAGTTGCATGCCGGGGCGGAGTTCGCCGGTCATGGTTTCGACGTTGAGGTTGCGCGGGTCGGTCACGCCCAGCGCCTGGGTCACCACGTTGCGGTGCGGGTGGCTGCGCGCCTGCTCGTGGGTGATCGCGCCGTTGGCGATCAGCTCCTGCACGTAGCTGTGGTCCTGTGACAGCTGCGCCAGCTGGCCATCGCGGTACAGATAGACCCGGCTGTCGCCGACCCAGGCCACCTCGAACCGCTGGCCGTTGACACGCGCGGCCACGACCGTGGTGCCCATGGGCAGGGCGTCGTTGCGCCGGCGCGAGGTGCGGATGATCTCCTCGTCGGCGATGCGGATGGCCTGGTCGAGCGGCGTGCCGTCGCGGACCTCGCGGACGATGGCCTCGCGCGCCAGCGCACTGGCGACCTCGCCGTACTCGTGCCCGCCCATGCCGTCGGCCACGAGCCAGAGTCCCAGCTCGCTGTCGCCGTAGTAGGTGTCCTCGTTGAGGTCGCGCCGCAGCCCGACATGCGTGAGGTGTCCGAATTCGATCATGGCGCGATGATGCCCTGTTCACGGCGGCGCGTCATGACGCCATCCCCCGGATGGGACAACGGAAGAGCGGCAGCACGGCGGCCTCGGCGGAGGTTCGCGCAGGCGCGGCTTCGGCCGCGATTGCGGTCCATGTGCAGCGGATTCACCGCTTCCCCGGGCCGCGGCATGCGACCGTCGCGGCGAGTACAGGGACGGACCCGGGCCATCCAGGGCCCTCGCCCTCGCTGCGCGAGGGCAGCCTGGGGCTGTTCAAACCGGCTGTCCTGCCGATTTGTCGAACCCCGTTGGCCCTCTCGTCCAATCCCTCTTCCTCAGATACGCAAAAGCCCCCTTGCGGGGGCTCATGCGAATCTGGCGGAGAGGGGGGGATTCGAACCCCCGAGGCGCTATAAACGCCTGCCTGATTTCGAGTCAGGTACATTCAACCACTCTGCCACCTCTCCGGTGGTGTCCCGTTCCGGGCCGGTTGCGGCCGGGCGGGGCGCGCCATGATACGGGCCGCGCCGCAGGTGGACAAGCGGGCGGTGGACGGTACCCGGCAGGCGCCGGGACGGGCGTTAGACTGCGTGGCCCCCATCGATGAGTGCGCTGCCCATGTCCGAGATCCAGGTGCCCGTATCGTTCGGCGAGTTGCTGGACAAGATCGCCATCCTCCAGATCAAGTCCGAGCGGATGACGGATGCGGCCAAGCTGGCCAACGTCCGCAACGAGCTGTCGGCGCTGGAGAAGACCTGGATGGCGCATCCGGCCGCGGGCCACGACATCGCCCGGCTGCGCGCCGACCTCAAGGCCGTCAACGAGCGGCTGTGGGTGATCGAGGACGACATCCGGCTCAAGGAAAAGGCGCAGGCGTTCGACGACGGCTTCGTCCAGCTGGCACGCAGCGTCTATATCGAGAACGACGAGCGCGCCCGCATCAAGCGCGAGATCAACGTCGCGCTGGGGTCGGCGTATGTCGAGGAGAAGTCCTACGAGGACTACCGCTCCGGCGGCGCCCCCGCGGCCTGAACAGTCGGGTCAGCCATCCCGCGGGGCGCCGTGCTTCCGCGTGGTGGCGGTGTCGGCGTAGACCGGTTCGCGCAGCGGCAGCAGCAGCTTCTGCAGGAAGGTCGGTTCGTGTGGCCCGATCCCGGTCTGCGTGACCGGACCTTCGGAGAACGTGCCGAACAGGCGGTCCCAGACGATCGCATTGCAGCTGTAGTTGCTGTTGCTGTCCTCGAACACGGCCGAGTGATGGCGCCGGTGCTGCGCGCTGCTGGTCACCAGCCAGCGCAGGCCGGGCGTGTCCGTGTGGACATTGGCGTGGACGATGGACGCGTTGACGACCAGCAGCGTGGTCGCGCCGGCCGCCGCGTCCGCGGTGCCGCCGAACAGGGCGGTGATCAGCAGCGCGGGCAGCGCCAGGAAGAGCACTTCCAGCGGATGCGTGGCACCGGCGTTGAGCGCGTGCAGGTTCTGGTACGCGTGGTGGAAGCCGTGCCCGCTTACGCGCCAGAAGAGGCTGGAGGCATGGATCGCGCGGTGGATCCAGTAGTAGATGAACTCGCTGGCGAAAAACAGCAGCACCACCTGTGCCACCAGCGGCCAGCGCGTCGGCCACAGGGCCAGCCCCCAGGCGTCGCGCAGTTGGATGAGGGGCGGTGCGAGCAGCCACTCGTACAGGGCCAGAACCAGGCCGAACACGACCAGCGTCGCCAGATAGACCGCGGCCAGTCCCAGCTTCTGCTTCAGTGTCTGCCGCCAGTGAGGCAGGGCGGGGACGGTGGCTTCGAGCAGGGTGAGCACGGCCTGGGCGACGACCAGTGCGGCGAGCGCAGCCAGCTCGCTCCTGCCCAGGGCCCACCACAGGGCCAGCGCGCCCAGCAGCAACGCGGGGTGGGTCAGCGACTCGATCCAGGGGTGGCGTCGGACAGTCATGGCGGACACGGCGGCGGGCGTCTGTCCGGAGCATGGCGCGCGCGGCGCGCCGGGTCATGGCCCATCAGTCGGGATACCGTCGGCGCGGGGGGCTATCGCCCGGCCGTCAACGCGCCAGCGCGTAAGCGGCCAGGGCGAATGCCAGCACCGCCGCCGTCGCCGCGACCAGCGCCAGCCGGCGGGCGCGCTCCAGCGCCGCGACTGCCAGCGCCTGCCGGGCCAGCGTGCGCTCGAGCTCGGCCGCGCCCTGCTGCAACGAGTGCAGCGTGTTCTGCATTTCCTCCGCCAGGGTGTGGATGGCGTCGGCGTTCTGCGCGGCCGCGTCCTGCAGTTCCTTGATCTGCCGGGGGACAAGGGCGGCGGCCTTCGCATCGTCGCCGCGGCTGCGCGTGAACATCGGCCGGGCGGCCTTGATGATGTCGGGGAGGAAGGGGGCGACGACACTGAACCAGGCGGACATCCGGAACTCCTCGTGAAAGCGGCGGCCACGGGCCGGCCTGCGAGGGCCGGCGTCAACCGTGGTCGCGACGGTACCGCTCGAACGCCGCCACCGCATCCTCGACGGTCACCAGGTCCATGACGCCTTCGTGTTCGATCTTGGTGCCCCATCTGAGCGCGGCCGCCGGTGTGCTGCGGAACCGGCGCGCCGCGTCGTCGTAGCGGTCCACGCAGTAGCGTCGGTCCGAATACGGGCCGCTGCGGGCCGGGTTGCTGGCCGCATGCAGGCCCAACACCTTCGTGCCCATGGCATTGGCGATGTGCATCGGCCCGGAGTCGGGTGTCACGAGCAGGTCACCGCGCGCCAGCAGGGCCGGCAGCTGCTTGAGCGTGTCCTTGCCGACAAGGTCGAGCGCCGGGTGCGTCATCGCGGCGAGGATGGCGTCGGCCGTCTCGCGCTCCAGGCCGCTGCGTCCGCCGCACAGGACTATGCGCCAACCGGCGTCGGCGGCGTGGTCGGCCAGCGCGGCATGGCGCTCGGGGCGCCAGTTGCGCAGCCCATGGCTGGAACAGGGCGAGACGAGCATCGTGCGGCGACCGTCATCGGGCCATTGCGCGCGTGCCCAGTCGAAGGCTTCGGCTGGCACCGGCAGGTCCCAGCGCACGCTGTCCTGCGTCAGGCCCAGCGGTTCGCAGAAGCTGCCGATGGCGTCCAGCACGTGGATGCCGGGTCGGTCCGGGATGCGCTCGTTGATGAACAGCCCGTGCCCGTCCTTCGACCGGCTGCGGTCATAGCCGATGCGCCGGCGCGCGGGGATGAACGCCGACAGCAGGTTGGCGCGTGCCGCCACCTGCATCTGCAGCAGGGCATCGAAGCGTTCGCCGCCCAGTGCGCGCCGCACGCCGCGCATGCCGGCCATGCCGCTGCGTTTGTCGTATTCGATGAAGTCGACGCCGGGCAAACCGTCGAGGAGCCGGTGCTCGCCCTTGCCGATCACCCAGGCCAGGCGAACATCCGGCCACGCCGCCTGCAGCGTGCGGACCAGCGGCACCACGTGGGTGACATCGCCCAGCGCCGACAGCCGCAGCAGGCAGATCGAGTCGGGACGCGCGGCGGACCCGGATGAATGGCGGGTTTGAATTGCTAGACTCCGGACGATGACGGGGTATGACGCGACAGAAGGCTTGATGCCGTTCCGCGACGACAGCGGGTACGGCGCGATTCTGTTCGACCTGACGCGGGTGCGGCAAGCCAGCGCCGACTGGTTTTCGCCCGGCTACTGGGGGGATCGTGCGCGCCCGGTGGACAGCGGTGGGCGTGGCGGCGCGTGGTTCGTGGAGACGCCGTTCGGCCCGGCGGTGCTGCGCCGGTACCTGCGGGGTGGGCTGGTGGCCCAGGTCAACCACGACCGCTACCTGTGGCGTGGCAGCAACCGCACGCGATCGTTCGCCGAATTCCGCCTGCTGCGTGCCGTGGCCGAGAAAGGCGTGCCCGTGCCGCGTCCGATCGCCGCGTACTACCGCCGTGTCGGCCTGCGTTACCAGGCCGCGATCCTGCTGGAGCGGCTCGAAAACGTGCGCTCGCTGGCCGACCGCGCCAGTGTCGCCGGCGACGGCGCGCCCTGGGAGGAGGCCGGCCGCCTCATCGCCCGCAGCCACCGTGCCGGTCTGGACCATGCCGACCTCAACGCCCACAACCTGCTGTTCAACCCTGCCGGGCAGGGCTGGGTGATCGACCTGGACCGCGGCGAACTGCGCATCCCCGCAACCGGATGGCGCGAGCGCAACCTCGCGCGCCTGCGGCGGTCGGTGCTGAAGCTGCGCGGCGGCCGCCCGGTGGACGCCGTGGAGCGTGACTTCGCGCGCCTGCGCGGGGCGTACGACCGCATCTGGCAGCGGGGCTACTGATGGGCTGGCAGTTGCGCCTGCAGGGGGTCGGCAACGCGTCGGCGGTCGAACTGGGCTCGGCGATGGCGACGATCGAACGCGACGGGGCGCCATGGCTGACCATCGACTGCGGCGGCGAGGGCCTGACTGCGTACCTGGCGCAGTACGGCGAGGCACCGCGCGCGCTGTTCATCACCCACACCCACCTGGACCACGTGGCCGGGTTCGAACGGCTGTTCGTGGACACCCACTTCAATGCCGAGCGCCGGGGCCGCATCCGCATCTATGTGCCGGCGCCGCTCGTGCCGCTGCTTCACAAACGCGTCGGCGACTACCCCAACGTGCTGGCCGAAGGTGGCGCCAACTTCTGGGATGCCTTCCAGGTGATCCCGGTGGGCGATGCGTTCTGGCATGACGGCCTTCAGCTGGAGGTGTTGCCGGTGCGCCACCACTGGCCGGACACCGCATTCGGCCTGCGCCTGCGCGGCAGCCTGGTGTGGACCGGCGACACCCGGCCGATCCCGGAAATGCTGGCGCGCTACGCCGACGGCGGCGAGCTGATCGCACACGACTGCGCACTGGTCGGCAATCCGTCCCACAGCGGCATCGACGACCTGGAGCGCGAGTACCCGCGCGCGCTGCTCGACCGGTGCGTGCTCTACCACTACGCCAGTGCCGCCGATGGCCGCGCATTGGCCGAGCGTGGCTACCGCGTGGCGGACCCGGGCGCGACGCTCATATTGAACGAGCCGACCGCGCGACGGTCCGACCCGGTATGAACGTGCCTCACCCCATCGACGCTCCCGCCGCCACCGAAGGGCCGCGGGACCGCCTCGGCCGTCCGCTGCGCGACCTGCGCCTGTCGGTCATCGAGGCATGCAATTTCCGTTGCCCGTACTGCATGCCCGCCGACCAGGTCGGCGACGACCATGGGCTGGACGCGGCCTCGCGCCTGTCGTTCGACGAGATCGAAACGCTGGTCCGCGGATTCGCCCGGCTGGGCATGAACAAATTGCGCATCACCGGTGGCGAGCCGCTGTTGCGTCGCGACCTGCCACGGCTGATCGAGCGGCTGGCGGCGGTCCCGGGCCTGGACGACATCGCGCTGACGACCAACGGCAGCCTGCTCGCCAGGCAGGCGCGCGCGCTGCGTGACGCGGGGCTGCGACGGGTCACGGTCAGCCTGGATGCGCTGGACCCGGCCCTGTTCGCGTCGCTGTCAGGCGGGCGCGGTCGGGTGGACGACGTGATGCGCGGCATCGACGCCGCGGTCGATGCGGGCTTCGGACCGATCAAGCTCAACTGCGTGGTGCAGCGGGACATCAACGACGCAGAGGTCGTGCCACTGGTGGCGTTCGCACGCGAGCGCGGACACGTGATGCGCTTCATCGAGTACATGGACGTCGGTACCTGCAACGGCTGGCGGCGCGAGCGGGTGGTGCCGTCGGCCGAGCTGCGCGACGTGATCGATGCGCGCTGGCCATTGCGCCCGCTGCAACCGCACTACCGGGGCGAGGTGGCCGAGCGCTACGCCTTCGTCGACGGTGTCGGGGAGGTCGGCTTCGTCAGCTCCGTCACCGCCCCGTTCTGCGGTGACTGCCACCGCGCGCGCGTTTCGGCCGACGGCACGCTGTACACCTGCCTGTTCGCCGGCGGCGGCCAGCCGTTGCGGCCGTTGCTGGCGGCCGGCGACGCCGCGGTGGCCGGGCACGTGGCCGATATCTGGCGTCGCCGTTCCGACCGCTACAGCGAGGAACGCGGTTCGCCCATGGCATCGCGACGGCACGTGGAGATGTTCCTGGTCGGCGGATGAAGCGTCCGGACTCCTTCCGGGACGTTGGTTGGGGTGTGTGTGCCGGGATGTGCCGCGTCGCCCGCGCGTTCGTCTGCGGCCACGGGGGCGCACGCCCGGCACTGCAACAGAGATAGGCTGCGGCCGAACACCTCCAGCCGGGACCACCATGGACAACCCCACGTCACCCACCGAACGCGAACAGGCCCTGCTGACCGACGCCGTCCGCGCTTCCACCGAGGCGCTGGACGCGTTGCTCGCCGATGACTTCATGGAAATCGCGTCCACCGGCATGGCCTTCGGCAAGGCCGCTGTGCTGGACCGGCTGCCGCAGGAAGCAGGCTCGGTGGCGTTCGAATGCACGGGGTTCACCGAACGGCCGGTGGCCGATGGGATCGTGGTGGTGACGTACCGCGCCGTTGTCACGCGCAACGGCGTGCGCACCGCCTCGATGCGGTCGTCGCTCTGGCGAAGGGAGCCGGCGGGGTGGAGCATGGTGTTCCACCAGGGAACGCGCCTGCCCGATGGCGATACCATCTGACTCCGCTACACGGTCGCCTCGCATGCCATCCAGTCCCACCAGTTCCGGCCTGACCCACCTCGACGAACACGGCCGTCCGGCCATGGTCGATGTCTCCGGCAAGGCCGTCACCGCGCGCGAGGCGCTGGCCGAGTGCCGGGTGGTGTTTCCGGCGGACGTGGCCGCACGGCTGCATGAGAGCGGCCTGCGCAGCGCCAAGGGCGGCATCGTCGAGACCGCGGTGATCGCCGGGACCATGGCGGTCAAGCGTACGCACGAGCTGATCCCCTTCTGCCACCCCCTGCCGATCGACGGTTGCCGCCTCCTGATCGACTGGGATGGCGCCGACGCGTTGCGGATCGAATGCAGCGTACGCACCACGCATCGCACCGGGGTCGAGATGGAGGCGCTGACGGGCGCAACGGTGGCGGCCTTGACGGTCTACGACATGTGCAAGGCGCTGTCGCACGACATCGTGCTGGGGCCCACGCGGCTGCTGGCCAAGCGCGGCGGGCGGCACGATGTCGGGGAGGTGCCATGAGCGTCCGCGTCGCCGTGCTGTATTTCGCCAGCCTGCGCGACGCCGCCGGCTGCGGCCGCGAGGAGGTCGTCACCGACGCCACGGATCTCGTGGGGCTCTACCGGCAACTGCGCGAGCATCACGGTTTCGCGCTGCCGCGCGAGCGCCTGCGCGTGGCGATCGGCGATGCGTTCGTCGACTGGTCCACCGCGCCGGCGGAAGGCGCCGAGATCGCGTTCATCCCGCCGGTGTCGGGGGGCTGAGCGATGCCCGACTTCCGGCTGTCCGAAACCCCGTTCGACACCGCGACCTTGCGGTCGGCCCTGCTGGACGACCGCGTCGGCGGGTATGCCAGCTTCGAGGGCTGGGTGCGCAACCACAACGAAGGCCGTGACGTGGGCGGCCTGCGCTATGAAGCGCACGAAGCGCTCGCGCTGGCCGAAGGCCGCCGGGTGCTGGGCGAGGCGATGGCACGGTTCGACATCATCGATGCGCATTGCGTGCACCGGGTCGGAGACCTCGCGCTGGGCGAACTGGCGGTGTGGGTGGGCGTGACCGCCGCGCATCGCGATGCCGCATTTGCCGCGTGCCGCTTCGTGATCGACGAGGTCAAGGCCCGCGTACCGATCTGGAAGCACGAGCGCTACCGCGACGGCGATGCCGGCTGGTTGCACCCGGTGCAGGACCGCTGACCCGCGCGCCGCCGTTCCGGAAACGCACCACAGGAGGAGATCGCCATGCCCAGGTCCGTATCCGCGTTGCTGCTGCTGGCCGTATCCGCATTCGCGCATCCCGCGCTGGCCGCGGACCTGCTGGTCGGCAACAAATCCGCCGACACCGTCTGGCGGCTGTCGCTCGATGACGGCCGGCGCGTCGGTGCGTTCCCGGCCGGGCCCGCACCGCACGAGATCGTGGTGTCGTCCGATGGCCGCCGCGCGCTGGTCACGCACTACGGCGGCGCCGATCCCGGCCGCAGCGTGGGGGTGCTCGACCTTGAAACCGGCAAGGTGGCAGCGCGCATCGCGCTGGACGGGCATGCGCGCCCGCACGGGATCCGCTGGCTGCCGGGCGGACGCGCCGTGGTGACGGTGGAAGCCACCAACAGCCTGCTGGTGCTGGACACCGCCCAAGGCACGGTGGCCTCGGCGATCGACGTGGGCGGCGGCACCGGCCACATGGTCGCGGTGTCGGCCGATGGCGGGGTGGCGTTTGTCAGCAAGATCGCCGACGGCACCGTCAGTCGGGTGGACCTGGCGACGGGCGAGGTCACCCAAGTGGTCGAAAGCGGGGCCGGCGCCGAGGGCCTTGCGGTGCACCCGTCGAGCGGCGACGTGTGGGTCGGCAATCGCGAGGCGGGCACCGTCACCGTCCACGACGCCGGCACGCTCGCGCTGCGCCACACGCTCCAGAGCGAGGGATTCCCGATCCGCGTGGTGTTCACCCCCGATGGGCGGCACGCGCTGGTGACCAATGCGCGGGCGGCGACACTGGCGGTATTCGATGCGCAGAGCCGTGAGCGCGTGGCCGAAATACCGCTGGCCCGCGAGGGCGCGGACTACCGGGACACCCTGCTGGGCCGTGCCGCGCTGCCCATCGGCGTGGTGGCCGACCCGGCGCGGCCGCGCGTCTACGTGGCCATCAGCGGCGCGGACGAAGTCGCGGTCATCGACACGGCGACGTGGACGGTCATCGACCACTGGCCCACCGGGCGCGAGCCGGATGCGCTGGCGATCGTTCCGTAAACGCGGTGCCCGAAAAGGTGGCGACCCCGCCGGCTGGCCTCGGCACCCGCGTCGATCGATACCGTTGCTGCCTTCCGGCCCTGGCGGGGTTTTCGA
>CBIHLN010000055.1:0-17766 GCA_966210725.1 uncultured Lysobacter sp. | reverse complement strand
GCCGCGCCAAGCGGCCGGTCGCCTCGAATTCCATGCGGGCCGGACCGGCGGCTTCGGCGCGCAGCCCGCGCACCCAATCCGACAGCGCCCCGACAGGAATCGCCCAGCCCGTGGCCTCCAGCAGCAATTGCTGCGCGTCCGGGCCGCTGCGCGGACCGCCTTCGATGCCCTCCAGTCGCGCGCCCTCCGGCCCACCGCTCAGGCGCCAGCTCTGACGGGTCACGGGCGCGCTGAGCGACACGGCGTACGCCGGGCCGCGCTGCGTCCAGTCGATCCGGCCACTGCCGCCCTTGCCGTCATTGGAGACCGCAATGCGGCCCTCCAGCGACCAGTCCGACAGCGGCCTTAGCGCGGCTTCGCGCTCGGCCTGACGCGCCTGCGCGGCGGCCTCCATGCCCGGCGGCAACGGCTCGCGCCTGGGTTGCACGGCACAGCCGGCGGACACCAGCACGGCCGCGAAGACGGCGATGCGCAGGAAGGAAGGGGGAAGCGTGAGCGTCATGCGCCGGTGTTCTCCAGGGCGCGCTTGAGGGCGCGGTTGTCGGGGTCGATCTCGCGGGCTTCGCCGAAATAGCGCCGCGCTTCGTCGCGCCGGCCCATCACCCACAGCACTTCGCCCACGTGGGCGGCGATCTCGGCGTCCTTCTGCAGGGCGTAGGCACGGCGCAGTTCGGTCAGCGCTTCTTCGTTGCGGCCCAGGCGGTAGAGCACCCAGCCGTAGCTGTCGATGATGGCGGCGTTGTCGGGCGCGGCGGCGCGGGCGCGGTTGATCAGCTCCAGCGCCTCCTGGTAGCGGTCGGTGCGATCGGCCAGCGTGTAGCCCAGCGCATTGAGCGCGGCGACGCTGTCGGGCTCGGCCACCAGGATGCGGCGGAAGTCGGCTTCGGCGCGCGGGATGTCGTCGCGGCGCTCATAGGTCAGCGCGCGGGCGTAGAGCACCTCGGGCTCGTCGGGGAAGGCCGCCAGCGCGCGGGCGAAGGCGTCCATCTCGGCCTCGGGCTGTCCGTCCTTCTCGCGCAGCGACGCCTCCAGCAGGTAGGCGTCGCGCCGCACCGTCTCGGGCGCTTCGGCATCGTCCTGGATATCGCCCAGCGCGGCGTAGGCCTCTTCGGCGCGACCGAGCTCGTGCAGGACGTTGGTCGCACGCAGCTGCGCCAGCCAGCGTTGCGGACCGCCGGGCACGCCGCGGTACCACTCCAGCGCCTCGTCGTGCAGCTTCAGGAACTCGGCCACCTGGCCCAGCAGCAGCCGGCGCTGCGGGTCCGGCCGCACGGCGTCGCGCGCCAGCTCGCCGTACAACGCCTTCAGCGCGTCATTGTCTTCCGCGCGTGCCAGCAGCGAGGCGCGCAGCGCGTAGGTCTGGTCGTCCTGCGGCCCACGCGCGAGCGTGCGCTCGGCGCGGCCCAGCTCGCCCAGCGCGTCGTACTCGCTGGCCAGCGACAGGCGCAGGTCGGCATCGTGTTCGGCCTGCGCATCGATGGCGGCCAGCGCGTCCAGCGCCTGCGCGGTATCGCCCGCCTCGCGCAGCTGGCTGGCCCGCAGCAGCGCCACGCGCGGCTCACCGGGGAAGCGTTCGACGACCTCGGCGACGATGCGCTCGGCCAGCTCCGGCGCGTCCACGCGCTGCGCCAGCCCGCCGAACGCCAGCCACGCCTGCAGCTCGGTGGGAATGGCATCGCGGTCGATCAGGTAGGCGAGCAGCGCGGCGGCCTGCTCGGGATCGCGGGCACCCGCCCCCAGCACGCCCAGCGCCTGACGCCAGCCGTCCGGCGTCGCCATGAGCCGCAGCAGGTGGCGGCGCGCAGCGCGGTCCTGACCCCGGCGCATCGCCAGGGTCGCCTCGGCCGCCAGAACATCGACCCCCTCGCCGCCTTGTTCGCGCCACAGTTCCAGGGCGCGCGCGGCGCGCTCCTCGTCCTTGGCCAGCAGGGCGATGCGGGTGGCACGCTCGGACAGCACCGGGTCGCCGGCGGCTTCGGCCGCTTCCAGATAGCCTTTCGCCGCTTCCTCCAGCCGGCCGGCCTGCAGCGCGAACTCGGCCTGGAGCAGCGGCTCCAGCGCGCGTCCGAACGGATCGGGCGCGGCCATTGCCGGCATCGAGGTCGCGGCGAACAGGGCGGCCGCCAGCACGGCGGCGCGGGGTCGGGACAGGGGCATCGGCATCACCAGGGACGGACGGCCCGTGCGACCGCTTCGGTGCGGCGGGCCGGGCCGGTAGAATGTGGGCTTCGGCGGCCAGCAGCTTATCGCAAGCGCCTGAACGGAATTCCCCCTCCCCCGTGACCCTGTTCGTACTCGGCATCAACCACCAGACCGCGCCCGTCGGCCTGCGCGAACGCGTGGCGTTTTCCGCCGACGCGGTGCCGGCCGCGCTGGCGTCGCTGCGTGCGCTGCCGCCGGTGCGCGAGGCCGCGTTGCTGTCGACCTGCAACCGCACCGAGATCTATGCGCTGGCCGATGACGACGGCCAGGCGTTGGCCGACTGGCTGGCCACCCACCCCGGCGACGTCGCGGCCATGGACGACGGCCAGGGCCTGCATGCCTACCTGTACCGCCACCGCGACGCCGATGCCGTGCGCCACCTGTTCCGGGTGGCGACGGGCCTGGATTCGCTCGTGTTGGGCGAGCCGCAGATCCTCGGCCAAGTGAAGGATGCCTGGGCGATCGCGCGTACCGCGGGCACGCTGGGCGGACGGCTGGACCGCCTGTTCCAGCAGGCGTTCTCGACCGCCAAGCGCGCACGCACGGACACCCGCATCGGTGCCAACCCGGTGTCGGTGGCGTCGGCGGCGGTGCGGCTGGCGCAGGAGTCGTTCGCCCGCCTGGAGGATTCGACGGTGCTGCTGGTCGGCGCCGGGGAGACGGTCGAACTGGCCGCGCGCCACCTCGTGCAGGCCCGCGCCAAGCGGCTGCTGGTGGCCAACCGCACCCTGACCCACGCGCAGGAGCTGGCCACGCGCCACGGCGGCGTCGCGCTGCCGCTGACCGAACTGGACAAGCACCTGCACGAGGCCGACGTCGTGCTGTCGGCCACCGCCAGCCGCGAGCCGATCCTGCAACGGTCGCAGGTGGCCGCCGCGCTTGCCGCGCGCCGCCACCGACCGATGCTGCTGCTGGACCTGGCGGTGCCGCGCGACATCGCCGCCGACGTGGCCGAACTCAAGGACGTGTTCGTGTACACGGTCGACGACCTCGAGCGCGCGATCGAGGACAACCGCCGGGGCCGGCGCGAAGCCGCTGCCGAAGCCGAAGCCATCATCGAGCTGCAGGTCGCGCGGTACGTCGAAACCTCAACGGCAAGCACGCGCACCGAGCCGCTCAAGCGCCTGCGTGCGCATGGCGAGCTGGCCCGCATCGAGACACTGGCGAAGGCGCGGCAGCAGCTGGCCGCGGGCGAGTCACCCGAGGCGGTGCTCGACTACCTGGCCCACACGCTGACGAACCGGTTGCTGCACGCGCCGACGGTGGCGCTGCGCGAGGCGGCCCTGACCGGCAATGCGGACCTCGCACGCGCGGCGGACCGCCTGTTCCCGGAGGGGCGGGACGCGGGACGCGAGGATTAGGGACGCCGTACCTCCGGTGTTCCCGCCCTCGATGTCCCACCCTTCCGCTCCCGGCTCCCGACCATGACCCCGACCCTGCGCCGCAAACTCGAAGCCCTCGCCGAACGCCGCGAGGAGCTCGAGCGGCTGCTTGCCGACCCCGGCGTGGCATCCGACGCCAACCGCTTCCGCAGCCTGTCGCGCGAGTTCGCGCAGCTCGAGCCGCTGGCCACCGCCCTGGCCGACGAAGCGCGCGCCCGCGACGACCTGGCCGCCGCGCAGGCGATGCGCGGCGACCCGGAACTGCGCGAACTGGCCGAGGAGGAGATCGCGGCCGCGACGGCGCGGCTCGAGGACCTCGACGCCCAGTTGCTGGCTCACCTGGTCCCCAAGGACCCGCGCGACGAAGGCGACATCTACCTGGAGGTGCGCGCCGGCACCGGCGGCGACGAGGCGGCGATCTTCGCCGGCGACCTGTTCCGCATGTATTCGCGTTACGCCGAGCGGCAGGGCTGGAAGGTCGAGGTCGAATCCGCCAACCCCGGCGAGCACGGCGGCTTCCGCGAGGTGATCGCGCGCGTGGAAGGGCGCGGCGCGTACTCGCGGCTGAAGTTCGAATCCGGCACCCACCGCGTCCAGCGCGTGCCGGAGACCGAGTCGCAGGGCCGCATCCACACCTCGGCGGCAACCGTGGCGATCATCCCGGTGGAGGCCGAGGGCGAGCCGATCGAACTCAATGCGTCCGACCTCAAGGTCGACACGTTCCGGTCCTCGGGCGCCGGCGGCCAGCACGTCAACAAGACCGACTCGGCCATCCGCATCACCCACCTCCCCAGCGGCGTGGTGGTGGAAAGCCAGACCGAGCGCAGCCAGCACGCCAACCGCGACAAGGCCATGAAGCGCCTGGCCGCCATGCTGGCCGACGCACAGGCCGCCAAGGCCGCGGCCGCGCAGGCCGAGACGCGCAAGCTGCAGGTGGGCAGCGGCGACCGCAGCCAGCGCATCCGCACCTACAACTTCCCGCAGGGCCGCATCACCGACCACCGCGTGGACGGCCTCACCCTGTACGACCTGCCCAACGTGCTCACCGGCGAGCTGGACGCACTGGTCGTGCGCCTGCAGCAGGAACACCAGGCCGACGAACTGGCCCGTCTCACGCACGACGCGTAAGGCCCGGTCGCCACGGGCGTTTAAGCTGCACGGATGGACACGACCATCCGCCGCGCCGGCACCGCCGACCTCGACACCGTCGCCCCGCTGTTCGACCGCTACCGCGCGTTCTATACCGGTGAGGACGCGATGGCGCAGTCGCGCGCGTTCATCGCGGACCGGCTTGGGAATGCCGATTCGGCCGTGCTGCTCGCTGCGGACGCCGAAAGCGCGCTGGGCTTCGTCCAGCTGTATCCGATGTTCTCATCCGTCAGCGCGGCGCGCGTCTGGGTACTCAACGACCTGTTCGTCGAGCCGCACGCCCGCCGGCGCGGCGTGGCGCGCGCGCTGCTGGAGGCGGCCGAAGCCTTTTCGCGTGACGATGGCGCACTGCGGCTGGAACTGGAAACCGACCCTGACAACCGCGCCGCGCAGGCCCTGTATCGCGCCACGGGCTGGACACCGTTCGACGGCACCCGCCGGTTCCGGCGCGCCCTGCGTCCGGCATGAACGTGGCGATGCCGCCCGGCGACCCGCGCCCTGCCCTGCGCCAGCGCCTCCAGGCCAATCCGGGCGATGCGATCGCGTGGATCGTGCTGTCCGAGCATGAACTGGATGCAGGCGATGCCAAGGCCGGCGAAGCCGCCTGCCGGCGCGCGCTGGCACTCCAGCCGGGCCACCCCGAAGCGCTCGCGCGCCTGGGCCGCGCGCAATGGATGCAGGGCCTGCGGAAGGACGCCGCCGACAGCCTGCGCATGGCCGCGGCGAACGCGCCCGACCACCCCGGCATCGCGGTGTGGCTCGGGCATGTGCTGGAGGACGTGGGCGAAGCCGAGGCGGCGTCGGGCGCCTATGCCCACGCGCACGCCCTGTTGCCCGGCGACCCGCAGGTCGCCGCCTACCTGCTGGCCTGGCGACGGAAGCTGTGCGACTGGCGCGAACTCGACCGCCTCGCCGCGCAGGTCCGCGAATCCGTCCGGCGGGGACAGGGGGCGGTGGAGCCGTTCGCCTTCCTGAGCGAGGACGGCACCCCAGGCGAGCAACTGCAATGCGCGCGCCAACGTGCCGCCATGCTCGCACGGCAGGTGCGGCCGCTGCCGCCGGCCCCGGCGCGCGCACCGGGGCCGCTGCGGGTCGGTTTCCTGTCCAACGGCTTCGGCGCGCATCCGACCGGATTGCTGACGGTGGCCCTGTTCGAGGCCCTGCAGCCGCTCGAGGACATCGATGTCCACCTGTTCGCACTCAACGCCGACGACGCTGGCCCCATCCGTCGCCGGTTGCACGCGGCCACGCGGCTGGTGGACGTATCCGGCCGCCCGCACGCGCAGGTGGCGGCGGCGATCCGCGCGGCCGGCATCGACGTGCTGGTCGACCTGCGCGGCTGGGGCGGCGGCGGTGCGCCCGAGGTGCTCGCCATGCGGCCCGCACGCGTGCAGGTCAACTGGCTGGCGTACCCGGGCACATCCGGTGCGCCCTGGATCGACTGGGTGCTGGCCGACGGCTTCGTGCTGCCGCCGGCGCTCGAGCCGCACTTCAGCGAGCGCGTGCTGCGCCTGCCGCGCTGCTTCCAGCCATCCGACACGCGGCGCGTGTTGCCGCCAGCGGCCACGCGCGAGGCGTGCGACCTGCCAGCCGACGGCGTTGTCCTGTGCTGTTTCAACAACAGTTACAAGCTCAACCCGGCCAGCGTCGACCGCGCGCTGGCGGTGCTGCACCAGGTGCCGGGCAGCGTGCTGTGGCTGCTGTCGGGCCCCGGACAGGCCGATGCGCGGCTGCGCGCGCATGCGCAGGCGCGCGGGATCGATCCGGCCCGGCTCGTGTTCATGCCCAAGCAGCCGCATGCCGAGTACCTCGCCCGCCTGCAGCAGGCCGACCTGTTCCTCGACACCGGCCCCTACAACGCCCACACCACGGCCTCGGATGCGTTGTGGGCCGGGTGCCCGGTGCTGACACGGCCGGGGGAGACATTCGCGGCGCGCGTGGCCGGCAGCCTCAACCACCACCTGGGCATGGCGGCGATGAATGTGGACGACGACGCGGCGTTCGTGGCGCGCGCGGTGCAACTGGCCCGTGATCCGGTCGCGCTGGCCGCGCTGCGTGCCGAGCTGGCCCGACGACGCGACGGCGAAGGCCTGTTCGACATGGCCGGTTTCGCGGCGGACTTCGCAAAGGCGATGCACACCCTCGCGCCGCCCCTGTAGGAGCGGCTTCAGCCGCGATCGCCGGAGCCCGGTGGCGGGATCGACACAGGCGCGCCGCGCCGATGCCTCCGTGATCCGCGGTCCCGGCGCGGGCGGGCTGGCGTTCATCCCGACCTCCATCGCTCCTGCATGCACGCAACCAGCGGGCGATCGCGGCTGAAGCCCGCCTGCACGGGTGCGCACCCGCCGTACACTGCGCGGCATGAGTACCGAACGCGACTTCATCCCCCTGCACCTGTGCGTGCTGACCGTCTCCGACACCCGCACCGCGGCCGACGACACCTCGGGCGACTACCTGGTCCAGGCGCTGGCGGCCGCCGGTCACCGGCTTGGAGGCCGCGCGCTGCTGCCCGATGACCGCTACCGGCTGCGGGCGCAGGTGTCGCAGTGGATTGCCGACGACGCTGTCGACGGCATCCTCGTTACGGGTGGCACCGGCTTCACCGGGCGCGATTCCACGCCCGAGGCGCTGCTTCCGCTGCTCGACAAGGAGATGCCGGGCTTCGGCGAGCTGTTCCGCTCGATCAGTTTCGATGAGATCGGCACGTCGACCTTGCAGTCGCGCGCCTTCGCCGGGTTGGCCAACGGCACGTTCGTCTTCGCACTGCCCGGGTCGACCTCCGCGTGCCGCACGGCGTGGGAGCGGATCATCCAGGCGCAACTGGACGCGCGCACACGGCCCTGCAATCTCGCGACGTTGCGGCCGCGCCTGCGCGAGCGCTGACGGACCCACGCCGATGAAGACTGTCCTCGCCCCCTCCGTCCGGTACGCGCACCGCGAAGACGGCGCGGCGCTGGCGCGCATCTACAACCACTACGTCCAGCACACCTGCATCACGTTCGAGACCGACCTGGTCACGGCCGAGGACATGGCCGGACGCATCCACGAGACCCTGGATGCCGGGCTGCCCTGGCTGCTGGCCGAAGGCCCGGACGGCGCGCCGCTCGGGTATGCCTACGCTTCACGCTGGAAGGGCCGCTGCGCCTACCGGCACACGGTCGAGTCCACGGTGTACCTGGATGCCGATGCCGTCGGGCGTGGCATCGGCCAGCCGCTGTATGGCGCGTTGCTGGATGCGATCCGCGCCTGCGGCATGCACGCTGTGATCGGCGGAATCGCCCTGCCCAACGCTCGCAGCATTGCGCTGCATGAGCGCCTGGGCTTCCACAAGGTGGCGCACTTCGAGCAGGTCGGGCGCAAGCAGGACCGTTGGATCGACGTCGGGTACTGGCAACGCCTGTTCTGACTGCCGTCGGTTGCCGCCGTCCGTTCGCACACGCCCTAGCGGATCAGGAAGTGCCCTTCGGCAGGCACGTCATCGGGCGTGCCCGAGTCGCGCTCGACCCGGTCAACCCGCGCCTGCGACGGGCCTTCGTGCAGCCACGCCCGCAGGGCTTCGATCGCTTCCTCGGTGCCTTGCGCGACGACTTCCACCTGGCCGTCGTCCAGGTTGCGTGCATAGCCTCCAAGGCCCAGGGCCTGCGCGGTGTCGCGGGTGCTGGCGCGGAAGAACACGCCCTGCACGTGGCCGCTGACGAGGAAGCGGGCGACGCTCACGAGTCCGCCTCCATCTCCACCCCGGTCGGCGCGGGGCCACCGGCCTTGGCGATGGCCTCCTCGATCCCGCGCGCCGTCACCGGGCCCAGTACCTTGTGGGCAACCCGGCCGTCGGGCGCGATCAGGTAGGTCATGGGCAGGCCGCGCGGGGTGTCGAAATCCTCCGGGGGCGCGGTCACGTCGAGGATGGCCACCGGGTAGACGACCGGGTGCTTGTCGAGGAACGCGCGCATGGCGGCCGCGTCGATCTCCTCGTACGCGAGTCCGACGACCTCGATGTGCTCGTTCATCGCATCCAGTGCCGACAGCTCCGGCATCTCCTTCAGGCACGGCGCGCACCAGGTCGCCCAGAAGTTGACCACCACCCACTTGCCTCGGTGGTCGGCCAGGTCGTAACTCGCTCCATCCAGCGTCGGCAGCGACAGTCGCGGTGAGGCCGGCTCGCTCGCGCCTGCCTCGGGCGCTTTTTCCGGCCGCTCGGCGGATGACCCGGCAGAGGGGTCGGCCGGGGCCGGCCCGGTGGTGGTCGCGGGCTTGGCGGCATCGTCGCCGCGGTCGCAGGCGACCAGCGCCAGTACCAGCACGCTTGCCAGGGTCAGGTGGGCGATGGCCCGGGTGGCAGACGGCATTCTCAGTCCTCGTCGGCGGCGTGGATGGAACCCACGCGGCGCTTGAGCAGCGCGCGCAGCGGGATGCGGAGTTCGTCGAGGGCCTGGATCGCCGAGTGCCCCAGCGGGTCGTCCTTGCACGGCAGGTGCGCCTCGGCGATCGGCACGCGCAGCTGGCAGGCCTCGTAGAGTTCGGCCAGCGTGAGGTCGTCCAGGTCGCGCGCCAGCAGCCACTCGCCGTCCTCGGCGCGGCGTACCACGGCGATCTCCTCCAGCTGCGCGAGCATGTCCTGCACCAGCGCATCCGTCAGGATCGGTTCGAGCTGCTGGATGCGGTCGGTGTGCAGGCCTTCGCCCTTGCGACGCGCCTCGCGGAACCGGGCCAGCAGGCGCAGCAACCCGTACATCTCGTAGCCGATGGGCAGGCGCAGGTGCACCGGCTGGTAGCGGAACGCCGACACCGCGGACGCGAGCGAAGCGCCCAGCAGCACCGCCACCCAGCTCAGGAACACCCACAGCAGGAAGATCGGCACGAACGCCAGGCCGCCGTAGATGCGCGAGTAGTTGCCGAACGTGCCCAGGTAGACGCCCAGTGCCCACTTCACCAGTTCGAACAGCACCGTTGCGAGCAGCGCGCCGGCCAGCGCGTGCCGCCACTTCACCGTGCGGTGCGGCACGACGCGGTAGATCGCCGCGAACGCCAGCCACTCCAGCGCCATGGGCGTGGCGCGCAGCATGGTGATTTCGAGCAGGTGGCCGGCCTGGGTATCGAACACCGCCATGGCGAAGAAACGCGCCGAGATGGCCAGGCTGGCCGCGGCGATCAGCGCGCCCAGCGTCAACACCGTCCAGTACACCAGGAACCGGCCCAGCTTCGGGCGCGCCGCCTTGACCCGCCAGATCCGGTTGAACGTGGTCTCCACGCCGTTGAGCGTGATCAGCAGCGACACCAGCAATGCGATCACGCCGGCGGCGGTCAGCTTGTCGGCGTTGGCCGAGAACTGCTTGAGCACGCCCTCGACGGACCGCGCCGAGGTCGGGACAAAGTTGGAGAAGATGTAATCGCTGAGCCGGTCGCTCCAGTCGGCAAAGCCCGGGAATGCAGCCAGCACGCCGAACACCACCATCGACAGCGGCACCAGGGCGAACACCGTGGTGTACGAGAGCGCGCCGGCCGCCTGGAACAGGTTGTCGTCGAGCACGCGGCGCGCGACGAAGCGGTAGAAGGTGGTCAACCGGGCGCGGTCGCGCAGGCGGTCGTGCAGGTCGTTGAAGGTGTCGCGCGGCGTCATCGCGCCGAGGTTAACCGATCGTCCCGGCCGGCAACGTCGCGGCCGGGCGGTATCCTTGCCGGCCTGACGCGGAGGACGCAATGGTCGAGATCCTGGTGCTCTATTACAGCCGCGGCGGTTCGGTGGCGCGGCTGGCGCGCCAGGTCGCGCGTGGCGTGGGCGAAGTGCCCGGCGCAAGCGCGCGGCTTCGCACGGTGCCGCCGGTGGCGGCGGTCACCCAGTCCGCGGCGCCCCCCGTGCCCGACGATGGCGCACCGTACGTCGAGGCGCACGATCTGGACGAATGCGCGGGCCTGTTGCTCGGCAGCCCGACCCGCTTCGGCAACATGGCCGCGCCGCTCAAGCATTGGCTGGACGGGCTGGGTGCGCAGTGGGCCAGCGGCACGCTGGTGGGCCGGCCCGCGGGCGTGTTCACCTCCACGGCAACCCAGCACGGCGGTCAGGAGGCGACATTGCTGAGCATGCAGGTGCCGTTGCTGCATCACGGCTGCCTGATCATGGGGATTCCCTATACCGAAGCCGCCTTACACCGCACGCGCGGGGGCGGCACGCCTTACGGGGCCAGCCATGTGGCCGGCAGCGACGACGACCCGCAACCCAGCGACGACGAGGCCGAACTGGCGCGCGCTCTGGGCCGTCGTGTGGCGCAGATCGCGGTGCGGCTCGCATGACCGGCCCCACGATCGCGCCCTACCGGGGCTCGCGACGGACGCTGGTGGCGTCGCTGCTGGCACTGGCCGCGCTGTACGTCGCGTGGTTCGCGCTGCACGGGGGAAGCACCACCGTCCTGGCGTTTACCGCGCTGCCGCCCGCACTGCTGTCCATCGCCAAGGCGATGCGCCTGCGTACCGCCGGATTCTGGGCTGCGGTGCTAGCCCTGGCCTGGTTCTGCCACGGCGTGATGACCGCCTGGTCGAGCCCGGACGAGCGGATGCTGGCGCTGCTGGAAACCGCGCTGTCGGTGGTGATCGTGTTCGCCGCCAGCTGGCCCGGCCTGCACGCACGCTTCGGACGGCGGGCGTCGTGAGGGCCGGCACCTCCGACGGCAGCCTATAATCCACGCCCTTTCCGAAGCATCGGCCGCAGCACTCCATGGACCAGCTCTGCATCGTCACCACCGGCGGCACGATCGACAAGATCTACTTCGACGACAAGTCGGACTTCCAGGTCGGCGAGCCGCAGATCGGCCGCATCCTGGATGAGCTGGGCGTGGCGTTCCGCTACAGCGTGATCCCGATCCTGCGCAAGGATTCGCTGCACCTGGACGATGCCGATCGCGAACTTCTGCGCGCCACCATCGCGGCCCAGCCCGCACGGCACGTGCTGGTGACCCACGGCACCGACAGCATGGTGGAGACCGCCAAGGTGCTGGCTTCCATCCCCGGCAAGACCATCGTGCTGACCGGCGCGCTCAACCCGGCGCGCTTCCGCGGCTCGGACGCCGAGTTCAACATCGGCACCGCGGTCGGCGCGGTGCAGTCCCTGCCCGCCGGCGTCTACATCGCCATGAACGGCCGCATCTGGGACCCGGCGAAGGTCCGCAAGAACGTCGACGCCAACCGGTTCGAAGCGCTGGGCTGAGGGACCGGGACGGCGTACACGCCGGTCCGTCGCGACACGATCCAGTGGCATCGCAGCGCCCTCGCGGGCTGCGCGCACGCGCGCGCGTGAAAGCTCCAGGTGCCGGCCGTCGACGGCACCGCGCTGATGCCAGCAAAAAAAGACCCCGGCCGAAGCCGGGGTCCAAGATGCCGCAATGACTCGGATCGAGTCCGTTCGATCAGACCTCTATCAGAACGTGATGCTCCAGCTGTTGATGTAGCCGGTATCGCCGTTGTAGTTGTCGTTGACGCGCAGCCTCCAGGTGCCGTTGAGGGCCTCGCTGGAGAGATTGAGCGTCGCGGTGCCGATGATGTTGTCGGCGCTGCCGCCCGAGCGGTTGTGGATGTTGTAGATCGAGCCATCCGGCGCGACCACGTCCACCCGCAGGTCACCCTTGTAGGTGTGGCGGATGTCGACGGCCACCGGCACGCTGCTCGGGGCATTGCCGCTGCGACCGGACACCGAGATCGGGCTGTCGACCGTCTGGTTGTCCAGGATCTGGTAGTCGCCGCTGTTGGTGTAGGTCTGCGGCTGGCCACCACCGCCACCGCCGGTGTCGTAGTTGCCGACCAGGCTGACGCCGGAGAAGCTCGCGTAGGCCTTCACCCGGACGTAGTAGGTGCCGGCACTCGGAGCCGCGATGGTGCAGGTCTCGTTGTTGCCGCCGAGGTACGGGCGGCAGGTGTAGGTGGTGTCGGTCGGCGCGCTGCCGAAGCGGACGTACAGGTCGGCATCACCGGTGCCACCCGAAGTGGTGAACGTCAGGTTGGTGGCGCCGGCCGGCACCGCCATCGTGTAGTTCAGCGAGTTGCCGGTGCTGGCGGACAGGCCGGTCTTGGCCACGCCCTTGGTCAGCACGGTGTCGCCGGGCTCCGGATCCGGATCCGGATCGGGGTTGCCACCCGACACGGCATCCACCGCGGCCTTGGCGTTGATGATGCCCGCACCGCAACCGCCCGAGCAGCTGCCCGGCAGCGCGCGCGCGGTGTTCTTCAGGGTCTGCTCGACCTGCGCCGGGGTCAGTGGCGAGGACGCGGCGGCCTGCATCAGCGCGACCACGCCCGCCACGTGCGGTGCGGCCATGGAGGTGCCGTTGTAGTTGGCGTAGCTCTCCGAACCCGGGCCCTGGCTGCCGCTGTTGAGCGTCGACTGGATGTTCACGCCGGGGGCGGACACGTCGATCAGCGAGCCGTAGTTGGAGAAGCTGGCACGCGAACCGTTGATATCCGTCGCCGCCACGGAAATGACGTTGTTGCAGTTGCCGGGATTGAAGCCGGAGACATTCGCGTTGCTGTTGCCGGCGGCCACGACGACCGTGGTGCCGCGCGAGACGGCGCCGTTGATGGCGTTCTGAGTGGTGGTGCCGCACGCGCCGCTGCCGCCCAGGCTCATGTTGATGACTTCGGCCGGGGTCGGGTTGGCCGGCACGCCGCTGACGCTGCCGCCCGAGGCCCAGATGATGCCGTCGGCGATATCGGAGGTGTAGCCGCCGCCACGGCCCAGCACGCGGACGTGCTGCACCTTGGCGCCGAACGCGGTGCCGGCCACGCCATTGTTGTTGTTGGTCAGCGCGGCGACCGTGCCGGCCACGTGCGTGCCGTGCCAGCTGGAGCCCTGGCCCTGGTAGTAGTCGCCCGGATCGGCCGGGTTGTTGTCGCGACCGTTGCCATCGCCGGCAACCGTGGTGTCGCTGATCATGTCGTAGCCGGCAATGGTGTTGCCGTTGAGGTCGCTGTGGCTGGTGCTGCCGGTGTCGAGCACGGCAACCACGACGCCCTGGCCGGTGGAGACGTCCCACGCCTGGTCGGCGCGGATGCCGCCCGTGGCGTTGAAGTAGCCCCACTGCTGGCTGTAGCGCGGGTCGTTCGGGGTCAGCAGCGGCTGCAGCAGCTGGTCGACCTCGACGTATTCGACGTTCGGATCGGCGGCGATCTGGCGCATCAGCGCCGCAGCCTCGACCCGGTCCAGCTTGCGGCTGGACGTGACGACGTCGGCGCCGGTGCCGATGCGGCGCAGGCGCTGCAGGCCCAGGGCCTTGCCGCCGCGGGCGGCGGTGGCGGCGCGGTTGAGCGCGGTGTTCAGCGACGCGGTGCTGGTCTGCGGCGCGCTCCCCTCGCGGTACTTGACGATGAAGCGGTCGTGGGTCGGCGCGGACTGCAGGCCGGCCATGTTGACCCGGTCCGCGGCCAGGGCCGAGGTGGACGCGAGCGCGAGCGTGGTGGCGGCGGCCAGCGCGCGGACGCGCAGACCCGAGTAGTGCTTGGACATCAGTGAAACCCCCGAAGACTTTCGTGATGTGTGCCGCTGAGGCGGCGAAAACCGTCATGGACCATCCGGGCGCTGGGCCCGCTGGCATGCCGGCATGAACTGACGCGTTACGTCAGAACATGGACGCTACGTGACGATTCATGTGAAGTTCAAGTTGCGGCCGCAGCAATTTCACACTTCAAAGTGTGACTTTGCTCACGCTTTTCGGGATTGCCCTGCCAAAAGTCATGATCCGGCCACGGCAAGCCGGCACGCGCGTCATGTGCCGCGTGCCGCCAGATCCGGCAAAGCTCCGCCCGGCCGCCCATGGGACGGGCAACATGAACAGGGCAGTGAACGCAGGGCGGGTCGGCCGGGCTGGCCGGCCCTGGCACGTCAGAGCATGCCGGTTTCGAGACGCGCGGCTTCGGACATCATGGTGCGGTTCCACGGCGGGTCGAAGACCAGTTCAACGTCCGCCTCCTGAACCGTGGGGATCATCTCCAGCTTGTCGCGCACGTCGGCGACCAGGATGTCGCCCATGCCGCAGCCCGGCGCCGTCAGCGTCATCCTGACCTCGATGGTCCGCCGACCGCCCGCGTCGGCCGGCAGGACGCGGGCTTCATAGACCAGGCCGAGATCGACCACGTTGATGGGAATCTCCGGGTCGAAGCACGTGCGCAGCTGCTTCCAGACCAACTGCTCGACCGCGTCATCGTCCGCGCCCTCCGGCAGCCGCAACGGCTCGGGCGGCTCTTTGCCGATGGCATCGGCATCGCGCCCGGCAATGCGGAACAGGTTGCCCTCCACGAATACCGTATAGCTGCCACCCAGTGCCTGGGTGATATAGCCCACGCTGCCGGCGGGCAGGTTGACCTGCTCGCCTTGGGGCACGAGGACGGCGGCGCAATCGCGCTCGAATCGGACGGGTTCGCTGCTACGGGAATACATGCGGAGGACATTGGGGTGCCGCGGATCGGCACAAGACCGCCATTCTACCGGGCCGGGCCGGCTATCCTGTCGCGCTGCCCCATGCCGGACCCGTTTTCGCCCATGACCACCCCCGCACCCCGCGCCGCAGGGACCCGCCGATACGCACGCGATGTGCGCTGGATGTCGTGGCTGCTCCTGTCGGTCGCGGTGCTCGGCTTCGCGGCCATCTGGGTGCTGCTGGGTGCCTACACGGGCCGCCAGCACAGCTGGATGGCGGTGCTCGCGGCGCTGGACGTGGCGTGGGTCCTGCGCCTGGGCGGATGGCGGCCCGGCGCCGTGCGCCTTGCCCTGGGTGTGGCCGGCACCGCGGCCGCGGTGGCGCTCGCCAACTGGTGGCTGATCGCATCGCACTTGGGCGCGATGCTCGGCCTGCAGCCTTGGGAGTCGGCCATGCGGCTCGGCTCCGGGCTGGCGTGGACGCTGGCTCAACTGGCCAACGGCAGCGCGGACCTGGCGTGGATCGCGGTGGCGCTGGTGGTCGCGGCGGTGGCCTCGCGCTGAGCGGCCGCCGAGGCCGCCCGCTGTGGGCGGTTCAGTGCCCGCCGTCGAGGGCTTTGAGTTCGCTGACCAGCGCGGCCGCCATGTCCGCGCCATCGCCGTAGAGCATCCGCGTGTTGTCGGCGTAGAACAGCGCGTTCTCGATCCCGGCAAAACCGGTGCCCTTGCCCCGCTTGATCACGATCGTGTTCCTGGAATTCACCACGTCCAGGATGGGCATCCCGTAGATCGGGCTGGCCGGATCGGTCTTCGCCACCGGGTTGACCACGTCGTTGGCGCCGATCACCAGTGACACGTCGGTGGTGGCGAATTCCGGGTTGATGTCGTCCATGTCGGCGATCAGGTCGTAGGGCACGCCGGCTTCGGCCAGCAGCACGTTCATGTGGCCGGGCATGCGGCCGGCGACCGGGTGGATGGCGAACTTCACCTTGACCCCGCGCTCGACCAGCCGCTGGGTCAGCTCCCAGATCTTGTGCTGCGCCTGCGCCACGGCCATGCCGTAGCCGGGCACGATCACCACGCGCTCGGCAAAGGCCATCATCGCCGCCACGTCCGCCGCCTCGATCGGTTTCTGGCTGCCGGCGATCTCCTGCGCCGTGCCACCGCCGCCGAAATTGGAAAACAGCACGCTCTTGACCGAGCGGTTCATCGCCTTGGCCATCAGCCGCGTGAGCAGCATGCCGGCGGCACCGACCATGGTGCCGGCGATGATCAGCGCCGGATTGCCCAGCACATAGCCCTCGAACGCCACCGCCAGGCCGGTCAGCGCGTTGTACAGCGAGATGACGACGGGCATGTCCGCGCCGCCGATCGGCAGCGTCATCAGCACGCCCAAGGCCAACGCCAGTGCGAAGAACACGATGATCGCCGTGAGGTCCAGCGATGGCACGGCGATGCCGCCGGCGACGACCATGGCCACGAACACGGCGCCGTTGAACCATTGCTGGCCCGGAAACACCACCCGCCGGTCGAGCCGGCCGTCGAGCTTGGCCCAGGCGATCACCGAGCCCGACAGCGCCACCGCGCCGATCGCCCCGCCCACCACCGCCAGCACCACCGTCACCATCGAAGGCTGGAAGGCGGACAGGTCTGGTTGCAGGCCGCGCAGGGCCGCATCGGCCGGGCGTGCCGCCGACCAGCGCAGCAGCTCCACCGCGCCGATCGCCGCCGCCGAGCCGCCGCCCATACCGTTGTAGAGCGCCACCATCTGCGGCATGTCGGTGATGGCCACGCGCTTGCCCGACACCCACGCCAGCACCGTGCCCAGCACCAGTGCGACGACGATCAGTTCGAGGTTGTGCAGCCCGGGCAGCAGGAACGTGGCCGCCGTGGCGATCAACATGCCCCAGCCGGCCCACTGGATGCCGCTGCGCGCAGTGGCCGGCGAGGCCATGCGCTGCAGGCCCAGCAGGAACAGCGTCGCGGCGACCAGATAGCTGGCGCTGGCCAGCATCACGGCCCCGGTCACGCGGGATCTCCGGGCTTGCCGACGGGTTTGCGGCTGGACTTGAACATCTCCAGCATCCGCTCCGTCACCACGTAGCCGCCGGCGGCGTTGCCCGCACCCAGCAGCACGGCGATGAAGCCGACGACCTTCTCGGCCGTCGTGTCGGCATGCCCCAGCACCACCATCGCGCCAACCAGGACGATGCCGTGGATGAAGTTGGACCCGGACATCAGGGGCGTGTGCAGGATCACCGGCACCCTCGAGATGATCACGTGGCCGGCGACCGCGGCCAGCATGAAGATGTACAGCGCATCCAGGCCTTCGATCATCTCGCCTCCGGTGCAGACCACGGGCATGCGCAGGGTGCTTCACGCACGCCGGCATCATAACCGGCGTCTGAATGCCGCCAAGGGGGTGTCAACCGGCGCCCGCTCCGCGCGTTTTCCTCCACCTTGCAGCCGTGTGTGGCTGCGCAGCGGCGGAGGCCGGCATGAGCAGCACCCGCTGGATCACGCACGGCGCTGCCCTCGCCCGTGGCGGGGCAGTGCGAGGCCCCGCCCCCCGGGCTGACCTGGGCTGACGGGCGCCGGTATGCTGCAACGCGTGTCCGCTGATGACCCACCCCACAC
>CBIHLN010000054.1:0-17782 GCA_966210725.1 uncultured Lysobacter sp. | reverse complement strand
TACCACGTGCGCTCGATCCCGATGCTGCTGCTGTTCAAGGACGGCCAGGTCCAGGCCACCCAGATCGGCGCGGTCGGCAAGGCCCAGCTGAGCCAGATGCTGGACAAGGCGATCGCCTGAATCGGCAGGGCGGGTGCGCACCTGCGCCCTCGCCCGCTACGGGTTCCCCGGGGCACGCAGCCGTCCCGGGTCGTTCCCAGCGACGCCTGCCAACCCCCTGCCGTTCACGTCCCCGCTTGCTGCCGGCCACCGGCAGTGCTAGTTTCCCGCCACCGGCGTACCCGTTGACCGGCGCGACAGACCACCGTCCCGCCGCCCGGCGCCGCACCCTTCTCGATCATCACGTCCCTGACGTCCCGCTCGCCCCATGGCGGGCGCTCGCCGCTTAGCGAGGAATTCCTGCTTGTCCGACCAGACCCCCGACGCCGGCGACAGCGCCGAAAAGCGCGTGCGCAAACCGCGTGCCCCCAAGGCCGACGCCGCGCCCGCCGCCCCGCCTGCCGATACCGCGCCACGCGGCGATACCGCGCCCGCCAAGTCCGATGCCCCCAAGGCCGACGCGCCCGCGCCGTCCGAGGCGCCCCGCGGCGAGCCCCGCTCCGACAACGCCAGGTCCGACGCCCCGCGCGCGGCCGACGCCGGCAAGCCGGCTGAAGGCCCGTCGGGCGGACAGCCGTCTGGCGGCGGCCAGAACGACGGCGGTCCGCGCGGCGATCGCGATGGCAACGACGGCGGCCCGCGCGGCAACCGCCGTGAGCGCTTCCGCAACCGGCGCGACCGCAACCGCGGTGGCGGTGGTGGCGGCAACCGCGACGGCATGCCCAGCGACGACGGCGGCAACGAGAACTTCGTCCCGCGCGCCAACCCGCAGGTGCCCGAGGGCTTCCCGGTGTACTCGCTGGGCGACCTCAAGCGCATGCCGGCGCACAAGCTGCTGGAGATTGCCGAGCAGCTGAACATCTCCGAGGGCGTCGCCCGCGCCCGCAAGCAGGACGTCATCTTCGCCGTCCTGAAGGTGTTGACCCGTCATGGCGAGGGCGTGGCCGCCGACGGCGTGCTGGAAATCCTGCCCGACGGCTTCGGCTTCCTGCGCGCGGCCGAGGCCAGCTACCTGGCCGGCCCGGACGACACCTACATCTCGCCCAGCCAGATCCGCCGCTTCAACCTGCGCACCGGCGACCACCTGTCCGGGCGCATCCGCTGGCCGAAGGACGGCGAGCGCTACTTCGCGCTGTCGGTGGTCGACACGATCAACGGCGAGCCGCTCGAGGCGTCGAAGAACAAGACCCTGTTCGAGAACCTCACCCCGCTGTTCCCGCGCCGCAAGTTCAAGCTCGAGCGCGGCGACGGCAGCACCGAGGACATCACCGGCCGCATCCTCGACCTGATGGCCCCGCAGGGCAAGGGCCAGCGCGCGCTGATCGTGTCGCCGCCCAAGGCCGGCAAGACCATGCTGATGCAGCAGGTCGCCACCGCCATCACGTCCAACCACCCGGACGTGCACCTGATCGTACTGCTGGTCGACGAGCGGCCCGAGGAAGTGACCGAGATGCAGCGCACCGTGCGCGGCGAGGTCGTGTCCTCGACGTTCGACGAACCCGCCGGCCGCCACGTGCAGGTCGCCGAGATGGTGATCGAGCGCGCCAAGCGCCTGGTCGAGCACAAGAAGGACGTGGTGATCCTGCTCGACTCCATCACCCGCCTGGCGCGTGCCTACAACAACGTCGTGCCCAGCTCCGGCAAGGTGCTGACCGGCGGCGTCGACGCCAACGCGCTGCACCGCCCGAAGCGTTTCTTCGGCGCGGCCCGCAACGTCGAGGAAGGCGGCAGCCTGACCATCATCGCCACCGCGCTGATCGACACCGGCAGCAAGATGGACGAGGTGATCTACGAGGAGTTCAAGGGCACCGGCAACTCCGAGGTGCACCTGAACCGCCGCATCGCCGAGAAGCGCGTGTACCCGGCGATCGACATCAACCGCTCCGGCACCCGCCGCGAGGACTAGCTGATCGAGCCCGAGCTGCTGCAGAAGATCTGGATCCTGCGCAAGCTGCTGCACGGCATGGACGAGATCGGCGCGATGGAGTTCCTGCTGGACAAGATGAAGACCACCAAGTCCAACGACGAGTTCTTCAGTTCGATGAAGCGCTGATCAGGCGCGTTCGCTCGAATAGACGCCCCGTACGCCGGGGCGTCTTGTTTTCTACCGGCACGGAGTGGGACTTAGCCCTCTTGCACGGGCGTCAGCAAGCGGAACGCGTTGTCGACCGGCTGAACGTTGCCCGCCGCGATCGCGTCGGCATCAGGGGCTGATTCGTCGCGGAACCACGGATTGTCCAAGTGGGGTCCGGGGACATAGGCCTGCCACTGCCCGTACTCGGCTTGGCGGTGACGCCCCATCACGTGATACGCCACCGGGACGCGGGCCAGCCAGAAAGGGCGATCCACGTACGCACCCTTCGTGGGCGGATTGAAGGTCCATTGCCTCGCCGTGCGCACCGCCGACTTGGCCAGTTGATCCCGCCAGCGGGCGATTTGCGACTCGCTCCCGAGCGTGAACAGGTTCACCTGTTCGGCAACCACATCTTCAACCTCGCCGGATCGACCGACCTTGACGATGAGGTACACCTCGCCGCCAACGCCAGACGCCCCCAGTCCACGGGGATACGCCGGAGGGGATATCTTGTCTCCGGTCACAAACTCTCCCGGCCGGGCGTTGCTGAATCGCGCGCCGCGGATCTCTACGATGAAGCTGTCTTCATCAACCCGTTTGGCCACCACCCGCACGCTCATGACGGCGCGTGAGTGAGCCTCACCCTCGCGTAACTGGATAGGCTCGAATCGCCACGCCTGCACGCCTCGGGTGACCAGGTCCACTACGCCGGGCGGAAGCCTGTCCGGTTGCTCTAGGGCATGGCTGGCCACGCTGCCATCGGCATTGATGGAGATCGTGCCCGTCACCAGCATGCTTGACTCGACCTGCTTGCGCACCGCGCCCGGACCACCGGCAAAGGCCGGAAGCGTTACGACCGCCAGCAGGAAACCCAACCATGTACGTGCCATCCTCGCGACCTCCTTGTTGTCGAGTCGGCGAAGCATACCGCCCGGCGCAGGTTGCGGGCAGTCGTCCACCGCCATAATCGGCGCAGGAGGTGATGCATGCACGGTGGCGGTCTAGAGTTGGCGCTGGTGTTCCTGCTGGCCGCGGTGATCGCGGTGCCGGTGTTCCGCCGTGCGGGGCTGGGGGCGGTGCTGGGGTACTTGGCGGCGGGCGTGGCGCTGGGGCCCAACGGGCTGGCGGTGGTGCGCAATGCCGAGCCGGTGCTGGCCGCGTCGGAGATCGGCGTGGTGATGCTGCTGTTCGTGATCGGGCTGGAGTTGTCGCCGGCGCGGTTGTCGGTGATGCGCAAGCCGGTGTTCGGCAGCGGGGGCCTGCAGGTCCTGGCGTGCGGGGTGCTGCTGGCGGCGCTGGCCGCAACCGGCGGCGGGCTGGGGTGGAAGGCGGCCACGGTCATCGGCTTCGGTCTGGCGCTGTCGTCCACGGCGGTGGGCCTCCAGCTGCTGGCCGAGCGCAAGGCGCTGGGCGCGCCGCATGGCCGGCTGGCGTTTGCGATCCTCCTGTTCCAGGACCTGGCGGCCATCCCGTTGCTGGCGGCCATCCCGCTGCTGGGGCAGGCGGCCGCCGTCGAGGCCGGCGGACTGTCGGCGGCTGCGGTGGTCAAGGCGCTGGGTGCGATCGCACTGGTGGCGTTCGGTGGGCGTTTCCTCTTGCGCCACGTGTTCCGCATGGTCGCGCGCACGCGCATGCCCGAGGTGTTCACCGGCGCGGCGCTGCTGACGGTGCTGGGCGCGGCGTGGGTGATGCAGGGCGCGGGGCTCTCGGCGGGCCTGGGCGCGTTCCTGGCCGGCGTGCTGCTGGCCGACTCTGAGTTCCGGCACGAGCTGGAATCGCAGATCGAGCCGTTCAAGGGGCTGCTGCTCGGCCTGTTCTTCATGGCCGTGGGCATGAGCATCGACCTGCAGCGCGTGGCGGCCGAACCGTGGCTGGTGGCCGGCCTGGTGGCGGGGCTGATGGCGTTGAAGTTCGCGCTGGTGTTCGCCATCGGCCTGCACCCGGGCGGGCTGGGGCGGCGCGAGGCGCTCCGGCTGGGCGCGGTGCTGGCGCTGGGCGGCGAGTTCGCATTCGTGGTGTTCGCCGAGGCGTTGCGCGCCGGGCTCATCGATGAGGCGCTGCGCGACCGCCTGGTGGCGGTGGTCGGCGTGTCGATGGCGCTCACGCCGTTGCTGCTGCTGGGGATATCGCGGCTGCTGGCGACGCACCCCGAGCCGGCGCCGGCGCGCGAGTTCGACACCGTGCCCGACCACCATCCGCAGGTCCTGGTGGCGGGGTTCGGCCGCTTCGGCCAGATCGTCGCGCGCCTGCTGGTGGCGCAGAAGATCCCGTTCATCGCGATCGAGCACAGCGCCGAACAGGTCGACTTCGTCCGCCGCTTCGGCAACGTGGTCTATTACGGCGACCCGTCACGGCCCGACCTGCTGCGCGCGGCCGGGGCGCAGCACGTGCGTGCCTTTGTCGTGGCGATCGACGACCCGGCCGCCAACCTGCGCACGGTGCGCATGCTGCGTCGCCTCTACCCGGACGCGAAGGTGTTCGCACGGGCGCGCGACCGCCGCCACGCCTGGGCGCTGATGGACCTGGGCGCGCACGCGGTGCGCGAGATGTTCCACTCCAGCCTGCGCATGGGCGAACGCCTGCTGGTTGCACTGGGCGTGCCCGAAGACGTGGCCCGCGACCATGCCGAGCGTTTCCGCGAACACGACGAGCGCATGCTCAACGAGCAGTACCTGGTGCACGACGACGAGGCCGCGCTGCTGCAGAGCGCGCAGGACGCGCGCCGTGAGCTGGAGCAGCTGTTCGAGGCGGACCGGGGCGGGACGGACGGGAGGGAGTAGGGCGCGGCCTACGGCCCACGGCCCTAGGCCCGGCATGCTCGACACCGGCAGCAAGACATCCCGGGCCGCCAGCCCCGGAGCTCTAATCCACAGCCCCCACCGTCAACGGGGATCCCGCAGGAACCGCGCCATCGACACGTCCTGCCGGCTGCTGGCCGGCTGGAACTCGGCGGCGATGTCGATGAAGCCACGCATCACGGCGATCTCGCGCGGGGTGCGGTTGAGGCTGTCGCGCAACTCGGGGTCGGCGCCGGCGCGCAGCAGCCACTGCACCGTGCGCAGCAGCCCGTGCAGGGCGGCCAGGTGCAACGGGCCGAAGCCGCGCGGGTCCTGGGCATCCAGGCGCGCGTCGTGGTCGACCAGCAGCTCGAGCCCGGCGCCGAGGATGTCCTCGTCCGCCGCGCTGCCCGGTTCGGCGCGCGCGCCCAGCAGCAGCAGCAGCGGGGTGGCGCCGGCTGCGGCTTCATCCGGCTCGGACCCGGCCAGCAGCAGCGTGTCGAGCAGCGCGACCAGGCGGGTGCGGTCGCGCGCGCCGAAGCCGTACATCGCCGCGCAATGCACCGGCGCGCGGCCCTGGCCATCGCGCGCGTGCACATCCGCGCCGGCGGCCAGCAGGCGCGCGGCCAGGTCGGGCAGGCCCAACGCGCAGGCCACCATCAGCACGGTGAGCTCCCCCGGCAGGCGCTGCTCGAGGTCCGCGCCGGCAGCCAGCAAGCGGTCGACGATCTCGACGTGGCGCATGCTGACCGCCGCCGACAGGGGCGTCGCGCCGGAATGCGCGGCCAGCCTGGGGTCGGCACCGCGCGCCAGCAGCAGGTCGACCACGGCATGGTGGCCGCCGCCGGCGGCGCGCAGCAGCGCGGTGCAGCCCTGGGTGTCGACGGCGTCCACCGACAGGCCCAGGTCGAGCAGGCGCCGCACGGCATCGGCGTCGCCGACGATCGCGGCGGCCGGCACGTCCTGCGCCTGCAGCGCGCGTCCGGGCAACGACCAGCCACGCCAGTCGAGCCAGTCGGCGAGGTCGCGGCGGCCCGATGCCAGCGCGATGCCCAGCGGCGTCTGGCCGTCGGCGGCCAGCAAGTCGGGCGAGGCCCCGTGCGCGATCAGCCGTCGCAGCATCGGTTCGCGCCCGAGGGCGGCCGCCAGGTGCAGTGCGCTCATGCCGTGGCTGTCGCGCGCATCGAGGGCGACGCCGGAGGCGATCAGGCGTGCGGCCAGCTTCGACCAGCCCAGGCGCACGGCCAGGGTCAGCGGCGGGTCGCCGGCCGGGGACGGGGCGAACGGGTCGGCGCCGCGGTCCAGGAGGTCCAGCGCGAGGTGCTCGAGGCTGCGGCCGGCCTGCTCGGCCACGGCGCACGCGGCCACGAACCGCGCCAGGCCACCCGCGCCGGCCGGCGACACGCCGCGGTGCAGCAGCGCCTGCAACGGCCCTAGTGCCCCGGGCCCGCGCGACAGCCACGCGAACACGGCGGTATCGCCGCGCGCGTCACGCGCTTCGGGGTCGGCGCCGCGCGCCAGCAACCAGTCGACCTGTTCGGGCGAGGGCAGGGACTCGCCGTCGTGCAGCATGCGGCCCAGTTCGGCCGGCGACAGCAGCGGCACCAGCGAGGCGAGGCTGCGCTCCCGGCCCTCGCGCAGCGCCTCGCGCAGCAGCACCGAGGGCGGCCGGTCGGCGGGGACGGCGTCATCGTCGCCGTCGACCTCGCCATCGGCCAGGCACGCCGGCATCGCGTAGCCGGCATCGAGCGCGGCCACCAGCGACCAGCGGCCGGCTTCGGCGGCGTGGTCGAGGGCGCGTTTGCCGCTGTCGTCGCGGTGGTCGCGGTCCAGGCCCATCGCCAGCAGGCGCCGGACGAGCTCCGGGCTGGCGGTCTCGGCCGTGCAGGCCAGGATCAGCGCGGTGCGGCCGTCGTGGTCGACCACGGCCGCTTCGGCTTCGGCGTCGCGCGGCAGGTGTTCGGCGACACGCTCGAACACGGCCAGCACGCCGCTGTGCGCCGCTTCCAGCAGGGCGTTGCGGCCGTGGGCGTCGCGCGCGGTGGGCGAGGCGCCGGCGGCGAGCAGGGTGGTGGTGATCTCGACGTGGCCGGCGCGCACCGCCTCATGCAGTGCGGTGCGCTGGTGGCGGCCGGGCGCGTCGACTTTGGCCTTCTGCTTGAGCAGCAGCGCGACGCCGGCCGGGTCGTCCTCCTCGGTCCCGGCCGCGGCGAGCAGGGCGGGTTGACCGCCCGCGGGCTCGGGTTTCGCGCCGCGCTCCAGCAGGAACCGCGCCAGCCGCCAGTTGCCCGACGCGCACGCCACGCCGAGCGGGCTGAGGCCTTCGGCGTTGAGGACATCGAGTTCGGCCGCGGCATCGCGCAGCAGCGCGGCCACGCCGGGGTCGGAGCTGCGCGCGGCATGGTGCAACGGCGTGTTGCCGTCGGCGTCGGTCGCGCGCGGGTCGGCGCCGTTGGCCAGCAGCGTCATCACGGCGTCCGGCCGGCCGTGCCAGCTGTCGCGGGTGGCGGCGATCAGCGGCGTCATGCCGGCATGGCCGGTATTGAGGTCCACGCCGCGCGCGATCAGCGCGCGCAGCAGGCGCAGGTCGGGCAATACGGCGGCCAGCACGGCCAGGCCGCGGCGGTCGCGGTCCTCGGCCGGCGCCTGGGCATTGGGGTCGGCGCCCGCGTCCAGGAGCGCCAGCGCCCGCTCGACGCGGCCGCCGCGCGCGGCGGCGTACAGCGCGGGCTCCAGCGGTTCGGCCGGGACCTGCCCGGCCGCGGGCAGCGGTTCGTCGTGGTGGGGGTCAATGGCCTCGGCTGCGTCCAGCACCAGCAGCGGCTCGGCCGGCTCCACCCGCTGCATCGCGACATGCACGCCACCGGATGCCAGCAGCAGCGCCACCGCGCCCAGCCACGCGCCGGCCCCTGCGACCACGCCGGGCCACGCCAGCGCCAGCACCATCGCCGCCACCAGCGCGATGCCCGCGGCCAGCGCCAGGCCGCGCCACGCACCGGCGTCCACGTCATGTAGCGCGTCGAGGTGTTCGCGCGGCGTGCCGCCTTCGCGTGCCAGCCCCTGCCACAGCGGCCACGTGCGCCACAGGGCGACCACCGCGGCGCCGGCCACGATGCTCAGGCCGAGCACCGGCAGCAGGGCGCCGCTGCGCAGCAAGGCCGACACCGGCCAGGCCGCCAGCACCGCGGCCGCGGCGATCGACCCTGCCCAAAGCCCGAGCAGCGCCAGCCCGTCGCGGCGCAACGCCGCGGGCGAGGTGAGGGCCGTGCCGCCGTTTACGCCGCGCGCCGCCAGTGCCAGCAGCGGTTGCGCGACCACGCCGGCGAGCGCCGCCACCACGCCGCCGAATCCGGCCAGCAGGCACAGCGCGGAACCGGTCACGCCCGCGGCCCACGGCCACCATGTCGGAGGCACGCGCTCAGCCATCGGTGCCCCAGTCCTCGGTCATCGGGTCCAGCTGGCCCGGCGGCAGCTGCAGGTGGAAGCCGCGCAGCGCCAGGTTCTCGCGCACCACCGCGGCGTCCACGCGCGCCAGCGTGCGCTCCGGCGTCAGCGCGACATCCAGCACGAATTCGAGCCGCCCCAGCGGCGTGAGCACCGGCGGCGGCACGCGCGCGAAGTCGTCGCGCGTGGCCAGGTACAGGTAGGTGTCGGCCTTGCGGAGGCTCTTGTAGACGTAGGCGTGCATGCGGGGCCGGGCGGCACACGGCGAAAGGCGTGGCGCACAGCATACCGTCCGCTGCCGCGCCCGCGGGCCCCGGCGTTCAGGGCGGGGCGGGGGGCGGTGTGCGCCGGCCGGCGCGCGCGGTCAGTGGTAGCCGACGTCGGCGGCGATCTTGCCCTTGAACACGCTGTAGGACCACGCGGTGTAGCCCAGGATCGCCGGCAGCAGCACCACCAGCCCGACCAGCACGAAGCCCTGCGAGGACGGCGGCGAGGCGGCTTCCCAGATGGTCAGCGCCGGCGGCACGATGTTGGGCCAGATGCCCAGCACCAGCCCGGCGAAGCCCAGCGCGAAGAACAGCAGCGACAGCAGGAACGGCGCGGCATCACGGCCCTCGGCCATCACCGCGCGCCACAGCAGGAACGCGTTGACGAGCGCGGCCAGCGGCACCGGCGCCAGCCACAGGAAGTTCGCGCCCTCGAACCAGCGGTCCATGATCCGGCTGTCCAGGAACGGCAGCCACGCGCTGACCAGCCCCATGAAGGCGACCACCACCAGCACCAGCGGCCGGGTCAACGTGCGCGCGACCAGCTGCATCCGGCCTTCGGTCTTGAGCACCAGCCACGTGCTGCCCAGCAGCGCGTAACCGAACAGCACCGCGACGCCGGTCAGCATCGAGAACGGACTGAACCAGTCGAACGCGCCGCCCACGTACTTGCCTTCCTGCAGCGGCATGCCTTCCACCAGCGCGCCCAGGATCACGCCCTGCGCGAATGCGGTGACCATCGAGCCGACAGCGAACGCGCCGCCCCAGAAGCGCTTGGCGCGCCTGGCCTTGAAGCGGAACTCGAAGGCGACGCCGCGGAACACCAGCGCGATCAGCATCACCAGCACCGGCAGGTACAGCGCCGACAGCACGATGGCGTAGGCGCGCGGAAACGCCGCCAGCAACCCCGCGCCGCCCAGCACCAGCCAGGTCTCGTTGCCGTCCCAGATCGGCGCGGCGGTGTTCATCATGTGGTCGAGCTGGCCCTCGTCCTCGGCGAACGGCGCCAGGATCCCCAGGCCCAGCACGAACCCGTCCAGCAGCACGTACATCAGCACGCCGAAGCCGATCACGCCGAACCAGATCACGGGCAGCCAGTACTCCATCGTCACGTCCTCGAACTCAGTGGTGCGGGGTGCTTCGCATTTCGAAGCTGTCGTTGCTTTTTCGCCGTCATTCCCGCGGAAGCGGGAATCCATGGACCTGGCTTCTTCGCAGTGGCCATGGCCGAGGTTGATCGGGAATTCGACGTCCATGGATTCCCGCCTTCGCGGGAATGACGGCATGGGGGACCCCTGCGAATAGGCTTGCCGCCTGCATCATCCCTTCTCCGCCCCTTCCTCCATCGACTCGTCCGGCACCGACAGCGGCCGCATCGGGGTCTTCTCGCCTTCGTCGTTGTCGATGACCGGCTCGTGCGGTTGCGGGCCCTTGTGCACCAGTCGCACCAGGTACCAGGTGCCGGCGCCGAACACGCCGAAGTACACGACCACGAAGGTGACCAGCGAGAACAGCACGCTGCCGCCGTCCACCGCGCTGACCGCGTCGGCCGTGCGCAGCAGGCCGTAGATCACCCAGGGCTGGCGGCCGATCTCGACCACGTACCAGCCGGCCAGGATCGCCACGAAGCCCGACATCGTCATCAGCCGCCAGCCGCGCAGCACCCACGGCGCCTCGAACAGCCGCCCGCGTCGCCACGTCCACAGCGAGGCCAGCACCAGCAGCAGCATGGCCATGCCGATCGCCACCATCACCCGGAACAGGTAGAACACCGGCGCCACCGGCGGGCGCTCGTCGGCCGGCACCGCGGTCAACGGCTGGATCTCGCCATCCCAGCTGTGCGTGAGGATGAGGCTGCCCAGCCGCGGGATCGCGACCTCGTAGTCGTTGCGCTCCGCGTCCTCGTTGGGCACGGCGAACACGACCAGCGGCACGCCTTCGCCGGCGGGCTTGTGCTCCCAGTGCGCTTCCATCGCGGCCAGCTTGGTCGGCTGGTGCTCGCCTACATTGAGCCCGTGCAGGTCGCCGACGAAGATCTGCGTCGGCACGGTGAGCGCGGCGAACACCACCGACGCCTTGAGCATTCGGCGCGCGGCATCGACGTGCTCGCCGCGCATGAGGTAGCGCGCCGACACGCCGCCGACCACGAAGCACGTGGTGATGAACGCGGCCAGCACCATGTGCGCCAGCCGGTACGGGAAGGACGGGTTGAAGACGATGTCCCACCAGCTGTCCGGGTGGAACACGCCGTCGATGATCACGTGGCCGTCGGGCGTGTGCATCCAGCTGCTGGCCGAGATGATCCAGAACGTCGAGATCAGCGTGCCCAGCGCGACCATGCAGGTGGCCAGGAAGTGCAGCTTCTCGCTGACGCGGTTCCAGCCGAACAGCATCACCCCGAGGAACGTGGCCTCCAGGAAGAACGCCGTCAGCACCTCGTAGCTCAGCAGCGGGCCGAGGATGTTGCCCGCGCGCTCGCTCAGCACCGCCCAGTTGGTGCCGAACTGGAAGCTCATCACGATGCCGCTGACCACGCCCATGCCGAAGGACACGGCGAAGATCTTGGTCCAGAAGAAGTACAGGTCGCGCCAGACGGTGTCGCGCGTGCGCAGCCAGCGCCATTCCACGAACGCCAGCCAGCTGGCCAGGCCGATCGTGAAGGAGGGGAACAGGATGTGGAACGAGATGACGAACCCGAACTGGATCCGCGACAGCATGAGCGGCGAGAGAAACTCTTCCACGCAACGCGCCTCCACGGCACGCGGGGTGTGCCGCGCCGCGTATTGTGCGCCGGCGTATGAAGCCGGTCCAGCCGACCATGACCGATAGCCCGATCCGGCAACGTCGTGCGCTGGTACGCTGCGGCGGTTTTTCACTGTCGAGTCGAGTCCCGATGCGCCTTGCCCCGCTGACGCTTGCCCTGTCGCTGTCCCTTTTTGCCGTCCCCGCCGCACGGGCGCAGGGCGCGCCTGCCGCCGTCGGCACCGGCACGCCCATCACCCTGGAACAGGCCATGGCCGACCCCGACTGGATCGGACCGCCGGTCGAGCAGTTCTGGTGGTCGTGGGACGGCACGCGCGCGCAGTACCAGCTCAAGCGCGAGGGCGAGTCGATCCGCGACACGTTCGAAGTGCCGGTGGGCGGCGGCGCATCGCGCCAGGTCGACGGCGCCGACCGCGCGCAGCTCGATGCCGCCGACCCGGTGTTCGACGCACAGCGCACGCGGATGGCGTTCGCGCGCAACGGCGACATCTTCGTGCGCGACCTGCGCAGCGGCGCGCTCACGCAGGTCACGCGCACCGAAGCCGCCGAATCGCGCCCGCAGTGGAGCGTGGACGGCAACCTGGTGTTCCGTGCCGGTAACGACTGGTTCCAGTGGCGTGCCGGACAGGGCCTGTCGCAGGCCGCCGTGGTCAAGGCCGAGGCCGACCCGGCCAAGCCGCCCAAGGACGACGCGCTGCGCGACCGCCAGTTCGAGCTGATCGAAACCCTGCGCACCGAGCGCGACCGCCGCGACGCGGTGCGCGAGCAGAACGAGGCCTGGCGCAAGTCCGACCCGACGCGCGCGCCGGCCACGGCCTACCTCGGCGCCGAGGTCGAGGTCGTCGACAGCGCGCTGTCGCCGGACGGTCGCAGCCTGCTGGTGGTCACCACGAAGAAGGGCGCCGAGGAAGGCGCCGCCGGCAAGATGCCCAAGTACGTCACCGAGTCGGGCTACGAGGAGTTCGAGGAGGTCCGCACCCGCGTCGGTCGCAACGCACCGCTGCCGCACGCGCTGTGGCTGGTCGACACCGCCAGCGGGCAGGTGCGCGAGCTGAAGTTCGACGGCCTGCCGGGCATCACGGCCGACCCGCTGGCCGACCTGCGCAAGGCCGCCGGCAAGGCGCCGCTGGACGGGCTGCGCGACGTGCGTGTGGAAACCGATGCCTCCGGCAGCGCGCCGGCCATCCACTGGAGCAGCGACTCGCGCACCGCCGCGGTGCTGCTGCGCGCGGTCGACAACAAGGACCGCTGGATCGCCACGGTCACCCCGGGCGAGGCCGAGTTGCGCACGCGCCACCGCCTGACCGACCCGGCGTGGATCAACTGGAACTTCAACGACTTCGGCTGGACGCCCGACGGCGCGCTGTGGCTGCTGTCGGAACAGTCCGGCTATTCGCACCTGTACGTCAGCGAAGGCGGCCGCACCCCGCGCGCACTGACCTCGGGCGAATGGGAAGTGTCCAGCCCGGTGCTCGGCGCGGACGGCCGCACCTTCCACTTCCTGTGCAACCGGCAGTGGCCGGGCGACTACGAGGTCTGCGCGGTCGACCGCGACGGCGGCGACGTGCGCGAGCTGACCTCGCTGGACGGCGTGGAGAACTTCGCGTTGTCGCCCGACGGCGCGCGCCTGCTGGTACGCCACTCCACCAGCTACATGCCGCCGCAGCTGTCGGTGGTCGCTGCCGACGGCGGCAGCGCCACGCAGCTCACCGACACGCGCACGGCCGCGTTCAAGGCGCGCCAGTGGGTGGAGCCGGAGGTCGTGCAGATCCCGTCCACGCACGGCGCCGGCACGATCTGGGGCAAGTACTACGGCCCGGCCAACCCCGAGCCCGGCAGGCGCTACCCGATCGTGATGTTCGTGCACGGCGCCGGGTACCTGCAGAACGTCTCCGACCGCTACCCGAACTACTTCCGCGAGCAGATGTTCCACAACATGCTGGTGCAGGACGGCTACATCGTGCTGGACCTGGACTACCGCGCGTCGGAAGGCTACGGCCGCGACTGGCGCACCGCGATCTACCGGCAGATGGGCCACCCGGAACTGGAGGACTACCTTGATGGCCTGGCATGGCTGGGCGAGGCGAAGCAGGGCGACACCGACCGCGCCGGTATCTACGGCGGCAGCTACGGCGGCTTCATGACGTTCATGGCGCTGTTCCGCGAGCCGGGCACGTTCAAGGCCGGCGCTGCGCTGCGCCCGGTGACGGACTGGACGCAGTACAACCACGAGTACACGTCCAACATCCTCAACACCCCCGAGCTCGACCCCGAGGCGCACCGCAAGTCCTCGCCGATCGACTACGCCGAAGGCCTGCAGGACCACCTGCTGATCGCCCACGGCATGATCGACAACAACGTGTTCTACAAGGACTCGGTGATGCTGGCGCAGCGCCTGATCGAGCTGCGCAAGGACAAGTGGGAACTGGCCAGCTACCCGCTGGAGCGCCACGGCTTCGTGCACAGCGACAGCTGGTACGACGAGTACCGCCGCATCCACGAGCTGTTCGAGAAGGCGCTGAAGTAATCGCGCCGTGTCGTCTTGATGACACAGGGACGGCCCGCTTCGGCGGGCCGTTTTTCGTTACGGCAGTGCCGCGGACCCGCCTTTGCCCGTCATTCCCGCGAAGGCGGGAATCCATGGACGTGGTTGTTCACCGTTCGCACGACCATGGATAAGAGCCTGCACGAGAGACTCGAAGGAACCCGACCGGCATTTTCTCCCGTCCCCGCGAAGATGGGGCAGCGATCCGGCTCTGTTTTTCAAAGGCTGGACGTCCTTGGATTCCCGCCTTCGCGGGAATGACGAGAGTTGAAGTAGTCGGATGTGCCCGCGCACGGGTCAGCGCGCACCACCGTCGCCTTCGCCTTCAGGCGCCTCCAGGATGATCCGCGCGTGCCGCTGGTAGCTCCAGTACGCCCACGCCCAGTTGATCAGCACGATCAGCCGGTTGCGGAAGCCGATCAGGAAGAACACGTGCGCGGCCAGCCAGAACCACCACGCCAGCACGCCCGACAGCTTCCAGCCGTGCAGGTCGACCACCGCGGCCATGCGGCCGATGGTCGCGAGGTTGCCGAAGTCGCGGTAGCGGAACGCCGGCGCACTCTTGCCGGCCAGTCGCGCACGGATGACGCGCGCCACGTGCGCGCCCATCTGCTTGGCGGCCGGTGCGACGCCGGGCACCGGCCGCCCGTCCTGTTCGACCGCGGCGAGGTCGCCGGCTACGAACACCTCCGGATGCCCCGGCACGCTCAGGTCCGGCGCCACGCGCACGCGTCCGGCCCGGTCGCGCGGCGCATCCAGCAGCGCCCCCAGCGGCGAGGCGGCGACGCCGGCGGCCCACAGCACGGTGCGCGCCGGCACGTCGACGCCGCCCATGCGGAAGCCGTATGCGTCGATCGCCTCCACCGGCCGGCCGGTCAGCACCTCCACGCCGAGCCGCTCCAGTTGCGTGCGTGCGCGCGCCGACAGCGATTCGGGGAACGACGCCAGCACCCGGGGACCCGCCTCGACGAGCCGCACGCGGGCCTGCGCGGGATCGATACGGCGGAACTCCGCACGCAGCGTGTGCCGCGCGATCTCCGCCAACGTGCCGGCCAGCTCCACGCCGGTCGGCCCGCCGCCGACCACGGCGAAGCTGAGCCAGGCGGCGCGCTCGTCGGGGTCGTCGGTGGCTTCGGCGCGTTCGAACGCCAGCAGCAGCCGGCGGCGGATCGCCAGCGCGTCGTCCAGCGTCTTCAGCCCCGGGGCGTGCGCGGCCCAGTCGTCGCGGCCGAAGTAGGCATGCGTGGCCCCACTGGCCACCACCAGGTGGTCGTAGTGCAGCGCGTCGCCGTCGGCCAGCTGCACGCAGCGCGCCGGCAGGTCGATGCCGGTGGCCTCGCCCAGGCGCACTTCCACGTTGCGCTGCCGCCGCAGGATGTGGCGCAGCGGCGCGGCGATGTCGGGCGCGGACAGCCCGGCGGTGGCGACCTGGTACAGCAGCGGCTGGAACAGGTGGTGGTTGCGCCGGTCGACCAGCGTCACGCGCACCGGGGCGCCGGCGAGTGCGCGCGTCGCCCACAGCCCGGCGAAGCCGCCGCCGATCACGACCACGTGTGGCAGTGGCGCGCTCATGCGCGGGCCTCGTCGGCGTCGATGCGCGAGGTGCGGCGCGTGTCGGGCATCCACAGGTAGACCAGCAACGAACACGCGATGCAGGCGGTGACGTACCAGTAGAAGCCGCTCTCCATGCCGGCCTGCTTGAACCACAGCGCGACGTACTCGGCGGTGCCGCCGAACAGCGCCACGGTCAGCGCGTACGGCAGGCCGACGCCGAGCGCGCGCACCTCCACCGGGAACAGTTCGGCCTTCACCACAGCGTTGATCGCGGTATAGCCGCTGACGATCGCCAGCGCCGCCAGGATCAGCCAGAACGCCTCGCCGGCGCTCTGCACGTCCTGCAGGTGCGACAGGATCGGGTAGGTGAGCGCCGTGCCCAGCACGCCGAACGCGATCAGGATCGGGCGCCGGCCGATGCGGTCCGACAGCGCGCCCACCAGCGGCTGCATCAGCATGTACAGCAGCAGCGTGGAGGCATTGAGCAAGGACGCGGTGCGGCCGTCCAGCCCGGCGCTGTTGACCAGGAACTTGTGCATGTACGTGGTGTACGTATAGAACGCCAGCGTCCCGCCCATGGTCAGGCCGATGACGGTGAGCACCGCGCGCGGGTGCTGCATCAGTGCGCGCAGCGTGCCCTGCCGCTGCTGGCCAGTGGCGTCGGCGACGGCCTCGCTGCGCGCGAAGGTCTCGGTCTCGAGCATGTTGCGCCGCAGCCACACCGCGGTGACCGCGGCCAGCGCGCCGATCGCGAACGGGATGCGCCAGCCCCACTCGCGCAGCTGTTCGTCGGTCAGCAGCACCTGCTGCAAGAGGATCAGCACCCCCAGCGCCAGCAGGTGGCCGAGGATCAGCGTCACGTACTGGAAGCTGGACCAGAAGCCGCGGTGCTCGCGCGTGGCCATCTCGCTGAGGTAGGTCGCCGAGGTGCCGTACTCGCCGCCCACGCTCAGGCCCTGCAGCAGCCGCGCCAGCACCAGCAGCACCGGCGCGGCGACGCCGATGCTGGCGTAGCCGGGGGTGAAGGTGATGATCAGCGAGCCGGTGCACATCATCAGCACCGACAGCAGCAGCGCGGCCTTGCGGCCGTGGCGGTCGGCGTACCGGCCCAGCAGCCAGCCGCCGAGCGGGCGCATCAGGAAGCCGACGGCGAAGATCGCCGCGGTGTTGAGCAGTTGCGTGGTGCGGTCGCCGGCGGGAAAGAACACCTGCGCGAAGTACAGCGAGAAGGCGGCGTAGACGTACCAGTCGTACCACTCCACCAGGTTGCCGACCGAGCCGCTGAAGATGCTGCGCAGGCGGCGCGCGGGCGTCAGCGGCGCGGCGGCCGCGCTCATGCGGCCATGGCCCCGTCCAGCAGCGCCTCGAGCTTGCGCTGGTCGGCGGCGAAGCGGCGGATGCCGTCGGCCAGCTTGTCGGTGGCCATCGGGTCCTCGTTGTGGTGCCAGCGGAACGCCGGCTCGGTCATGACGCCCGGCGCGGCCAGGCGCTGACCGTCATCGGCCAGCGCGGCCGCCAGCGGCGCGGTGTCCCGCGACAGCGCCTCCAGCAGCTCGGGCGAGATGGTCAACCGGTCGCAGCCGGCCAGCGCGCGCACCTGCCCGGTGTTGCGGAAGCTCGCGCCCATCACCACCGTGCCGTAGCCGTGGCGCTTGTAGTACTGCCAGATGCGCCGCACCGACTGCACGCCGGGGTCGTCATCGGGCGTGGCCGGCGGCGCCGCGCCGTTGGCCAGGTGCCAGTCGAGGATGCGCCCGACGAACGGCGAGATCAGGTGCACGCCGGCTTCGGCGCATGCCACCGCCTGCGCGAAGGAGAACAGCAGCGTGAGGTTGCACTGGATGCCTTCGCGCTCCAGGCGCTCGGCCGCGCGGATGCCCGCCCAGGTGGCGGCGATCTTGATCAGCAACCGGTCGCGGCCGATGCCGGCGCCGTCGTACAGCGCCACCAGCTTGCGGGCCTGCGCGATGGTCCCCTCGGTGTCGAAGCTCAGGCGCGCATCGACCTCGGTCGACACCCGGCCCGGGATGAGCTTGAGGATCTCGCCGCCAATCGCCACCGCCAGTCGGTCGCCGGCATCGGCCACGCGCGGGCCGCGGTCATCGCCGCGCGCATCGGCCACGGCGGCCTGCAGCAACGGCGCGTACGCGGGCAGCGCGGCGGCCTTCAGCAGCAGCGACGGGTTGGTGGTCGCGTCCTGCGGCGTGAAGCGTGCGATCGCTTCGATGTCGCCGGTGTCGGCCACCACCGTGGAGTGGTC
>CBIHLN010000053.1:0-17876 GCA_966210725.1 uncultured Lysobacter sp. | reverse complement strand
AGGTGGCGCACGATGTTCTCGATCTCGACGATCGCATCGTCCACCAGGATGCCGACCACCACCGATAGCGCCAGCAGCGTGATGATGTTGAGCGAGAAGCCCAGGAAGTAGATCACCGCGAAGGTCGGGATGATGGACAGCGGCAGCGCCACCGCGCTGACCCACGTCGCGCGCCAGTCGCGCAGGAACAGCCACACCACCACCAGCGCCAGCAGCGCGCCTTCCCACAGCATCGTCATCGACGAGGAGTACGAGCGCTCGGTCTCGTCGACCATGTTGCTGACCAGGTCGAACTCCACGCCCGGGTGCGAGGCCGCCAGCCCCTCCAGCGTCTCCTGCACCTGCGCCTTGACGTCCAGCTCGTCCGAGCCGCGGCTGCGCGAGACCGAGAAGCCCACCACGGACTCGCCGTCCAGCAGCGCCACCTGGCTGGGGTCGGCGGCGGCATCGCTGACGGTCGCGATTGACGACAGCCGCACCGCGCGGCCGTCGGCCAGGCTGATGGTGTAGTCGCGCAGCTGGCGCACGTCGTCGACCGTGCCGACGGTACGGATGGTCTGCTGCTCGCCGCCGATCTCGGTGCGCCCACCGGGGCGTTCGACCTGGATCTGCGCGAGTTGCTGCGAGACTTCGGCCGCCGTCACCCCGAAGGCCTGCAACTGCTGCGGGTCCAGGTCGATACGGATCTGCCGCTCGATGCCGCCGATGCGCGAGACCTGTGCCACGCCATCCACGCCGTACAGCGCGCGCGACACGTCGCGGTCCACGAACCAGGACAGCTGGTCGGGCGCCATCGACGGCGCCGACACCGCGTAGGTCAGCAGCGCGCCGCCGATCTCGACCTTGCTGACCAGCGGCTCCTGGATGTCCTGCGGCAGGTCGGTGCGTACCCGCGTCACCGCGTCCTTGGTCTCGTCGAGCGCGGCGTCGATGTCCACCGACAGCTCGAACTCGATCATCGTGGTGCTGGTGCCCTCGGTGACCGTCGACACCACGCGCTTGATGTCGGGGATGGTGGCGACCGAGTCCTCGATGCGGCGGGTGACTTCCGTTTCCAGCTGCGAGGGCGACGCGCCCGGTTGGAGGACCGTCACCGTGGTCATCGGGAAGGCGATGTCCGGGAAGCGGGCCACCGGCAGGTTGATGAAGCCCCAGATGCCGGCCACGCACAGCACGAAGAACACCATCACCGCCGGCAGTGGCCGGTTGATGGCCCAGGACGACAGCGTGCCGCCGCCGCTCATCGGGCGGCGGCCGCGTCGGTGGTGGCCGGCTTGGCGGCGTCACCGGCCGCCTCGGGCGTCACGACGCGTACGCGATCGCCGTCGGCCAGGAAGCCCGCACCGCGGGTCACCACCTGCGCGCCTTCGGCCAGGCCGCCGCGCACTTCGACAAAGCCGTTGTCGGTGGCGCCGCGCTCGATGCGCTTGATCGACACCGTGCCTTCGCCATCGACCACGAACACCGAGGGGAAGCCGTCGCGCAGCACCACCGCGCCGTCGGGCACCACCGGCACGGTGGCCACGCCCGTGTTGATGCGGCCGTCCAGGTACGTGCCCGGGCGCAGCGCGCCGGGGTCGGGCAGGTCGGCGAAGACGGTGCCGGTGCGGCTGGCCGCGTCCACGCCGGGCGACACCGCGCGCACCACACCGGTCACGGTCGCGCCGTTGCGGTCGCGCAGTTCGACCCGGTCGCCGGGTTCGACCGCGCCGAGGTCGGCCGCCGCCAGTTCGGCGCGCCATTCCAGGGCGCCGTCCTTGATCAGGCGCAGCAGCTCGCTGCCGGCGGCGACCACCTGGCCCGGCTGCACGAGGCGGGCGGAGATCACGCCGTCCGCCGGCGCGCGCAGGGTGGCGAAATCGCGGCGCAGTTGCGCGGCATCACGCGCGGCGCGCGCCGTGCCGACGCGGGCTTCGGCCTGCGTGCGGGCGGCACGCAGCTCGTCCAGCGCGGAGGCGCTGATGTACTGGCCGCCGGCCAGCTGCTCGCCGCGGTTGAGGTTGGAGCGGGCCAGGGCCGCGCCGGCTTCGGCCTCGCGCAGCGCGGCCTGTGCCTGCGCCAGGTCGGACTCCAGCGTGCGTGCGTCCAGTGTCAGCAGCACGTCCCCGCGTGCAACGGCTTCGCCCTCGTCGACATTCACCGCCGTCACCCGCTGGCCGCTCAGTTCCACGCCCAGCTGCATCTCCTCCACCGCGGTGACCGGGCCGGACGCGGCCACGCCGCTGGCCAGTTCGCGGCGCACGACAGGCGCGGTGGTGACGGCCATGGCGGAGGTGTCGGTGGCCGGTTCGGCGTCCTCGCCACCGCAGGCGGCCAGCGTCAGGGCAGCGGCAAGGGCAATCGACCAGGGCTTGAACGGGACACGCATGGGCAGGGCGCCGGCAAAACGGCGGGCCAGTGTACTGGACGGTTCATTAATTCGGTTTTCACCGGGTCGCGCCGTCATCGGCGGCGCGGACACGTTGTGCAGACCGTGTGGCGCGTGTAGCCCGGGTAAGCGGAGCGCACCCGGGATCCGTGCCACGCCGGATGCACCCCGATCCCGGGTGCGGCGTGCGGCCTGACCGGGCTACGCGCCGTCCGCCCGGTGGCGACGCGCCCGCACGCCGATCCACGCCCAGCCCGCGGCCGCACCCGCCAGGCCGCCCCAGATCACACCCTCGGTGAACCGGTAACCCCACTGGTGGGCCATCACCGCGCCGATGGCCATGCCGACCAGCGCCAGTCCCGCGACCTTGCGCGTCTCGCGCTCAAACCCGTCCTCCCGTGCCTGCCGTTCGCGGTTGGCCTCGCGCTGCGGGGTCGGCTGCAGGAAGGCGCGGGCAATGGCGTCGGCGCGGTCGGCATCCATGCGGGGAGGCGGCTTGTCCATGAGTGGCGTGACCCGGATCCGGTGGGCCGCAAGGATCGCACCGCGTGAAGGGCGCCGCCAGCAAGCCCGGTCTATCGGGCCTGCGGCGCGTCGCCGTCGTGCGGGACGGGGGGTGGCTCGCCACGCCCCTCGCGCGCCATCATCACCAGCACCACCACGAACCCGAATGGCACCGCGAAAAACGCCTGCCACCAGGGACTGAGCCCGGCATCGCGCAGGCGGCGCGTGCCGGCGGCCAGCAGCGGGACCAGGGCGATGATCGCCACCAGCTGGTAGACACGCTCGTGGATCGTGGTCGCCACGGCGAACACCAGCACCAGGAACAGCAGGAACCACCCGTACGCCGCGCGGCCGGTGGTGCCATGGAAATCGGCGAAGCGGACCAGGCCGTCGCGCACCGCCTCGATCGCCGGATGGGCGGTGACCGGCGGTGCCTCGCCGCCGGCGACGATCAGCTCGCCGGCGTCCACGCCGAACACCGCCGCCAGCGCCCGCACCGATTCCATCGACGCGTTGCCGCTGGACTCCAGCCGCTGCACGGTGCGCAGGTTCAGCCCGCACGCGGCGGCGAGTTGCTCCTGCGACCACTGGCGCCCGGTGCGCAGCTGCCGGACGCGGTCGGAATGGATTTTCATGCGGGGCCTGCCAGAGCGGGAACGGACCGCGTCAACCTAACGCACCGCCGGCCCGGGCGTTACGGCAGAAGGCCGACAGTCGGGCGACAGGGCGCTGTCGGGCCCGCCGGCTCAGCCCTGCGGCGCCGGCTCGCCTTTGTCCTCGTCCAACACGTAGTCCAGCAGGTCCTGGTTCGACGGCGGGCGGTCATTGAGGAACACGCTGATGTCGCCGGTCACCTCCAGGATCGCGAAGTCCACCTGCGACAGCGACCGCGCGCCCTTGATCCGCAGCTCGGCAAACAGCTCGCGCCGGGTGGTGCGTTCGGTGTTGAGCGCCGTCCAGTGGATCTGCCCGTCCTGCACCAGGATCCGCGGCCGCGACTCCACGTAATCGCGCACGGGGCGGAAGCGCTCGCTGAGGAACTCGATGCCCAGCGTCAGCGCCGTCACCCCCAGCAGGATCACCGCGGCGTAGGCGATCGGCACCTCCGGGTACAGCAAGGCGTCGCCCGCCGCCGAACCCAGCGCAATCATCAGCAGCTGCTGCATGGGGCTGAGGTTCTGCTGGCCGTGCTTGCCCAGCAGCCGCAGCACCAGCATCAGGATGGCGAAGATGATCAGCACCTTCAGGCCGATCTCCAGCATGTACAGCTTGGGCGGCAGGCCCAGCAGCAGGCGTTCCCAGTCGAATACGGTGAAGTCGGTGGTCATCGTGCTCTCCGCGCAGCGCGCTGAATGGGGGCGAGTGTCGAGATGGAACGGCAAGGTGCGGTGAAGGCCACGACGGTGACCGGGCTGAAGCGTTCATCGGCGCATGCGCGGGCATCACGGGGCGCTGGCGTCGGCGGGCCTAGCGTCCACCGCTCCCCCAACCCCCGCGTTCGCAGGCGCGGGACGCAACAGTCAGGAGCACGCAATGGCACGCAAGGCCTACGACCCCACGCAATTGAATGAACTGCTGTACCAGGCGCTGGAAACCGAGATCGGCGGCGCGCAGATCTACGAAACCGCCATCAGCTGTGCGGTCAATCCGGACCTGAAGAAGGAATGGACGGAGTACCTCGAAGAAACCCGCACGCACCGCAAGGTGCTGCTCAACGTGTTCGAGCAGCTGGGCCTGGACCCGGACACCCGCACGCCGGGCCGCGACGTCGTCGGCTTCATGGGCGAGTCGCTGGTCAAGGCAATGGAGATGGCGAAGAAGGCGGGCGACCCCGCGGCCGCCGAGCTCGTGGCCGGGGAGTGCGTGGTGCTGGCCGAAACCAAGGACCACATGAACTGGGAGCTGATCGGCCTGGTCGCCGAGAAGGGGCAGGGCGATGCCACCCAGGTGCTCAAGGCGGCCTACGAGGCGGTGGAAGAGGACGAGGACCATCACCTCTACCACACCACCGGCTGGACCCGGGAGCTGTGGATCCAGTCGCTCGGCCTGCCCGCGGTGCTGCCGCCGCCGGAGGAGGTCAAGAACGTCGAGACCGCCATCGGTGCCTCGCGCGCCGAGCAGGCACGCGACGAAATGCTCAAGAAGCACTGACGCCGCATCACGCCACGGACCCGGGTGCACACCCGGGCCCGTGGGTTACATCGCCTCGGGCGCCGACAGGCCCTTGCTGTACATCCCCGACCGGTCGAAGCAGCACACCCGGCGCTTGCCGGTGGCCAGCATGTCGCACGCGTTGGCGATGCGGCGGGTGCGGGTGTCCTCGCGCTTGGCCGAGGTGATCCAGGCGATCCAGTCGTGCCGCGCCGCGGGCGTGATATCGGCCCACACGGCGTTCGCTTCGGGCGCCGCCGCCAAAGCCTTGCGGAGTTCCGGCGGCACCGTGGGTTCGGGCATCGTCCCGCTGGGCGTGACCTCCAGCGCGACGGTGTCGCCCGCCTCCACGCCGGCGGCCTCACGCAGGGCCTGGTCGACCTTCAACCAGTGGCTGCCCTGGCCGTCAGGCTCCAGCACCGCGCTGAACGACGCGCCCTGCAGCGCGCCCTCCACGCCCACCTGCCCGCGCGAGGGCAGCTTGGCGCTGGCGGCCTTGGGCACGAGGAGGAAGGTCCAGGCCGCGTTGGCCGGCTTGGCCGGGCGCAGGAGCTTGGCCTTGAACCGCACCGGGGGCGTCGCTTTGCTCATGGACGCGAACCGTACCTCCGTAGGATGGGTGGAGCAACGCGATACCCATCACTGCATTACCCTCCATTGCGATACATGTCGACGAGGTCAAGGATGACCCACTACTGCCGCGCCTGGCACCCGGGCGCCACGTACTTCTTCACCGTCAACCTGGCGCGGCGCAACTCGACGTTGCTGGTTGATCGCATCGATGTCCTGCGCGACGCGATCCGCCACGTCCGCCGCCGGCACCCGATCGTGATCGACGCCATGGTCGTGATGCCCGAGCACCTCCATGCAGTCTGGACCCTTCCCCCCGGCGATGCCGACTTCGCCACGCGCTGGCGCCTGATCAAGACGGGCTTCTCCCGTCGGATCCCGGCAGGCGAACGCCAAACAACCAGCCGCATTTCAAAAGGCGAACGCGGCATCTGGCAGCGCCGCTACTGGGAGCATCTGATCCGCGACGAATGGGACCTGCAGAGCCACATCGATTACATCCACTTCAATCCGGTCAAGCACGGCCATGTCGACCGTGCGGCTGACTGGCCGTATTCCAGCTTCCACCGCTACGCGGCGGATGGCCGGCTGCCGACGGACTGGGGTGTCAGCCAACGCGCTGCCAACAACTCCGCAATGGGCGAAAGAGGTTCGTAGGATGGGTGGAGCGCAGCGATACCCATCACCGGGGCGTGGCATCGGCCCAATGCGCAGCGCAGGCCGCTGAGATGCGGAGACGATGGGTATCGCTGCGCTCCACCCATCCTACGGCGCTACCCGACACGCAACGCACGACGATATGGCGCGGAAAAGAGGGGTATCGCCCCGCTCAACCCATCCTGCGGTGGCGCGGTCAACCGCCGATCACCGCCAGCCCCAATGGCCTGCGCTTGGGGTCCAGCCCCAGGCCGTACTGCAGACTGCCGCCGATGCGCTCGGCGATGGCCATCAGCGTGCGGGTGTGTTCGGGGCCGACGACCTCCAGCGCCGTTCGCTCCCACAGCGCCAGCCACGTGGTGAAGTGCTCGGCGTGGATCGGGTGGCCGCGGTGGGCGGCCATCGGGTTGCCGCGGTAGCGCTGCGCGCGCAGCGCCACCGAGCACCAGAAGTCGACCAGCGTCGCCTTGTGCGCGTCCCAGTCGTGCACGGTGTTGTTGAACACCGGCCCGAGTTCCGGGTCGCGCCGGACGCGCTCGTAGAACCGGTCCACCAGCCGGGCGATGGCGGCTTCGTCGAGGGATGTGTGCTCGGTCATGCGCGGCGCAGCGGTGCGGAGAAGGGCGTCATTGTCGCTGATGGGGCGCGGCCGGCCTGGTGCCGGCGACCTCGCCCGCGCTGTCGTACCCGTCCACGTCCTGCATCGCCGACCCCGAACTGCCGCGCGTGGGTAGCACGCTGACGCTGCCGTCGGTCTCCAGCACCACCGCCTCCACGTCCTCCAGCGCCGTGATGCCCTGCGCGCGCACGGCGGCGCGGACCTCGCTTTCGACCACGCGCGCACGGCGCATGGCGTCGTGGCGGAAGCGGCCGTGGACCAGCAGCAGGGTGGGCTCGGCCTTGATCCAGCGCTCCACCGCGGGCACATGCACCGACAGCCGCGTGATGACCCACTGCAGCGCCACCAGCAACGCAAAGGCGACAACGCCCTGGGCCAGCGTGGTATCCCTCGAGAGCAGCATGGTGGCCAGCGTCGAGCCGAACGCCACCGTCACCACCATGTCGAACGCGTTCCACTTCGACAGTGTGCGTTTGCCCGACAGCCGCAGCAGTGCCACCAGCGCCACGTAGGCGAGGGTGCCCACCACCAGCGTGCGCAGCAGGGCCATCGGGTCGTCGAAGAACATCACAGTGCCTTCCAGCAACGCATCATGCCTTCTCCAGCGCCGTGCCCGTGCGCACCGCCACGTGGTCGGTCCTGTCGCTTCCGATCTCGGATTGCGGCGCGTCCGCGCTGCAGTGGCGGGTGCCGCCCTGCCACTCGGAATCGCGCATGTGCATCTGGCGGATGGTGCCGGTGACGCGCCCGGCGTCGGCGTTCCAGCGGATGTGGTTCCGGGCCTTGACGTGCCTGGACATGGCATACGCTCGGTTGAAGCGGACGCCCGACCCTACGCCCCCCGCCATCAAGCGGGCGTGGTCGGTGGACGCTCGGTGCGGGCCTGCCAAGGCCATCGGCCTTCCAGTTCCACCTGCAACGCCATGCTGAGGAAGGTGCGGATCAGGACGATCAGGCCCAGCACGAGCACGCCGTCCAGCGTGGGGCGCACGGCCACCGTGCGGATGATGTCGGCCGCCACCAGGAACTCCAGCCCCAGCAGGATGCCGCGCCCGATGTCCTGCCGGAACTGGCGGTACACGTCGTCCGATGTCCGCCACTGCCGTGCCGCGCGGACCACGGCCAGTGCCAGCCCCAGGACGATGGCGGCGACCCCGATACCGTCCAGGGCCGTGGCCACGCCATCGATGAGGTCGGTGAATGTCGGCATGGCGCTCTCCTGGTGCTGTGGATGGCGGGGTGGGGCACGGCCCGTGCGGCGGTGTCAGGCGCGCGCGCTGCCGCGGTGCCGTGGTCGACACCCGCGATGGCCCCGTGGCAGCGCCCCATCCTACGGGCGGTCCACCGTGCGGGTCAGGAACACGCTGTTGGGATCGGGCCGGTAGTCGCCGAACGGCGGGCAGGGCACAAAGCCGAACGCCGCGTACAGCCGGTGCGCGGGCGCGAAGAACGCCATCGACCCGGTTTCCAGGCTCAGCCGCGTGATGCCGTCGCGTGCCGCGGTGTCGACCATGTGCGCCAGCAACCGGGCCGCCACGCCGCGACGCAGGTGCGACGCCGCGGTGCGCATCGACTTGACCTCGGCATGCGTGGCGTCCAGCCGCTTGAGCGCGCCGAACCCGGCCAGTGCCTCGCCGTCCCACGCGCACCAGACCCGGATGTCGGGCCCGCGCAGGCCCGACAGGTCCAGCGCGTGCCGGCTTTCCTTCGGGGCGGTGGGGGCAAGGGAGGCGAGGTGTTCGCGCAGCAAGGCGATGACGCGGGGGTCGTCGAGGTCGCCGGGGCGGATGTCGAGGTCGTCGTTCAAGTGATGGATCCGCGTGGCTTCGGCTTATGGAGCAGTGAACTGCCCATTCGGTTGGCGCCTTTTTCGTTGTTCAATGGACTTTCATTGCGCGTTGGTCCCAGCGAACCTGCAACGGCTGTTCTCCACGCCACGCCCCGATATGCACGTGGGGCGCCCTGGCATAGCCGTTGTTGCCGACAAAACCGATCGGGTCGCCTGCCTTCAACGTGGAGCCCTCTTCCACGAGGAACCCCTGCAGGTGGCCGAGGGCGAACATCGTGCCATCCGAGGCCTTCAGGATGACGCCCGAGGCGCGGCTTTTGTCGGGCTGGCCCGGCTGATTGATGAGCGGGTTCACGTGGACATCCAGCACCTCGCAGTCACAAGGGGAGTAGACAGGGCGATCCCATCCGTACCAATCCTCGTTGGTGGAGCCATCGGTTCGGTACAGCCTGAGGAAGAAAAGGTCCTTGTTCTCGTCGAATGCGGAAACCATGCAGTCCTGGCCGAGATCATCTCCCGGGTATGGAAGCTCGCCTTCTGCGTGCTCGGAACACATGTAGGGATCTTCAAACAGAGGGTGAGCCAGCACCTGCTGGATCGCCGTTGCGGTGGATGGCGCCGGCTGCTCTGCGTGAGACGGTATCCACGTCAGTACAAGCAAGACAAATACAACTGCGCGCATGAGTCGCTCCCGGGCCGATGGTGCAGGGAGATTGCCGGGCGATCCGCCTTCGTTTGAACGCCGGGAAGTCCTCGTGACTTTCCGCACAGGGTCCCCGCCGACGGCACGCCTTCGCTCAACCTGGCCCACGCAAGGCCGGCCACGCCTTCGCCTGACGGTCACCAAAGAAGGTTTCCGCGCGATCGAGTTCCTCAACGCCGAAGGCAAGGTCGTGCAGACGCTGACCCCGAAAGCAGCGGGCGGCTGAGTCGCACGGGGCGGGGTCCCTCCCTCGGCGACGGTGGTCGAAAATATTCAACTAAAGGGTTGACAGTCGTCCGGCGTGAGGTATATTCAACCACGTGGTTAACAAACACGCTCCCCAGCTCGACACCGTGTTCCAGGCCCTGTCCGACCCGACCCGGCGCGCGATGCTGCACGCCCTGGCCGCCGGTGAGCGCACCGTCGGAGAACTGGCCGCGCCGTTCGACATCTCGCTGGCCGGCGCCTCCAAGCACATCCAGATGCTGGAGCGCGCCGGCCTGATCCAGCGCGAGGTGCAGGGCCGCGTGCACACCTGCCGGCTCGACGCGCGCCCGCTGCATGCCGGCGCGGAATGGCTCCGCCATTACGAACGCTTCTGGACCGGCAAGCTCGATGCCCTCGAAGCCCTCCTCAACGCCGAGGACGCCGCAAAGAAACCCAAGCGGGACACCGCCCGCAACGCCACCGCCCGCAAGGCCCGCCCCCCACGGAGAAAGCCATGAACCAGGCCATCAACATCGCCACCCCCGAAGCCGACTACGGCGTCGTCAGCGCGCCCCGGACCGTGCGCATCCAGCGGCTACTGCCCGGTCCGATCGAACGCATCTGGTCCTACCTGACCGACGGCGAGCTGCGCCGCCAGTGGCTGGCCGCCGGCAACATGCAACTGCAGGAGGGCGCGCCCTTCGAACTCGTCTGGCGCAACGACGAGCTGACCGACCCGCCGGGCCAGCGCCCGGACGGCTTCGGCAAGGAACACCGCATGCGCAGCCGCATCACCGAGCTCGACCCGCCACGCCGGCTCGCCTTCACCTGGGGCGAGAGCGAAGGCGAGGGCGGCGGCGACGTGACCTTCGACCTCGAGCCCAAGGGCGACCAGGTGCTGCTGACCGTGGTCCACCGCGGCATCTCCGACCGCGCCAACCTGCTGATGATCGGCGCCGGCTGGCACGTCCACCTCGACCTCCTGGTCAACCGCGCCGAGGGCGGGACGGCGCAAACGCAGGAAACCTTCTGGGACGGCTGGACGCGCCTGCGCGCCGAGTATGACCGCCGCATCCCGGCCTGAGCGCGCGGAGTTTTGCGTACACGGCCCGCGGCTGAGCCGAGCGCTCAGCCGCGCGTAGGCACCGCAATGTCGAAATGCAGGACGTCCTCGCGGATGCCGAGCCCGGAGTAGAGCGCAATCGCCGCCTCGTCTTCGGGCCCGGTGTCGGCCTGCACGTAGATCACCCACGCCCCGCGTCGCTGCGCCTCGGTCCGCAATGCCTGGATCAGCGAGGTTGCGATGCCCTGGCGTTGGTGCGCCGCCGCGACGGCGAGGTCGTAGATGTAGATCTCGCTGCGCTCCTGCTCGAACTTGGGGAGCTCGTAGGCGACCAGGCCACCCACCACCTCGTCGCCCGCCACGGCCGCGAGCGCGATGAAATAGGTGTTGCCCAGAAGCCGCTGCTGGTACGCCGGAGTGGGGCGCTTCCCCACATAGGTGTCCAGCTCGTCGAAGGCCTCGCCGAACATCGCCAGCAGGCCGTCCATCAGGCGCAGGTCGTCGGCTTTGAGTTGCCTGATCGCGTACGTGGTCATTGGTCAGGAGATCCGGGTCAGGTTCACCGTCAAATTTGCGGGAGAACGGCGGGAGACTGGTTCAGGTCCACTTTCAGACTCTGCGCCCGAATTCACTGCCGTCGCGCTCCAGCGAGGTGCGGTCCCAGTGCGCGAGATCCGCCGCGCTCTCGTAGGTGGACTGCAGGAAAGCGAGCAATGTGCCGTCCGGATCGCCAGCGCTGCGCACGGCGTCATAAGGCAGGACGAATTCCTGCAAGGCGTCCGAGAAATACGCAGCGGCCGGCTGCACCTCCCGTTCGCGGTAGCCGGCCGGTTCGGGCCAGGCATAGGCGTAGAACGCGGCCTCGCCGAGCCCCGCGCCCGGCCAGAAGCCGGCACTGGCGAGTTCATGCGAATACGCTTCCCGCATCACCCAGTCCGCGCAGTTCGGCGCGCCGCCTGGATGCATCGGCGCACCACGCCCCGAGAAGCGCGTGACCGCGAGATCGAAGGCGCCCCAGAAAAAGTGCGAGGGACTCGACTTGCCGTGGAACCGCGCGCGAAACATCTTGAAGACTCGGTCGGCCTGCAAGAACGCGCGCCAGACGCGATTGACGACATCGGCATCGTAGCTGGCGTGCGTGCGATCGTGCTCGAAGGGAATGGCCTCGACGACTTCCACCGGCCGCGTGTAGATCGAGACCGCGATATCCAGTTCCGCCAGTGACGCCATCACATCGCGATGGAAGTCCGACACCGGCATCGACGACAGCGCGAGGTCACGCTTGCGTCCGTCGGACGTCCGGATCCGCAATGCGTGGTGCACGAAGTCGAACTCGATATCGAAGCTGCCGTCGCCGGCCGGAATGGGCGATGTCGTAAGACCGCTGGCAGTGACGTAAAGCGTGGAACCCCACGAGTGGTTCTGCCAGGGCGACAGCGCAAGTCGGATCTTGCCGACGATCTGCGTCCACATGTGCACGGTTGCAAACGTGTCGGCCCAAGCGTCGAGGGGTGGCAGTTCGGGCCATGGCGCGTCGGCATCGTTCATTCGCCTGCTCCTTCCGTCCACGATGTGCCGTCAGGGTGCTACAGAACCGGGGCCGCTACAAAGCCGGGGCCAGCGCGGTCTTTCTCTCTCATTCGCGTGAAAGAGCACTCTGACCCCTGTTTTTGGACCCATGTTTTTGCTGCTTCGGGGTTCGTCAGAACTGAATTCCAAGGAGTCTCATGATCTGAGCCTTCTTCATCTCGTAAGCCTCTTCGACGAAGTCTTTAAAGTCAGATGACTCGCGATCATCGAATTGGCTCATTTGGTCCTTGAAGTATGAGTTCAACCAACAGTCGTTATGTGGTCGAAGCTCATCCAGTGATCTCAGTTGGATAAGGTGCTTGTCGAGATCCAGTGCAGGCTGGCTAGAGTGACCGGTCTCAACTCGCCTGTTGATGACAGCCTGCAGCTCCAACTGGCCTGCTTCCGTTGAGCTTGTGCCGGAGCGAACGTAGACAGCATTTGCGCGCAAGCCATCAGCATCCTTCATCGCCAGGAATGGCAAGTGCTTTGGTTCGTCCTCCACCAACAGGACTTGGAATGACTTGCCTACGAGAACGTCGTACTCGGAGGCTGCGAACGAAAAGTCCAAGACTTGGTACTCAAGGGTCTTGGGGACGTACGCACTCAATGGTGGAATGAGGGTGGCCTTGTCTTTGATGGAGGGCAGGCCAATTGGCACGAGCCGTCCGTCCGGCTCTTGTCTCATTCCGACCACTAGCGCACCTCCACCAGAGTTGGAGAGCGCCAAAATATGCTTCGCGAGCTTTGGGATTTCGGGCCAATCCATCTTGAAATCGAGGTAATCCGTTTCGCCGATGTTCCTCCGGAGCAACTCCCTTAGTGCTTCCCGCGTAGGTTGAGCAAAGAAATTCGCGAACGCCTCGTGCTGTTCCTTCAAGATACCCATAGAAGTCTTCTTCATTCCCGACAAGTTTTGGTTTTTAGCCCCTGTTGTATAAAATTGAAGCTGACCCTATTCGGTTCGAGGAAGTGAATCTGACGCCATTCGGCTTGAGAGTTGCACGCTGCGAGCATTACCCGTATCTCCGAATCGCATTTGGATCACCCGCGGGACTGGGCAGGAAGTCCTGTTTCACTTGTCGGCATGTGTCTGACGCAAACTGCATGATCTCCGAGATGACCGTCATAGCCTCGATATAGGTGAGGCGGTCCATAAACACCCTGTTGATCCCGGCCTGAAGCTTCACTAGGCGATCATAGGACTGCTCACTGATGCCAACTTGGTACTCGTGCATGAGCTGCACTAGGGCGTACACGTCCTTAAGCAATACACGACAGTCCGTGGCGATGCGCTGGTGTGCTGCAGAAAACTCGCGAAAATCGCTCTTGGGGAGGATCAGCTTTAGTCCGCCCAGCAGGAATGGGCTTTGCAATGGCTCTTGCGAAACCGGGATGGACTCGGATGCGGGCAGAAGGGGAGCGTTGTGCCAGAGGATTGACCGGACGAGCTCAAAGTCGATTTGGAGATTGTTTGTTGCCGCTTCGATACGGACGGAGAGCTCCAGCAACTTCTTGTTGTTCTCTCGCCGTCTGCGGTCAGTTTCTTGCCGCTGATGCTTTCCGCCCCGCACGTAATCAGCGATCGCGGCCAAGGTTCCGACTGCGCCAAAGAGCGACATGACTACAGTGAAAACGTCTGGGTCAATCTTCCGCTCGTCCATAATCTCCCTTCGGCGCTCTAAAACCTAAGTTAAGCCGCGCTGCGGAGCGGCGTCGGCTTTGAGGAATTGTTAGGCCAACACTCACACAGACCGCGGTGCTTGGATGAACTGTTGCATATCGAAGTATCGCTCGAAATCGGCTAGCGGAAATCGTCTATTTAGCCGGTCAGCAATGGCAACCGCATCAGGATTCACGACAACAATCTTTGGAGTATTGTTTCGATCTGCGAGGACGGACCGAAGCACTGAGGAAAAGTAGAGATCTGCAACGGGGAAGGAGTAGCCGATGAATACGAGAGCGCTCGCATCCTTCATGCTTGCTTCCATGTGAGTCCAAATGTCCCGAATCCCTGTCGCCTGGTCGAGGTAGCCGATGGGCTGCTCCGAATCATCTGGGTCTTGGCCTGCAATGAACTTAAGATGGGTCGGGGCGACGATTACCGGGTGATCAGGAGCGTTCTCAACTGCGATTGTGCCGTCGTCTCTTAGATCCCAGTTGATGGACCCGTGGGGCTTTAGCAGCGGTATTAGTCTCTTCTTGGCGTGGACCGATTCATAATGAAACTGCTTTTTTGGTGGGAGGGACGTCTCGAATATGGTGTCGTAGTTGAACGATACGACTGTGTCGCCCTTACGGAAGTGTCTATTGACGAAGGCTCGATAGGTCTTCTTTGTGGCCGTATTGCTGGCGAAGTGCCCAAAAACGCTCGCGACCTCCTCCGTTAGTGCGGCCCACACCTTACGTACATAGGTGCGCAGCTGAGGTGTTGTCGAGGGTGCCCGCGCACGCTCCGAGAGAAACGTAAACACTTCCTCGACATCTACCCCGGCTAGGAGCTTGCCTCTGCCCTTCGGACCGAGCTTTCCGGGAACTTTTTTGTATCCGAGGAAATATCTGAAAAGAAAGGACTCGATGGTTCGGCGGTTTTCTTTCGATGCGCAGAACCTCAGAAATGTTTCCCAAAATGTCGATTGAGTAGGTATGGAGATCCGTCCGCCACCCTGGACGGAAGCAACAGCCCCGGCGCCAAGAGAAGCGCCCGCGCCGAGGAAGTAAACCACTGCCGCATGAGCCACTATTTTCCCCTATGTGCCTAACGCCAGAATTAAGCCGACGCAACGCGCAAGTCGGTGATATTTGGCAATGGACAAGCAACACATTTGACCGAAGCAAAGCAGCGGGTTCGGGTTGAACGAATTGTTAGACCGCTCTAGGTGAGCAAGAGCACGTTTGGAGCCGCCCGAAATGCCCATGAAAATGCCTCGCCAATAGTGAGAAAGAGAGTGCGGGTGACATCCGGAGCGAAGGCGGCAGAAGCGCACACGGAAGTGACAGCGCCCGCGAAGTATTGAGCCCAGTCTTTCCGCCCCATGCGCCGAGACGCAGCTTGTATTTCATCTAAGCGATGCGCGATCACTTCCAACTGTGCCGTTTGGAATTTCCCACTTTCCTGGAGTTGAGATTTGACAGCAGCAATGCTTGCGTCAATTCTTCTCAACTCATCCTCATTAAAAGGAGAATTAAGTGGATCGTCGCTGATGAACGAGGCTGCAAGGGAGGGCAGCGCGGTTAGCTTGGTAATTAGGAGCTCGGCGCGGTTCCCAGCGAGAGATAAGGCTCGAACCTCGTAGGTTTCGCCGGTTGGCGCTTGATACAGAGCGGCATCGCCTGTTTGTAGCTCGTGCTCAGTATTTGGGAGGCCCGGGTAACCGATGATCAGTTCGCATCGGCCTAGATAGAGATTGCGAACTGTAACGATGATGTTGCCATCTTCTGACTTGGCGCTCGAGTTCCCAGTAAGGACGAGAGTTGTCTGCTGCATATCTTCCCTTGCGGTCTGACGATATGTACACCCCGAGCATGAGGTGTTATCGGGTCCATGCACAGGAGGAGGCCGACGAGGCCCACCTATGCGCCGAAAGCCCGAAGGACACTACCGCGAGAGTGCTGTGATAAGTGATATCACCGCATGTCCGCCGCGCTACCCCCCCCAAGGCCGCCCCAAAGCCAACTTAACCGCCTTAACCCCTGGCACCGCCCGCAAAACCCCCATCAATTCCGCATCCACCCTTACGGAACTGGTGCCATTGAGGTCGAGCATACCCGCCGCGCCATGGCGGAGCAGGTCCAGCCGGATCGGTGTCCCCCCGGGCCGGTGTTTCGACAGCAACGCATCCACCCGGTCCCAGATGCCCGGCACGCGTAGGTCCAACCGCAGCGAAAGGCGCTTTGCGTGCTGCGCGCAGATCTGGCTGTAGTCCCAGCAGCGGTTGGCCTTGAGGGCGAAGCCGCCGCTGAAGGCGTCCTCGCGCAGGCCGCCCTGGATGACCAGCAGGCGGTCGCGCGACAGCAGGGCGGCGAATTCTCCATACGTCTCGCCGAAGAAGGCGCATTCCAGGCGGCCGCGGCCGTCCTCGATCTGCACGAACATCTGGCTGTCGCCCTTCTTGCGCAGGGCGACCACCTGGCCGGCGACGACGGTTTCCACCTCCGGCCGCCAGCCGCCGCGGGCGCTGTCGGGGCGGGTGGCCCAGATCTTTTCCAGGTCGCCCAGATCAAAGCCGATGAGGGTGTGCAGCTCGTCGCGGTACGGGTCGAATGGGTGGCCGCTGAGGTAATGGCCGAGCGTTTCGCGCTCGCCGTTGAGCAGCTGACCCAGCGGGTATTCGTCCGTTTCCGGCAGGTCGATGTGCAGCGCGGGCGCGGCGGCCTCGCCACCACCGAAGAGGGACACCTGGCCGGCGGCGCGTTCGCGCGCCAGCTGGTCGGTGGCGCGCAGCACTTCGGGCAGCTGCAGCATCAGGCTGGCGCGGTTCTTCCCCAGCTTGTCCAGCGCGCCGGCCTGGGTGAGCGCTTCCAGTGCGCGGCGGTTGAGCTTGCCGCTGTCCACGCGCTTGCAGAACTCCAGCAGGTCACCGAACGGTCCGGCGCGGCGCGCCTCGACAATCGCCTCGCAGGCGCCGCGGCCGACGCCCTTCACCGCGCCCAGTCCGTAGCGGATGGTGTCGGGTGACGTGGCTTCGAACATGTACGCCGAGGCGTCCACGTCCGGCGGCAGCACGGTCAGGCCCATCACCCGGCACTCGTCCAGGAACCCGGTGACCTTGTCGGTGTTGTCCATGTCCGAGGACAGCACCGCGGCCATGAACTCGGCGGGGTAATGCACCTTGAGCCACGCGGTCTGGTAGGCGACCAGCGCGTAGGCGGCCGAGTGCGACTTGTTGAAGCCGTACTCGGCGAACTTCTCCATCAAATCGAAGATGGGCGTGGCGACGTTGGGCGCGATGCCGCGCTCGGCGCAGCCGGCCTCGAACTTGGCGCGCTCCTTGGCCATCTCCTCGGGCTTCTTCTTGCCCATCGCGCGGCGCAGCATGTCCGCGCCGCCCAGCGTGTAGCCGGCCAGGACCTGGGCGATCTGCATCACCTGTTCCTGGTAGACGATGACGCCGTAGGTCGGGGCCAGCACCGGCTCCAGCAGCGGGTGCGGGTAGCTCACCTGCGTGTGGCCGTGCTTGCGGTCGACCCATTCGCGGTCCATCCCGCTGCCCAGCGGACCGGGGCGGAACAGGGCGGCCAGCGCGATGATGTCCTCGAAGACGTCGGGCTTGGCGCGCTTGAGCAGCTCGCGCATGCCGCGCGATTCGAACTGGAACACCGCCACGGTGTCGCCGCGGGCGAAGAGTTCGTAGGTGGCCTTGTCGTCGAGGGGAAGGGCCGTGATGTCGAGCGGGCCGTTGCTCCCTTCTCCCTCCGGGAGAAGGTGGTGCGCAGCACCGGATGAAGGTGCGGCGGAATCGGTATTGCCCGGGTGCGAGTCGTTGTTCGGGAGCGCGTAGCTCCGGGTTGCTTCGCCGCCGTTCGTGTTGGCGTCGCGTACCGGACCCTCACCCGAAGCGGCGGTGCCGCTTCGACCTCTCCCGGGGGGAGAGGTGGCGGCGGCCGCGCGGCGGTGGTTAATCGCCTTCACCGCCCAGTCGATGATCGTCAGCGTGCGCAGGCCGAGGAAGTCGA
>CBIHLN010000052.1:0-18006 GCA_966210725.1 uncultured Lysobacter sp. | reverse complement strand
GGCGGCTGGTCGGGCGGTGGCGGCATGAGCGGAGGCGGTGGTGCCTCCGGGAGCTGGTGACATGGGCGGCCTGATGCGGTGGCTGCGCCACCTGTTCGCGCCCTCGGTCGACCGATGGCTGGACGCCGCCGCAATGGCGCGCATCGCCGACGCGATCGAGGCGTCCGAGCGCCTGCACGACGGTGAGATCTGCTTCGCGGTGGAGGCGGGCCTGCCCCCGAGCGCGCTGTGGGAGGGCCAAGCCCCGCGCGAACGGGCCCGCGAAGTGTTCGCAAGGCTCGGGGTCTGGGACACCGCCGGCAACAACGGCGTGCTGCTGTACCTGCTGGTGGCCGACCACCGGATCGAGATCATCGCCGACCGCGGCTTCGAGGGCCGCGTCGACGCCGGCCAATGGCGGGCGGCGTGCGAGCGCATCGAGGCCGGCTTGCGCACCGGGGAGCCGGCGGCGGCCATCGTGGCGGGCGTCGAGGCGCTGGCGGCGGTCATCGCGCCGCACTTCCCGCCGACCGAACGCGGGGCCGACAACGAGCTCTGCAACCGGCCGCGCGTGCTTTGAGGGGCGGCGGCGGCTTCGAACGGTGCGCCGGCGGGCAGGACGTCCGGCGCGTTCGGGGTCTTGCGCGCGTCGGGCACAATAGCCGGCATTGCCGACAGCCCGAGGCCGCATGACCATCCTGCACCAGATCGACCCGATCGCCCTGGACCTGGGTCCGCTCCAGGTCCACTGGTATGGCGTGATGTACCTGCTTGGCTTCGGGCTGGCGTGGTGGCTGGGTCGCCTGCGGGTGCGCCAAGGGCGCCTTCCGGGCGTCGACGAACAGGCGTACGGCGACCTGCTGTTCTACGCGATGCTGGGCGTGGTGCTCGGTGGCCGGCTGGGCTATGTCTTCTTCTACGCGTTCGATGCACTGCTCGACGACCCGCTGATGCTGGTGCGGATCTGGGAAGGCGGCATGAGCTTCCACGGCGGCCTGATCGGCGTGATGGTCGCGGCGCTGTGGTGGGCCCGCAGGCACCGCCTGCACTTCTTCGACGTGATGGATTTCGTGGCGCCGATGGTGCCGCCGGGCCTGGGCTTCGGTCGCCTGGGCAACTACATCGGCGGCGAGTTGTGGGGCAAGCCGACCGAAGCCGGATGGGGCGTGATCTTCCCGCACGCGCCAATGGGCGAGTACACCGGCGCCTCGATGGAGCGTCTGCGCGAGCTGCATGCCTCCGGCGCGCTGGAGGCCTACGCACGCCACCCGTCGCAGCTCTACCAGGCGCTGCTGGAGGGCCTGGTGATGTTCGTCGCGCTGTGGTGGTTCTCGAGCCGCCCGCGGCCCCGCTACGCGGTGTCGGGCCTGTTCGCGCTGCTGTATGGCGTGTTCCGCTTCATCGTGGAGTTCGTGCGCGTGCCCGACGCGCAACTGGGCTACCTCGCCTTCGGCTGGTTGACCATGGGGCAGGTGCTGAGCCTGCCGCTCATCGCCATGGGCCTGTTCCTGCTGTGGCTGTCCCGGCGCTCGCCGACGCTGGCGCCTGCCCCCGTCGTTGCTGACCCCCGGAGCTGACATGGACGCCTATCTGGACCTGCTGTGCCACGTCCTCGAACACGGCCGCGAAAAGGCCGACCGCACCGGCACCGGCACGCGTTCGGTGTTCGGCTGGCAGATGCGCTTCAATCTGGAAGACGGCTTCCCGCTGGTCACCACCAAGAAGCTGCACCTGCGCTCGATCGTCCATGAACTGCTGTGGTTCCTGAAGGGCGAGACCAACATCGCCTACCTGCGCGAGAACAAAGTCTCGATCTGGGACGAATGGGCCGACGAGGGCGGCGAGCTCGGCCCGGTCTACGGCAAGCAGTGGCGCCGGTGGGCGGGCGCGGACGGCGTGGAGATCGACCAGATCCGCTGGGTGGTCGAGGAGATCAAGCGCAACCCGGATTCACGCCGGCTGATCGTCTCGGCCTGGAACGTCGCCGACCTTCCGGACATGGCGCTGATGCCGTGCCACACCCTGTTCCAGTTCTATGTCGCCGACGGCAAGTTGAGTTGCCAGCTTTACCAGCGCAGCGGCGACATCTTCCTGGGCGTGCCGTTCAACATCGCCAGCTACGCGCTGCTGACGCACATGGTGGCGCAGGCGTGCGGACTGGGCGTGGGCGACTTCGTGCACACGCTGGGCGACGCGCACCTGTACTCCAACCACTTCGAGCAGGCGCGCGAGCAGCTGTCGCGCACGCCGCGCGCGTTGCCGACGTTGCGCCTGAACCCGGAGGTCACCGACCTGTTCGCGTTCGGCTTTGACGACATCGCCATCGAAGGCTACGACCCGCACCCGGCGATCAAGGCGCCCGTCGCGGTTTGACCGCCGCATCGCCGATGCCGGCGCTGGTGCTCATCGCCGCGCTGGACCGCACCGGCGCCATCGGCCGTGACAACGACCTGCCGTGGCGGCTGCCCGACGACCTCAAGCGCTTCAAGGCGCTGACGCTGGGCAAGCCGGTACTGATGGGGCGGCGTACCGCCGAATCGCTCGGACGCGCGTTGCCGGGTCGGGTCAACCTCGTGTTGACACGCTCGGGCGCGGTCCCGTTCGAGGGCATGCGGGCGGTGGCGTCACTGGACGCGGCGTTGCAGCAGGCGCGAGAGCTGGGTGCGCAGGCGCTCTACGTGATCGGTGGCGGCGAGGTCTACACGCTGTGCCTGCCGCTGGCACGCCGGATGCACCTGACGCACGTCGATACCGAAGTGCCGGATGCCGACGCGTACTTCCCGGCATTCGATACCGCGCACTGGCGCGTGGCGCATCGTGAGCCGCATCCGGCCGACGCGCGTCACGCGGTGGCGTTCGACTTCGTCGATTACGTATCGCGGGCCGGGGACGGCTGAGGCCGCGCGTCGCCGCGTCCCGGCTTGCGGTTGCGCCGCGGGTGCCGCGGGCCGTTGCCGGGGCCCGGCTTCTTGCCGGCCCGCGGACGTGGCGGGTTGGCCGGCACGTCGCGTCCCGGCACCTGCACGACCCGCAATTCATCGGTGTCCAGCTGCAGTGCGGTCAGGCGTCCGCCCCACACCGCGCCGGTGTCGATGGCATGCACGCCGTGGCCGATGAACAAACCGAGCGTGGACCAGTGGCCGCACACGATCTTGAGGTCACGCGCCGCACGGCCCGGCGTCGCGTACCACGGATACAGGCCCGGCGCCTGGGTGCCGGGCTCGCCTTTTTCCTCGAACGCGATGCGTCCCCGGGGCGAGCAGTACCGCAGCCGGGTAAAGGCGTTGATGATGGCGCGGTACCGGTCCATGCCGCCCAGCCGTGGATTCCACGCCGGCTGGTCGCCGTACATGTGGCGCAGCAGGCGGGACGCCTGCTCGCCACACAATGTGTCCTCGACCTCGCGTGCCAGCGCCTCGGCCTGCTGCGTGGTCCACGACGGCAGCATGCCGGCGTGCAGCATCATCCAGCCCAGCTCACGGTCGACGTGCACCAGCTTCTGCCGGCGCAGCCAGCCCAGCAGCGTGTCGCGGTCCTCTGCCAGCACGATGCGCTGCAGGTCGGGGTTGACCTTGCGCTGCTCCTCCTCACGCCGCTCACCGATGGCCAGCAGCGACAGGTCGTGGTTGCCCAGCACGACGCGGGCGTTCTCGCGAAGCGAGTGCACCAGCCGCAGGGTTTCCAGCGATTGGCCGCCGCGGTTGACCAGGTCGCCGCAGAACCAGAGCGTGTCGCGCGCCGGGTCGAATGCGATCCGGTCCAGAAGCCGACGCGTCGCGTCGTAGCAGCCCTGCAGGTCGCCGATGGCCCAGACGCTCATGGCGTGGCCATCAGTGCAGCGTCCGAGGCACGCTCAGCGTGAACGCCGGAATGGGCACCTCGAAGCAGGTGCCATCGTCGGCCACCATGGCATAGCTGCCCTCCATGGTGCCCAGGTCCGTTTCCAGCATGGCGCCGGAGGTGTATTCGAAATCCTCGCCCGGATCCAGGTGCGGCTGCTGCCCGACCACGCCGTCGCCGCGCACGTCCTGCACCTTGCCGTTGGCGTCGGTGATGCGCCAATGGCGGCTCATGAGCTGGGCGGGGACGCGGCCGCTGTTGTGGATGTGGATCGTGTAGGCGAACACATACCGCCCCTGGTCGGGCTCGGACTGCTCATCCAGGAAGCGGGTCGCGACTTCGATGTCGACGGCGTAGGCGGGGCGGGACTCCATGGGCGCGAAGTTTACGCGGCCGCGTGGTGCATTGGGCATGAAAAGCCGCATTGACGCGGTGGCGCAGCCGAATGCACGTCAGGAGTCGGGCGTCACCCGTGGCGGTTTCGAACTCAGGGCTTGGCCGGGGTCGTCGCGGTGTCGCGCGTCGCGGCATCGCCGGCGAGCGCATTGGCGAGCCGCACGAAATCGGTGACCGGCACCTGCTCGGCGCGCAACTCCGGACGGATGCCGGCGGCAGTGATCGCCGCGGCATCGCACACCTGGGACAGCGCATTGCGCAACGTCTTGCGTCGCTGCCCGAAGGCATCGCGTACCACGCGCGCAAACAGCGCGGGATCGCGAATGTCGACCTCCCCGGCGGGGCGCGGCACCAGCCGCACCACGGCCGAATCGACCTTCGGCGGGGGCCGGAACGCGCCGGGCGGCACGATGAAAAGCGCCTCGACCTGGCAGTAGGCCTGAAGCATCACGCTCAAGCGCCCATAGACCTTGCTGCCCGGCGGTGCGGCCATGCGGTCCACCACCTCCTTCTGCAGCATGAACACCATGTCGCGCACCACCGGCGCGTGGTCCAGCACGTGGAACAGGATGGGCGATGACAGGTTGTACGGCAGGTTGCCGACCAGGCGGATCCGGTCCGCCACGCCATCGGCCAGTTCGGTGAAGTCCACCTTGAGCACGTCGCGGTGGATGACCGTGAGCTCGCCGTGCGTGCGGGCCGCGTCCGTCAGTGGCGCGATCAGGTCGCGATCGAACTCGATCACGGTCAGTGCACCGTGCCGGTCCAGCAGGGGAAACGTGATGGCGCCCTGGCCGGGGCCGATCTCGACCAGGCGCTCGCCCGAGGCCGGGTCCCGCACCGGGCCGACCGCCTGGACGATGCGGTCGACGTAGGCGCGCTCGTGCAGGAAGTGCTGGCCGAGGTGTTTCTTGGCCGGTTCGGTAAAGGGTGTGGCGGGCATGGGGTCGTGTCGGTAGAAGGCGGGCGGGCGGAGGGCTCAGCCGGTACGGACGGGCCCGAAGGCCGCGCGGGCGTGGACGATGCGCGCGCAGGTGTCGGCCGCGGCGAACAGGCTCGACGGGTCGGCGGTGCCGTGGCCGGCCAGTTCGAGCGCGGTGCCATGGTCCACCGCGACGCGCGGGTAGGGCAGGCCAAGGGTGATGTTGACCGCCTCCTCGAAGCCGCTGAATTTGAGCACCGGCAGGCCCTGGTCGTGGTACATGGCCAGCACCGCATCGAAACCGCGCAGTTTGGCCGGCAGGAACGCGGTGTCGGCCGGCAGTGGGCCGACCAGGTGCAACCCTTCCGCACGCAGGCGGCCCAGCACGGGTTCGATCACGTCGATCTCCTCGCGACCCAGGTGACCCGCCTCGCCAGCGTGCGGGTTGAGACCCAGCACGGCGATCGTGGGGGCATCGACGCCGAAGTCCCGCCGCAATGCGTCGTGGACGATGCGCAGGGTGCGCTCGAGGGTGGCATGGTCGATCGCGTCGGCGACATCGCGCAGTGGCAGGTGGGTCGTCGCCAGGGCCACGCGCACCGTGGCGTTGGCCAGCATCATCACCACGTCGCAACGGGCGCGCTCGGCCAGCAGCTCGGTGGTGCCCGTGTAGGCGATGCCGCCCAGGTTGATCGTGGCCTTGTGCACCGGGCCGGTGACGATGCCATCGAACGTGCCGCGCTGGCATCCGTCGGCCGCCGCATGCAGGGCGCGCACCACGCTGGCGGCGTTCCTAGGATCGGGGTGGCCGGGCCGCGCCGGATGCGCGAGTGGAATCGGCGTACAGGCCAGTGTGCCCGGGCGCGTGCCCGCGAGTGGGCTTTCGGCGTCCACCAGGTCCAGCGGAAGTCCGAGCCGGTTGGCCGCGTCACGCAGGGTGGCGGCGTCGGCGAAGGCGGTCAGGCTGTAATCGCGCGGCCGCTGGGCCAGCCGCACGCAAAGTTCGGGACCGACGCCGGCCGGCTCGCCGGGGACCAGCGCGAGCCGTGGCAACGGGCCGGGTCGCATGTCAGCCGCCCGTTGCGGGCGCCTGGGTCTCCTCGGCGGCCGCCTGGCCGACGCGGACATCGACGAAGGCTTCGCCGCGGATCTCGCGCAGGAACCGGTTCCACTCGTCTTCCAGCTTGCGGCGGCCGATGGTCTCGCTGACCTGGGCGCGGCGGTTGCTGTCGCCGACCTCGGCCTGGCGGCTTTCCTCGCGCTGGATGATGTGCCAACCGGCTTCCGTGCGCAGTGGCTGCGACACATCGCCATCGGCCAAGGCGGCGACGGCATTGCCGAACTCGGGGCCGAACTGGTCACGGGTGAACCAGCCCAAATCGCCGCCACGCGCCTGTGAAGTGGTGTCCTGCGAGCTTTCGCGGGCGACTTCGGCAAAGTCGGCACCGCCCGCGATGCGGGCGCGCAGGGTGTCGGCGACGGCCTTGGCCTCGGCATCCTCGACCCCGTTACCGACGCGCACCAGGATGTGGCGTGCGCGGTACTGGGTGACCATGCCGGGCTCACTCTGGCTGGCGTCGCGCACCTCGACCACCTGCAGCAACTGAAAACCGCTGGGGCCACGCAGCGGCGCACTGACCTGGCCGGGCTGGAGGCCACGCACGAGCTGCGCGAAGGCCGCCGGGATCTCGTCCAGGCTGCGCCAGCCCAGATCGCCGCCTTCCAGCGCGTTGGGGCTGTCGGAGTAGCGCACCGCCGCGGCCGCGAAATCCATCTCGCCACGGTCCAGCAGGCCCTTCACGCCTTCGATCTTCTGCTGCGCGGTCTGAAGCTGCTCCGGCGTGGCCGCTTCCGGAACGCCCACCAGGATATGCGCTAGCCGGTATTGCTGGCCGGTGCCCTGCTGGGCCTCCAGGGCCGCGTCGACCTCCGCCTCGCTGACCGATACGCGGCTCTGCGCGAAGCGCTGGCGCAGCCGCTGGATGGTCAGCTCGTCACGAATCGAGCTGCGGAACTCGGCAAAGGTGCTGCCGTCGCGCGCAAGCTGCTGGGACAGCTGTTCAACGCTCAGTCCGTTCTGTCCGGCAATGCCGGCGACGGCCTGGTCGACCTCCTGGTCACTCACCCGCACCCCGGTGGCATTGGCGCGGGCCACCTGCAGCTTGACCAGGACCAGCCGCTCGATCACCTGGCGCTCGAGTACCTCACGCGGCGGCAGCTGGTTCTCGCGACCGGCGTACTGGGAGAGGATGTTGGCCATGGCGCGGTCGAGTTCGCTGCGCAGGACGACGTCCTCGTCCACCACCGCGACGATGCCTTCGATCGGCTGCACGGCCGGGGCCTGTGCGTAGGCGTGGAACGGAACCATGACGGGCGACGCCATCAGCGTCGCGGCGAGGACGCACGCGAGGGATGTCTTCATAGGATCGGATCGGGGGTGTGTTCGACGTTGCCGGTCGGCAGGGAGGACGGCGGGACGAGGTAGAGGTCGTCGCGGTCGTAGCCGAGAATAGCACGCCGCAATACGCCCTCCGTCTTCTGTCCGGCCGAGCCCAGGCCCTTGAGTTCGATCTCCAGACGGAGCGAATCGTCCAGGTCGCCGTCGCGGTCGCGGATGTAGCGGCGGGCCACGAGGCGGGCCGCCAGGCAGCAGCTTTCCCACTGGATGCCGGCGATGGACTCCAGCAGCTTGTCGTCGTCCAGCGAGTAGTAGTACCGGCCGACGACGCTCCAGTTCTGGCTGATCGGGTAGAGGAAGGAAAAGTCCACCTGCTCGACCAGGTCGCGGCGATAGCGGTAGCCGAGGTTGACGACACCATAGTCGCCGACGAGGTAGCGGGCACGGATGCTGGCCAGGTCCTCCTGCCGAAACTTGGGGTCCCACTGGTAGGCCGCGTTGACGGTCCAGCGGTTGTTGGGCGAGAAGCCGACATCCGCGACCCACGCGGACTTGCCTTTCTCGACCGGCGTCTCGCCGGGCACCACGACCAGGCTGTCCTCGAAGTACTGGATCTGGCCGATGCTCGCCGACAGGCGCTCGCGGCCGTCTTCCTCGCTGATAAGGCGGGTGGTCAGGGCGGTGGTGAGCTGGTTCGCGTCAATCTGGCGGTCGGGACCGGTATAGCGGTTGTCGCGGAAGAGCTGGCCCCAGCTGAACGTCATCGGCCGCGTGTCGAACAGGGGCAGGCCGCTCTGGTCGCGATACGGCGCGTTCAGGTAGTAGACGCGGGGTTCAAGCGTCTGCAGGTAGCGATCACCGAACAAGTTGGCTTCGCGCTCGAAAAACATGCCCGCGTCGACCGAGGTCACCGGCAGGCTCCGGGTCGGAGCGTCATCACCGGCATCAGCTGCGAGCGTGTCATCGAGCTGGTAGGCGGTGTAGCGCCAGGCCAGCTTGGGCGTGACATACCAGCTTGCGCCCTCCAAAGGCATGGCCAGATAAGGCTTGATGTCGAGCCGGCTGCCCTCTTCGCGCACCGAGTGCTGGAAGCGGACGGCCTCGGCATTGATGCCCGCCTGGAACCAGCGGCCCACCGGCTGCGCCCAGTTGAGGTAGGCGCGCGGCAGCCGGTCATAGCGCAACTGACGCTCGGTCAGCGTGTAGTCGGCCAACTGCTGGCGGTCCGCCATCAGGCCCGCATCCCAGTAACGGCCACGCCCATAGAGGCCCGCGGTACTGGTAATGGAATAGCGGGACACCGCGTAGAGGCTGTTGCTGAAATCCTCCAGGTAGTGCGGATCGCTGACCCATCCCAAGTTGGCCCGTGCGTACCAGGTCCGGTCCAGGTCGTGGTTGGCGGTCAGGCGGAACAGGCCCCGCTCGTCGGGCAGTTCGCCCATCGATTGCAGGTAACGGTCGGGTTCGCGCTGGGGCAACTCGTCGTCGGCCATCCACTCGCCGGACACCGTGCCGCCTCCGTCCGGGTACAACCAGCGGAACTCCCCGCCCAGCTGCACCCCGCGGTCGGTCATCAGGCGCGGGGTCAGGGTGGCGTCGTAGTTGGGCGCCAGGTTGAGGTAGATCGGCTGTTTCCAGTCCAGGCCGTTGCGTCCCGACAGCGAGATCGACGGGTACAGCAGGCCGGTGCGGCGGCGGTCGTCGATCGGGAACATGAACCACGGGACGTACAGCACCGGCACCTTGCCGATCCGCAGGGTGGCGCTGCGCGCGACGCCCATGCCTTCCTCGGTATCGATATCGATGCGGCCGGCGCGCAACTGCCAGCCCGGCTCGCTGGGGTCGCACGTGGTGTACGTCGAGCCGACCAGCGAACCGTAGCGGCCGCGCAGCTCGATGCGTTCGGCGCCGCCGTTGCCGCGCCGCTCGGTGAGCTGGTACTCCAGGTCCTCGATGCGGTGGGTATCGGCGTTCTGGTCGCCCTGGGCGCGCTCGGCGACGATGCGCATGCCCGCGTCCTGGTAACGGATGCTGCCCTCGGCCGTGTAGCGGCCGGTTTCGGCGTTGTAGACCAGACGATCGGTGCCCAGGAACTGGTCACCCCGGCTCAGGCGGACCTGGTCCTGGACGATGATATTTTCGTTGTCGGCCGCACGCTCCAGACTGCCGCCTTCGATGTCGGTCGGCGCCTGCGCGCGGGCTTCGGGCGTCCCCTGGCTGTCGGTCGGGACGGGGGCGTCCCCGAAGGCCGGGACCACGTCGGTGACGCGGCACAGGCCCCAGTCCTCGCCTTCGTCCTGCGCGTGGGCCGGCAATGCCAGCGCGATGCAGATCGAGAGCGGCAGCAGGCGAGGGGGTTTGCGCACGCGGCGGTCCGGTCGACAAAAATGGCCGCCAAGCTTGCCCCATCGACCGCAGCCCGGCAACGCTGCCGACCGGTGCCCCAGCAGGGCGTTCATTTTGCGCGCCGCCCGGATGGCGGCAGCCGGGCCGGACGATCCCCGGAATTCAGGCGGTGTCGTCCAGCAGCGCGCCCACGTGCGCCACGCTGCACTCGGCCAACGCCTGCAGGTCGTAGCCGCCTTCCAGCATCGAGACCAGGCGCCCGTGCGCATGGCGTTGCGCGATGGCGACCAGCTCGCCCGTCAGCCAGGCGTAGTCCGCCGCCTCCAGGTGCAGCTGTGCCAGCGGGTCCAGCCGATGGCCGTCGAAGCCCGCCGACACCAGCACCAGTTGCGGGCGAAACCCGGCCAGCGCGGGCAGCAGGGTGTCCTGCCAGGCCGCGCGGAACGCCGCGCCATCGGTGCCCGGCGGCAGCGGCGCGTTGACCACGTTGCCGACCCCGCGCTCGCTCGCATAACCCGAATCCGGGTACAGCGGGGCCTGGTGGGAGCTCAGGTACATCACCCGGGGGTCGGTGTCGAAGATGTCCTGGGTGCCGTTGCCGTGGTGGACATCGAAATCGATGATCGCCACGCGTTCCAGCCCGTGGCGGTCGCAGGCGTGCGCCGCGGCGACGGCGATGCTGTTGAACAGGCAGAAGCCCATCGCGACCGAGCCGGTGGCGTGGTGGCCCGGTGGGCGCACCGCGCAGAAGACACGGTCCGCGTCACCGGCCATGACCGCATCCACCGCCGCGACCCCCGCGCCTGCAGAGCGCAACGCGGCCTCGGCCGAACCGGGGCCCAGGCAGGTGTCCGGGTCCAACGCAATGCGATCCGCGACCGGGGTGTCCAGCACCAGCGCCAGCAACGCGTCGTCATGCACGCGCAGGAGCTGGCCGCGGGTGGCCGGCGGCGCTTCATGCCAGTCGAGCGCGGGCCAGGTGGCGCGCAGGGCATCGGTAACGGCGGCCAGTCGCGCAGGCCGCTCGGCATGGCCGGGACCGGGGTCGTGGGCGGCGCAGGCGGGGTGGGTGTAGACCCGCAGCGTGCTCATCCCTGGCGGCGCTCGTGGTTCCAGAGCACCTCGCCGTGGCCGCTGTGGCGTGCCAGCACGCGGGCCAGCACGAACAGCAGGTCCGACAGCCGGTTGAGGTAGCGAACGGCCTCGGGCCGGACGTCTTCGAGCCGCGACAGCGCCACGGCCTGGCGCTCGGCGCGGCGCACCACCGTGCGGGCTACGTGGCAGCGGGCCGCGGCCTCGCCACCGCCCGGCAGGATGAAATCCTTGAGTGCGGGAAGGTCGGCGTTGAACGCGTCCAGCCGCTGCTCCAGCCGTTCGACGTCGGCGTCGGAGATCGCGGCGTGACCGGGAATGCACAGCTCGCCGCCCAGGTCGAACAACTGGTGCTGCACGGCGGTCAGCAGCGTCCGCACGCCATCGGGCACGGGGGCGGCCAGCACCAGGCCGATGGCGGAGTTGGCCTCGTCGACCGTGCCGTAGGCCTCGACCCGCGCCGAATCCTTGGCCACGCGCTGGCCGTCGCCCAGCCCCGTGGTGCCGTCATCGCCGGTGCGGGTGTAGATCTTGGAGAGGCGGTTGCCCATGGCGGTCGGCCGCCGAGGCCTCAGGCCGTCTGGGCGTGCAGCGCCGGCACCTGGCGACGCAGCAGTGCGAACCCACCGAACAGCAGCGCCGAATAGAACAGCGTCGACACCACCGTCCACTGGAAGAACGGCACGCCGGCGACGTATGCCGCGGCCAGCCCACCCGGCGTCTGCGGGTACATCGGGCTGCCCAGCCAGGCACCGAAGTTGGTGACCGCGAAGAACAGCACCGAGCCGGCCAGCGAATAGCCGAGTACGCGAGCGCCCGAGACGCGGCCTCGAAGGCCCAGTCCCATCGCCGTGGTCAGCGCGATGCACCCGTACACCAGCCAGATGCCCGTGCCGCTGAACCAGCTCGCGTACAGGCCGCCGTGCATCGAGGCCAGCACCACGTCCGACAGCGCAAGCGCGGCCAGCGGCACGATGAAGGCCCACGTGCGCGCCGCGAAGTACGCGCCCGCGAACAGGGCCACCGCCGCGACCGGCGAGAAGTTCGGCGGGTGCGGCAGCACCCGGCTGAGTGCGGCCAGGAGAATCAGGCCGGCGAGCACCAGCGGACCGGGGGACAGCAGCGAGGCAACGGGACGGTTCATCAGCATGCGGAAGGACGAGCGGACAGACCCGGTAGCATAGCGCAATGGCCAGTCCGACCTTCGCGCCGACGGCGCTCACAGCCCCGCCCGGCACCGACCACGACGCACACGCGCACGACGTCCTGATCGTCGGCGGCGGGCTGGTGGGCAGCAGCCTGGCGATCGCGCTGGCACTGGGGGGCGTGGATGTCGGGCTGGTCGAAGCGACCGCGCCCGGGTCGCTGCCGCCGGTGTTCGACCAGCGCAACCTCAGTTTCGCCGAGGCCTCGGTGCACGCCCTGACCGCGCTGGGGGTGATGCAGAAGCTGCGCGCGCCGACCGGTGCGATCCGGCGCATCCATGTCTCCCGCCAGGGCGATTTCGGACGGGTCCTGCTGGACGCCGGCCGGCACGGGCGCGAGGAATTCGGGCGCGTGGTCGTGGCGCGCGACTTCGGCGAGGCGCTGGAAGCGCGCGTGTCCGAGCTCCCGGGCATCGTCCGCTATCGCCCGGCGCGTTTCGAGGCGACGTCTTCCGTGCCCGACGGCGGGGCGCCACTGCGCGACGTACAAGTGTCGCGGGGTGGCGAGACGCTCCACCTGCGCACGCGCCTGCTGGTCGGGGCCGATGGCGCCGATAGCGGCGTGCGGCGCGCGCTGGGCATCGGACACGTGAGACACGATTACGGGCAGGCACTCTTCGTCTGCCGGCTGCGCACCGAGCGCGCACCCGAAGGCACGGCCTTCGAGCGCCTCGGACCGGGCGGCCCGACGGCACTGCTGCCGCGCGGCGACCGCCACTACGGACTGGTGCTCGGCGTGCCCGCGGACGAGGCCACCGCGGTGTCCGCGCTGGACGATGCCGCGTTCCTGGCGCGTGCACAGGCCGCGTTCGGGTGGCGCGTGGGCCGGTTCCTGGAATGCGGCCCCCGCAACCTTTACCCGGCCGTCAAGGTCGAAGCCGAGGCGCTGGCCGGCGAACGCGCGGTGCTGGTGGGCAACGCCGCGCAGGCGATCCACCCGCTGGGGGCGCAGGGCTTCAACCTCGGCCTGCGCGATGCGATGACGCTGGTCGACCTCGTCGACGCCGCGCGCCTTGGCAATGCGGCAGGTGATCCGGGAGACGCCGGCCTGCTGCAGGCCTACGTGGCGCGACGCCGCGACGACCGCGCCGCCACGATCGCCTTCTCCGATGGACTGGCGCGCGTCGGCGCCAACGGGTCGCGACTGCTGGGACCGCTGCGCAGCCTGGGTCTGTTCGCGGCCGATCGCCTGCCATCGGTCCAGGCCGGGCTGGTGGGCGGCGCGCTCGGCTACCGCGGCGACGTGCCGCGCCTGTGCCGGAGGCCGGCATGAGTCGCCGCGACCCGTTCGACGTGGTGGTGGTGGGCGGCGGCGTCGTCGGCGCCGCTGCGGCCCTGGCCTTCGCGCGTGACGGTGCGAGGGTCGCGCTGGTCGAAGCGCACGTGCCGGGGCCGTGGCGCGGCGCCGATGCGACCGGCGACGGCCGCCTGGACATCAACGAGCCCGACCTGCGCGTGTACGCCTTTGCACCGGACAACGCCGCGCTGCTGGATCGCCTGGGCGTCTGGTCGTCGGTCCGCGACGCGCGCATCCAGCCATACCGCGCGATGCAGGTGTGGGATGCGGCCGGTGGCGACGCACTGCGCTTCGATGCCGATGCATTGGCGCGGCCCGAACTGGGATGGATCGTCGAACACGGCCTGCTGGTCGACCGGCTCTGGTCGGCGCTGCCGGCGGCGGGCGTGCAGGTGCGCGCGCCGGATCGCGTGGAGGGCGTCACCCAGGACGAGGCGCTCGCGTCGATCGACCTTGCCGGGGGCGACCGCCTGTTCGCGCGCCTGGTACTGGCCGCCGACGGTGCCGACTCCCATGTGCGCGCGCTGGCCGGCATCGAAGCCGGCACACGTGACTACGGCCAGCGCGGCGTGGTGGCCTTCGTCGACAGCGAGCACCCGCACCAGGCGACGTGCTGGCAGCGCTTCCTGCCGACCGGGCCGCTGGCCTTCCTTCCTTTCGTGGACGGTCATGCTCCGTCGCGGCGCAGCTCCATCGTCTGGACCCTGCCCGAAGCCGAGGCGGCGCGGGTCATGGCGATGGATGATGCGACGTTCCTCGACGTCCTCGGACGCGCCTTCGACGGGCCGCTCGGCGGGCTGACCGCGGTGTCGCGACGCGCGGCGTTTCCGCTGCGCCGTCGTCTCGCGCAGCGCTACGTCGCGGGCCGCATCGCACTGCTCGGGGATGCCGCGCACGTCGTGCATCCACTCGCAGGCCAGGGCGTGAACCTGGGCCTGCGAGACGTGTCGGCCCTGCACGATGCCGCCCGGCGTGCACGTGTATTCGATACAGGGATGGGCTCGACGCACTGGCTGGAGCGATGGGCGCGGGCACGGCGCAGCGAAAACGCCGTGGCGGCCCACGCATTCGACGGATTGAACCGGCTGTTTTCCAACGACGCGCTGGTACCCACGTTGCTGCGCGGCACGCTGCTCGGGTGGGCCGGTCGCGTGCCGCCGCTCACGCACGCCCTTTGGAGGCGAGCGGCTGGCCTCTGATCCGCGTGTCGCGTGTCGGGCGCACGTCGTGCGTGGGCGCCCTACGAAGCGCGCCCCGCACAGGGCGGGGCGCAATGGCACATCGGGTTCTTATCGTCGTTGGCCGGCGGCAGTTGCGTTCCGCCCGGCTGGCAGGACCGGCCCTGAGGCCGGTGTCCATGGCGCTGGAGCGACCGTTAGCGACGTGCCTGCATTTCGGCCGGGCTGAGCTGCCCGTCGCGGTCGCTGTCGACGGCGTCGAAATCACCTGACAGCGTGGCGTATGCCGAGACTTCGTCGCGGCCCAGGTAGCCGTTACCGTCCGCGTCGAGCGACGCGAAGTCGACGGTCAGCGTGCCGTCGGCATTCACCGTCGCTCCGGTGGAAACCGACGCACCGACTGCCGGCGTTACGGGCGCGGCGGGCGCGGTCAGTGCCGGTTCCATTGTGGCTTGCGCCGTGGCCTCGGCCGCCATCTGCGCGCGGGCTGCAGCAGCGGCGGTGGCATCGGCCGCAGCGTCCGCCTTCATGGCAGCCTGGCGCACCTCATCAGCCGCACCTACCTGCTGGTTACCATCTTCGACAGCAGTTTTCGCGCCCAATGCTTCGTTAGCGGCATTGACGGCCTCGTTTGCTGCCAGTTGCGCGTCTACCGACGATGCGTGCGCGGTATGTGCGGTTGCTTCGGCGGTGGCGGCACCGTGCGCTGACATCGAACCCGTGTCGCGGACAGCCGCCGCGGTCTGCGCCGCTTCCTGCGCAGCCTCCGCAGCGTCACGGGCTGCATTTGCGTCCATAACGGCCAATTCGGCTTCGGTCTTTGCTTCCACTTCGGCGGTGGACTCCGATCGCTCCTGAGCAGCGGCGATGCCGGCCATGCCCATGGCCGCCAGAAGGGCGACGGTAATGCGTGTCTTGCGGAACGGGGTGCTCATCGTTTTGGCCCTCTCGGGGTTTGGGGTGCGGCGAACGTAGGCCGGCCCCGGTCAACCCGGTGTGTAGGCACGCAACGGTCCCTGAACCGGACCCCGGAGGTGTACGCCAGCCCGTTCAGCGCCCAGCCGGACGGGCGAAGACCGTGATCTCCTCGCGGTCGTGGTAGAGCTGTTTGGCGCGTATCTCGAGCGTGCGGTGGGCGGCCTGCTCGAAGCCTTCCAGGCAGATCCTTGTTTCCTCCCAGCGCTTCTTCATCGGCAGCTTCAGGTTGAATACGGTCTGCCGGCACCAGCCCTCACGCAGCCACGTGGCCATGCGGTCGGCGACGCGGCGGGGCTGCTCGACCATGTCGCACACCATCCAGTCGAGCGTGCGCGGCGGTTGCCAGCTGAAGCCGTCGGCACGCAGGTGGTCGATGCGGCCGCTGTCGAGGAGCGCCTGGCGCAGCGGGCCGTTGTCGACCGCGGTGACCTTCATGCCGTGGCGCATCAGCACCCACGTCCAGCCGCCCGGCGCGGCGCCGAGGTCGGCGGCCTGCATGTTGTCGCGCAGCAACTTCGTGCGCTCGTCGTCGTCCAGCAGCGTCAGCAGCGCCTCCTCGAGCTTCAGCGCGGACCGGCTCGGCGCGTCGGCATGCATGCGCAAACGCGGGATGCCCATCGGCCAGGGCGCGCTGTCGGCCGGGTCGGACGTGGCCAGCACCAGGTGCGTCCCGCCCAGCAGCACGACGTGCAGGCGCGGCCGGTGCGGATCGGGTTGGGCCGTCAGCCAGCCGGACTTGCGCAGCAGCGGGCGCAGCGCGTTGCCGAAGCCGCGCGCCAGCCCGGCCAGCGGCTTGCCGGTGTCGGAGTCGGGGTGCTCGGTCCACAGGTCGCCGAAGACCGGCAGGTCGGGGGCGCCGCCATATGCGGCTTCCAGTGCGGCCAGCAGCGGCGTGGCGCGGTCCTGCGGATCGAGCCCCGGCAGGTCGGCAAGCCGGCGCAGCTTCTGCCGCGCGAAGATCAGCCGGTCGAACGGCAGCGCGCGGTCGAGTGCATCGGGGCGGTCGCAGAAGAAGGACACGTAGCCATCGCCGCGCTGGGTGCGCGCATAGCCGGGGTGCCCGGCGTCGGCCGCGCGGTCCACGAGTTCGGCCGCCAGTTCCGGCTCGAACCCGGATCGGCAGTACAGCAGCAGTCCATCGACCTTCATCCCGCGTCCCTCCCTGTAGTGCAGCGGTCCGGCACGCCGGCGCGTGCCGACACGCGCCGATCCTGGTCAACCTCAGTAGAACGTGCCGCCCAGCTCGCCGTATTGCCTGAGCACCGCGCGTGCATCGTCGCGATGCAGGTCGCGCACGACCTCGATCCCGCGCCCCTGCAGCTCACCGATCCAGTCGGCGGGCAAAGGCCCTTCGTCGAACTCGGTCAGCGACTCGACGTCCTCGCTGCGCGCGCCGATCAGCAGCCGGTCGACGCCGGCCCAGAACGTCGCGCCGTAGCACTGGCAGCACGGTTGCGCCGACGTCGCCAGGGTGAACGGGCCGACCCGCGTGCCGTCCTCCAGCTCGTTCAGCCGCGAGCGCTGCGTGCGCTGCTGCGCCAGCATGTAGGCCATGGTCTCGGCGTGCGCCAGCGAGCACTGTTGCGGCAGCACGCGGTTCACGCCGACGGCGACGATGCGGTCGTCCGGGCCGAACACCGCCGCGCCGAACGGCCCGCCGCTGCGGGACTCGATGTTGAGCCGCGACAGCTCAATGGCCAGCGCGACCTTCGCCCCGTCATCGGGATAGGTGCGGTCGGCATCCACGTGCTCATGCACCCAGGCCGGCAGCGTCAGATGGACCTGTGCGTACAGCATCAGGCCTTGGCTGCCCAGGTGTCGCGCAGCGTCACGGCGCGGTTGAACACCGGTGCGTCGCTGCGGTGGTCGCGGCGGTCGGCCACGAAGTAGCCCAGCCGCTCGAACTGGAACGCCGTCTCCGGCGTGGCCTCGGCGGCGGACGGCTCGACATATCCAATGACCGTGCGTCGCGAGTCCGGGTTGAGGTGGTCCTGGTAGGTCTTGCCGTCCGTGTCGTCGTCGGGATCGGGCACCGAGAACAGCCGGTCGTACAGCCGGACTTCGGCCTCGACAGCATGGCGCGCACTGACCCAGTGGATCGTGCCCTTGACCTTGCGGTTGGCGCCTTCCATCCCGGGGCGCGACTCGGGGTCGAGCGTGCCACGCAGTTCGACGATGTCGCCGGCGTCGTTCCTGACCACCTCGTCGCAGCGCACGATGCCGGCGCCGCGCAGGCGGACTTCGCCGCCCGGGACCAGCCGCTTCCAGCCCTTGGGCGGAACCTCGGCAAAGTCCTCGCGCTCGATCCACAGCACGTTGGAGAACGGCACCTCGCGGCTGCCGAACGCCTCGTCCTTGGGGTGGTTGGAAAACGT
>CBIHLN010000051.1:0-18010 GCA_966210725.1 uncultured Lysobacter sp. | reverse complement strand
GCACGTGGCCGACGGTCCAGTCGGTGTAGTGGCTCAGCGAGTTGACCGTCTTGATGGACATCATCGGTCCCTCGAAGGTCGCGATCATGTAGAAGCTGAGCGCGACGATCAGGAACTTGAGGATCGGGTCGGTGCGCAGCTTGTGCCACACGCCCGACAGCGTGAGGATGCCGTTGATCGCGCCGCCCCAGCTGGGCGCCAGCAGGATCAGCGAGAACACCATGCCCACCGACTGCGCCCAGTCCGGCAGCGCGGTGTACTGCAGGTGGTGCGGACCGGCCCACATGTACACGGCGATCAGCGCCCAGAAGTGCACGATCGACAGCCGGTAGGAGTACACCGGCCGCCCGGCCTGCTTGGGCACGAAGTAGTACATCATCCCGAGGAACCCGGCGGTCAGGAAGAAGCCGACGGCGTTGTGGCCGTACCACCACTGCACCATCGCATCCACGGCGCCGGTATAGACCTGGTACGACTTGCCCATGTCCACCGGCAACGCCAGGTTGTTGACCACGTGCAGCAGCGCGATGGTGATGATGTAGGCGCCGTAGAACCAGTTGGCCACGTAGATGTGCTTGACGCGGCGCTTGGCGATCGTTCCGAAGAACAGCCACGCATACGCCAGCCATACGATCGTGATCAGGATGTCGATCGGCCATTCGAGCTCGGCGTATTCCTTGCTCTGGGTGATGCCCAGCGGCAGGGTGATGGCGGCCGCGACGATCACCGCCTGCCAGCCCCAGAACACGAACGACGCCAGCCGGTCGGAGATCAGCCGCACGTGGCAGGTGCGTTGCACGACATGCAGGCTGGTGGCGAACAGCGCGCTGCCGCCGAAGGCGAAGATCACCGCGTTGGTGTGCAGCGGGCGCAGGCGGCCGTAACTGAGCCACGGGATGCCTTCGCCGATGGTCGGCCAGTACAGCTGGGCAGCGATGAGCACGCCCACCGCCATGCCGACGATGCCCCAGACCACGGTGGCCACGGCGAACTGCCGCACCACCGTGTCGTTGTAGAACCCGTCCAGTGCGGCGGTCGTGCGCACGGCGCGGACGTCGGCCCCGAAGGCCGGCTGTTGGAGGGTCATGGAGAAGCCCCGGTTGAACGTGGCGGCATTGTCGGAAGCGCGTGCGCGCGCGTCCTTGACTTGAATCAATTTGGCGCGGGCGATGCTCAGATCGCGCGTGAGAAGCGCGCGTCCCCCACTGGCGCGCCCAGGTAGCGGTCAAAGCACATGGCGATACAGCGCAGCAGCAGGCGGCCGCGCGCCGTCGCCCGCACCACGCCAGGGGCCACCGTGACCAGGCCGTCCTCCGCGAGCGGCTGCAGCCGCGCCAACGCGTCGGCGAAGTACCGGGTGAAGTCGATGCCGTACCGTCGCTCCAGTGCGTGCACGGGTACTTCGGCCTGGCACATCAGCGCCTGGATCAGGTCGGCGCGCAGGCGGTCGTCCTCGTCCAGGCGAAGGCCCCGCACCACCGGCAGGCGGCGGGCGTCGAGCGCGTGCTCCCAGCTGGGCAGGTCGCGCGGGTTCTGGCTGAAGGTGTCGCCGATGTGGCTGATGGCGCTGACGCCCAGCCCGACCAGGTCGCTGTCGGCGTGCGTGGTGTAGCCCATGAAGTTGCGATGCAGCCCGCCGCGCTGCTGCGCGCGTGACAGTGCGTCGTCGGGCAGGGCGAAGTGGTCCATGCCGATATAGACATAGCCCGCCGCCGTCAGCCGTTCGATGGCCAGTTGCAGCAGCTCCAGCCGCAGCTCCGGGCCGGGCAGGTCGGTGGCTTCGATCTGCGTCTGCGCCCGGAACAGCCCGGGCAGGTGCGCGTAGCCGTACACCGCGAGCCGATCGGGGCGGATATCGAGCACGCGATCCAACGTGGAGCCGAAACCGTCAAGCGTCTGGTGGGGCAGGCCGTGGATCAGGTCGATATTGACCGACCGCATGCCGGCGGCGCGGCAGGCCTCCACGACCGCCACGGTGTCTTCCACCGACTGGATACGGTTGACGGCCGCCTGCACCCGGGGGTCGAAGTCCTGTACCCCGAGGCTGGCGCGGTTGAAGCCCGCCGCGCCCAGTTCCGCCACATCGGCGGGGGTGACAAAGCGCGGGTCCAGTTCGATGGACAGGTCCAGGTCGTCGTCTGCACGGAACCGGAACCGGCCGCGCAACACGTCGACCACCGTGCGCAGCTGCCGGGGGTCCAGGAAGTTGGGCGTGCCGCCGCCCAGGTGCACCTGCACCACCTCGCGATCGCCGTCGAACAGCGCCGCCACGCATTCGATCTCCTGCGCGAGGCGAGCCACGTACGCAGAGGCGCGCCCCGTATCGCGGGTGATGACGCGGTTGCAACCGCAGTAGAAGCACGGACTCGCGCAGAACGGGACGTGCACGTAGACCGACAGGCGGCGCGGAATCGGATCGCCGTTGCTGGCCGCGATCGCCTCGCGCAGCGCGTGCTCGCCGAAGCCGGCATGGAAATTCGGGGCGGTCGGGTAGGACGTGTAACGCGGCCCGGGCCGGTCGTAGCGGCGCAGCAGTTCGGGGTCGAGCAGGGGGGTGGCGATCATGCGGCGCAGGCTAGGCGGGCGCCCGCATGCCCGCCTTGATCCGGGTCAAATACCGCCCGGCCGGGCGTTGCGCTCACCGCATGTCCACGGCGCATGCGGATGATGCGGGCCTGTTGTCCCCGCGCGGCCCGCCCGCGTCCGGACGCGAAGCCAGAGGAGACGCGCCGTGACATCCGACCTCACCCAGTTGCAGCACGAGGGACGCAAGGCCCGCCATCGCGGCGAAACCCTCATCGACAACCCGATGCTGGCCGCCGAGGCACTGCCGGCCTCCACCGGCCAGGACCTGGCCGAGTGGCAGGCCGCCATCGAAGCCTGGGAAACCGGCTTCCGCCAGGCCGCGTCCAACTGACGCGCACGCACGCGGGCGCAGGCACACCGGCCGGCCGCCCACCGACGCACGCCTGCGCCGTATGACGTGTCCCACGTCCGCGCGACCGACCCCAGTCCGCCATGGCATCCCGTAAAACGCTGAAACTGGCGACGTTCAACGTCAACGGCATCGGTACGCGCCTGCCTCACCTGCTCGCGTGGCTGGAGAAGGAAGCGCCGGACATCGTCGCGCTGCAGGAACTGAAGGCGGTGGACGATGCGTTCCCCGCCGACGAGTTGGAGGCCGCCGGCTACGGCGCCCTCTGGCACGGCCAGCGCTCATGGAACGGCGTGGCACTGCTGGCGCGCGACTCGATGCCGGTCGAAAGCCGGCGCGGGCTCCCCGGCGACCCCGACGACACCCAGAGCCGCTACCTCGAAGCGGCGATCCACGGCATCGTCGTCGCCAGCCTCTACCTGCCCAACGGCAACCCGCAGCCCGGGCCGAAGTTCGACTACAAGCGCGAGTGGATGCAGCGCTTGATCCGTCATGCCAGGTCACTGGTGGACCTGCCGCATCCGGTCGCGCTGCTGGGCGACTTCAACGTCATCCCCGGCGACCTCGATGTCTACGACCCCAAGGCCTGGCGCAAGGACGCGCTGATGCAACCTGAGGTTCGTGAATCGTACTTCGACCTGCTGGGGCAGGGCTGGACCGATGCGTTGCGCCACACCGTTGGCGAGGACAAGGTCATCTACACGTTCTGGGATTACTTCCGCCAGCACGCCGAGCGCGACCGCGGCCTGCGCATCGACCACCTGCTGCTCAACCCGGTACTCGCCAAGGGGCTGAAGGATGCGGGCGTGGACCGCTGGGTGCGGCTGCAGGACAAGGCCAGCGACCACGCGCCGACGTGGGTGACGGTTCGCGTGCCGGCATAGCTGCCGACGGGCGTTCGAGCTGACCGACGGCCCGAGCCGGGCTAGGGCGACGGCGTGGCGATCAGCCGCAGGCCGACGCCGGGTTCGGTCTGTATCCAGCGCGGTGACGCGGGATCGTCCCCCAGCTTCTGCCGAAGCTTGCCTACGAGGATGCGCAGGTAATGCGTGTCCTCGACATGGGTGGGGCCCCACACCTCGCGCAGGATCTGCGGCTGCGTGACGACGCGGCCCGCGTGCCGGACCAGCAGCGCCAGTACCGCGTATTCCTTGCGCGTCAGCGCGAGCGGCTCGCCGGCAAGGGTGACCTCGCGGTGCGCGAGGTCGACGCGAAGGGTGCCATCGTCGTACACCGGTTCGGTGCCGGCCGGGGCGGCCTGCGCACGCAGCAGGGCACGCACGCGAGCCATCAGCTCCTGCACGCCGAACGGCTTGGTGACGTAGTCGTTGGCACCGGCGTCCAGCCCGGACACCTTCTCGCTTTCGCCGGCGCGTACGGTCAGCAGGATGACCGGCACCGTCGACCAGCCGCGCAGCTCGCGCAGCACCTCGTGGCCGTCCCGGTCGGGCAGGCCCAGGTCGAGGATCACCAGATCCGCGCCATCGGTCGCCAGTTGCTCCAGTCCCGCCGTGCCCGAGTCCGCCAGTGACACCGCATACCCCTGCGCCCGCAGGCTGATGTCCAGGAATCGACGGATTTGCGGCTCGTCATCGATGACCAGGATCCGGGGAGGCGGAGTGGCGGTGGATGCGGGATCGGTCATTTTTCGGTGAGAGACGGCGGCGGCTCAAGCCTCGGCAGCGTGATTCTAATGGTGGTGCCGCACCCATCCGGCCCGGGCAGTGCCTCGACCCGGCCACCGTGCGCGCCGATCATCCCCTGGCAGATCGCCAGGCCCAGGCCGGTGCCCTGGCGGCCACGGTCGCCGCGTTCGACGCTGTAGAACATGTCGAAGATGCGCGTGCGCTCATCGTCCGGTATGCCCGGGCCGCGATCGCGCACATCGATGCGCAGGTGCGCGGCGCCATCGACAGTGACTTCGCGCGCGTCCACCACCACGGCTTCGTCAGCGGGGGAGAACCGCACCGCGTTCTCCAGCACGTTGAACAGCGCCTGCTCCACCAGCGCCGGATGGACCCACAGCGGCGACAGCCCCGCCTGCACCTGGACCTCGAACCGCGCCTGGGGCGCGTAGCGCTGCAGGCGCGTGACCGCCGAGCCGATCAGTTCGTCGACGCCGATCCAGTCGCGGTTGAGCGCCAGCCCGCCATGGCCCAGCCGCGTCATGTCGAGCAGGTTCTGGATGTAGCGGTCCAGGCGCTCGCCCTCCACGCGGATGGTGTCGAGCAGGTCATGCCGGTCCTGCGCGCCCAGCGTGTCGCCGTAATTGTCCAGCGTGCTGGCCGAGCCGATGATCACCGACAGCGGCGAGCGCAGGTCGTGCGACACCGACGAGAGCAGCGCCGAGCGCAGGCGCTCGGTTTCGGTGCTGACGCGCGCGTCTTCCAGGTCCGCCACCAGCCGGGTACGCAGTACCGCCTGGGCGATATCCTCGGCCATGGCCTCGGCCAATCGACGCTGCTCGACGGTCAGGCGCGCGACATCCGCCGAGAAGTGCAGGGCGATCACGCCATGTGCACCGCGCAACCGGGTGTCCAGCCGCAGCGGCAGGCACCACCAGGCGGCGCCGGCGAGGGTATCGGTGAACCGTCCCGCGGTCTGGCCGTGGGCGGCCACCCAATCGACGGCGGCGCGGTCGGTCTGCGACAACGCCGGTGCGCCGTCGCTTTCGCTCCGCGTGTCATCGACCTGCACCACTACGTCCGCGCCAAGCGTCGTGTGCAGCGCGTCCCGGCCCGAGCGCAGGACCTGCCCCAGGTCGGCCGCCGACGCCAGTTGCCGCCCCAGCGTCTGCAGCGTGGTGGCCTGCGCGTTGGCGGCGCGCAGCGCCAGTACCTGCATGCGCAGCTTGGCCGCCAGCCGGCCGGCCACCAGTGCCGCCAGCAGGAACAGCAGCACCGTGGCCACGCCCTGGCGCGCGCCGATATAGAAGGTGTAGCGCGGGTCGATGAAGAAGAAGTTGTAGGCCAGGAAACACAGCGAGGCGGCGATGACCGCGGCGGCCATGCGCGTGCGCGAGGCGACCAGCACCACCGCCACGATGAACACCAGCGAGAGGTCGGACAACCCAAGCCAGCGCTCGGCCAGCGCCGCCAATGCGGTCGCAGCGGCGGCGGCCGCCACCGCCCACGCCACGTCATGACGGCCAAGCCAGGCCGCGCGGTCCACTGAGGCGCGGCGCGAGCGTGCGCGCACCTCGGGGGTGCTGACGATGGTCAGCTCGTAGTGGGCGCCGCGTTGCAGCAGTTGCTGCGTCAAGGTCCGGTTGACCATGCGCGCGAACGGGCGCTCGCGGGTGCGGCCCAGCACGATCGTGCTGGCGCCGATGCGGCCGGCATGGTCGAGCAATGCATCGACGATGTTGACGCCGTTCAACGCGGCCGTTTCCCCGCCCAGCCTGCGCGCCAGCGCGAAGGCACGGTCGAGCTCCAGTTGGCGTTGCGGATCATCGCGCCCGCCGGCCTGCACGGTGACCACGCTCCATGGCGCGTCGCTGCGTTCGGCGATGCGCCGCGCCACGCGCACCAGGTACTCGGATTGCCCGCGTCCGTCGATGGCCACCAGCACCCGGCGCCGGATCGGCGTGCCGGGCAGGCCGCGTGCGCTACGGGCCTCGCGCAGGTCCACGTCGACGCGGTCGGCCGCGGCCTGCATCGCCAGCTCGCGCAATGCGGTCAGGTTGCTGGGCGAGAAGAACGCCTTGAGCGCCTGTTGGGCCTGGTCGGGCACGTAGACCTTGCCCTGCTGCAGGCGCTCGATCAGCTCGCGCGGGGGCAGGTCGACCAGCACGATGTCGCGCAACCGGTCGAACAGCGCGTCGGGGACCGTCTCGGTGACGCGCACGCCGGTGATGCGGTGCACGACGTCGTTGAGGCTCTCCAGGTGCTGGATATTTACCGTGGTATAGACGTCGATGCCGGCGTCCAGCAGCTCGGCCACGTCCTGCCAGCGCCGCTCGTGGCGGCTTCCCGGCGCGTTGCGGTGTGCCAGCTCGTCGACCAGCGCCAGCTGCGGCCGGCGCGCCAGCAAGGCATCGAGGTCCAGCTCCTCGAGCGTGCGAGGCTTGCCGTCGGCCGGCGTATACGAGAGTTGCCGGCGCGGTACCTGCTCCAGACCCTCCAGCAGCGCGGCGGTCTCGCTGCGCCCGTGCGTCTCGGCGATGCCGACCACCACGTCCTGCCCGCGCCGCTGGAGGTCGCGGGCGCGGGTGAGCATCGCGTAGGTCTTGCCGACCCCGGGGGCCGCGCCAAGGAATACGGTCAGCCGGCCGGCTTGTTGCCGGCTCAGCTGGCCGATGAGCGCATCGGCGCGCGAGGTGCGGGTGTCCGTCATTCGCCGATTGTGGCCCGGTTGCCTTGTTGCAGGGGCGGGGCGGTCAACGCCCCGCGTCCAGCGCCAGGTTCAGGCGCAAGACGTTGACGCGCGGCTGGCCCAGCACGCCCAGCGTTGGCGCCTCGGTGTGCGCGGCGACAAGCGCCTCGACCTCGCCCGCGGTGAGGCCACGCGCCCGTGCGACCCGCGCGACCTGCACGCGCGCCGCTTCGGGGGTGATGTGCGGGTCGATGCCGCCACCGGACTGGGTGACAAGGTCGCCGGGTACGTCGCTCGCATCGATACCCTCCCGGGCCGCGACGTCGGCGATGGACGCATCGATGCGCGCGCGCAGGTCGGGATTGCTGCGCGCCAGGTTGCTGCCGGACACGGCCATGGGGTCGAAGCCGGCGGCGGAGGGCCGCGGATGGAAGTAGCGCTCGGCCACGAACGGCTGGGCGACCAGTTCCGAGCCGCGCACGGTGCCATCGACGACGATCAGGCTGCCGCCCGCCTGGTGCGGGAACACCGCGGCACCCAGCGCGGTGCCGGCCAGTGCGTATGCCAGGCCGAACCCCAGCAGGATGACACCGGCGAAGCCGCAGGCGGCGCGCAACGAGGCGGTGTCCTCCAGGGCGCCGGGATGGACGGGCGGGGCAGGGTGGTGGATGGGACGGGTCATGTCAGGCTCCCAGGGCCGCAAGGGCCATGTCGATCAGCTTGATGGCAACGAACGGCAGCAGCACGCCGCCCACGCCGTACACCAGCATGTTCCGGCGCAGCAGGGTGGTCGCGCTGGCCGGGCGGAATCGCACGCCGGCCAGCGCCAGCGGGATCAGCGCCGGGATCACCAGCGCATTGAAGATGAGCGCGGCCAGCACGGCGTTGGTGGGGCTGGACAGCTGCATGACGTCCAGCACGCCCAGCTGTGGAAGTGCGGCGGCGAACAGCGCCGGCAGGATGGCAAAGTACTTGGAGACGTCGTTGGCCAGCGAGAACGTGGTCAGCGCACCGCGGGTGATGAGCTGCTGCTTGCCGACCTCGACGACCTCCAGCAGCTTGGCCGGGTCGGAGTCCAGGTCGACCATGTTGCCGGCCTCGCGCGCGGCCTGGGTACCGGAGTTCATCGCCAGGCCCACGTCGGCCTGCGCTAGCGCCGGCGCATCGTTGGTGCCGTCGCCGACCATGGCAACCAGGCGGCCGGCGGCCTGCTCCTGGCGGATGCGTGCCAGCTTGTCCTCCGGCGTCGCCTCGGCGATGTAGTCGTCCACGCCGGCCTCGGCGGCGATCGCCGCGGCGGTGAGCGGGTTGTCGCCGGTGATCATCACCGTGCGGATGCCCATTGCACGCATCCGCGCGAAACGTTCGGACACGCCGGACTTCACCACGTCGGAGAGCTCGACCACCCCCAGCGCGTGACGGCCGTCGGACACCACCAGGGGGGTGGCGCCGCTGCGCGCCACGGTGTCCACGCGCGCGGCCAGTTCCGCGGTGACCTGGCCGCCCTGCGCGTGCACGTGGCGTTCGATGGCATCACGCGCGCCCTTGCGGATCACGCGCGCGCCGCCTTCCATGTCGACGCCGGACATCCGGGTCTGCGCGGAGAACTGGAGGTAGCGGGCGTCGGCCGGATCCTGCAGCGGTTCGCCCTGCGCCCGCGCCAGCTTGACGATCGACTTGCCCTCGGGCGTGGGGTCGGCCAGCGAGGCCAGCATGGCAGCCTCGCGCAGCTGCTCGGCATCCACGCCGGCCAGCGGGTGGAACGCGGTGGCCTGGCGGTCGCCGTGGGTGATCGTCCCGGTCTTGTCGAGCAGCAGCACGTCCACGTCGCCTGCAATTTCCACCGCCTTACCGGACTTGGCCAGAACGTTGGCCGACAGTGCGCGGTTCATGCCGGCGATGCCGATTGCCGGCAGCAGGCCGCCAATGGTGGTCGGGATCAGGCACACCAGCAGCGCGATCAGCAGCAGCGGGTCGAGCGTGGCGCCGACGAAGCCGGCCAGCGCCGGCAGGGTGGCGACCACCACGAGGAAGGTCAGCGTCATCGCCGCCAGCAACATCGTCAGAGCGATCTCGTTGGGCGTCTTCTGCCGCGAGGCGCCCTCGACCAGGGCGATCATGCGGTCGAGGAAGCTGTGGCCGGGTTCTGCGGCCACCCGGACGACGATTTCATCCGACAGCACCTTGGTGCCGCCGATCACGCCGGAGCGGTCGGTGCCGGCCTCGCGCAGTACGGGGGCCGACTCGCCGGTGACGGCGGCCTCGTTGATGGTGGCCATGCCTTCGACGATCTCGCCGTCGGCCGGCAAGAACTCGCCCGCCGAGACGATGACGTGGTCGCCGGGGCGCAGGTCGGAGGCCGGCACCTGCGCCTCGCCACTGGGACGGGTGCGGCCCTGGAGCCGGCGCGCGACCAGGTCCCGCCGCGCGGCCCGCAGCGACGCGGCCTGGCCGCGACCGCGGGCCTCGGCGACCGCTTCGGCGAAGTTGGCGAACAAGACGGTCAGCAGCAGGATGGCCGTGACGGCGCCGCCGAACAGCAACTGCCCCGGCATGGCGACGCTGATCACGGCCGAGAGCAGCGTGCCCAGCAGCACGATGGCAATGACCGGGTTGCGGATGGCCTGGCGCGGCGAGAGCTTGCGCACCGACGCCACGAGTGCGCTGCGGAGCCCGGCGCTGTCCAGCATCGCCGCCGACTGGCGGCGCCCGGCGCCCAGGTGGGTGGAGGTGTCGTTCACAGATCGGTCCTCGCGGTGCGTCGGGGTGGCCGACGCACCGGCTTCGAGTGGGTCAGGAGAGGGAATAGAGGGTCAGGTGCTCGGCGATCGGGCCCAGGACCAGCACCGGCATGAACTGCAGGATGGTCAGGATCACGACCACGGCGACCAGGGTCAGCGCGAGGGTCGGCGTCTCCACGTGCAGGGTGCCGGGCCCTTCCGGTGCGACCCGCTTGACCGCCATGCGCCCGGCAATGGCCAGCGGCACGATCAGCGCCGCATAGCGGCCCAGCACCAGCAGCAGGACGCAGCTCAGGTTCCACCACACGGTGGCGTCGCCGAGTCCCTCGAAGCCCGAACCGTTGTTGGCGAAGGCGGAGGTGTACTCGTAGAAGACCTGGCTGATGCCGTGGAAGCCGGGGTTGGAGTTGCCCGTCAGCGCCGGGAACGCCACCGTGACCGCCGTCATGCCCAGCAGCGCGATCGGCTGCAGCAGTACGAGCAGCGCGAGCAGGCGAACCTCGCCGGCTTCGATCTTGCGCCCGAACAGCTCGGGCGTGCGCCCGGTCATCAGCCCGGCCAGGAACACCGCCAGCAGGAGGTAGACGAGGAACTGCTGCAACCCGCAACCCACGCCGCCCCAGATGCCATTGACCAGCATGTTGGTGATCGTGACCGCGCCGGTCAGGGGCGCGAGCGAGTCGTGCATCGCGTTGACCGACCCGTTGCTGGTTTGCGTCGTCAGCGCGCCCCACAGGGCCGACGCGTCGGCGCCCAGACGCACTTCCTTGCCTTCCATCAGCGCGATGTCGGTGGACGTGGCCGAATGGCCCTCCGACCAGACCGCCAGGCCCGTGGAGGCGACGGACATCAGCAACATGGTGCCGAACACCAGCGCCGTGAGCTTCCGGCGCCGGGTGAAGGCCCCCACCATGAACGTGATGGCCACCGGGATGAGGATGATGGCCAGGGTTTCCAGCAGGTTCGACAGCGGCGTGGGGTTCTCCAGCGGCACCGAGCTGTTGGGGCCGTACCAGCCGCCGCCGTTGGTGCCCAGCTGCTTGACGGCCACCATGGGCGAGACCGGGCCCAGCGGAATGGACTGGGACGCCATGCCGGCCTGCGCGTCCACCGGTGTGGCCACCGGCGCGGCCTGGAGCGAGGACGGCACGCCCTGCGACGTCAGCAGCAGCGACCACACCAGCGCCAGCGGAAGCATGAAGCGAACGCAGGCGCGGGTGACGTCGACCCAGAAGTTGCCGAGGTCGCGCGCTTCATCGGGACCCGCAGAGGGCGACGGCGACGACACGGCAGCGCCGCCTGCGGCCTGCGCCTCCATCTCGCGCCGGCCGCCGAACAGACCGCGCAACGTCGCCACCACCAGCGCCAGGCCCATCATCGGCGTGACGACCTGCAGGCCGACAATGCCGGCCATGTGGGTCAGGAAGCTCAGTTGCGCCTGGCCCGAATAATGCTGCTGGTTGGTGTTGGTGACGAACGACACCATCGTGTGCAGCGCGGTATCCCAGCGCATGTTGGGCGCGCCGTCCGAGTTCAGCGGCAGCCAGCCCTGCGTCATCAGCAGCAGCCAGACCACGCCTCCGACCACGACGTTGCTCAGGACGAAGGCCTTGGCAACCCCGCGCCACGACATCCCGCGCGAGGCGTCGGTGCCCAGCAGGCGGTAGATGCCGCGCTCCACGGGGCCGAACACGCCGTCCAGCCGCGAGGCATCGCCGCGCATGACGCGTGCAAGGTAGAGGCCGAGCGGCCAGCCCAGGCCAATGGCGAGGGCGAATACAAGGAGGATCTCGATCATGGGTGTGGTCTCGTGCAGGCACGCGGCGCGCCGTGCGCCGCGGGCGGGCTCAGAAGTCCTCGGGCCTGAAGATCACGAACAGCAAGTAGCCGGCCGCGAGGACAACGCTGGTGATGCAGGTCAGGGCAAGCCATCCGGGCATGTCGTGTCACCTCAGAAGGACGCCTGCAGGGCCGCTTCGATGCGGTTGCCGGCAACGGAATCACCGAACAGGCGTTCGGCGGACGAATCGGTGGCGTGCGCGGTCACGCGCAGTTGGAAGGGCGCCTTGAACGTCCACGTGGCGCTGGCCTGGCCGTGCCAGTAGCTGTCGTCGTAGGCGTCGCCCAGCGCGTAGTGGCCGGCCGCGAGTTCCAGTGCCACGGCCTCGCCCACGGGCCAGCGCACGCCCGCCTGCGAATAGAGGCCGTCGCCGTCGGCGCCCAGCGCCTCGGGCGACCAGCCGACCGCGAGCCAGTACCGGTCGGCGTAGGTCAGCTTGCCGTTGAGCTCGGTCCAGTCCAGGTCGACATCGGTGGACGGGTAGCGGTAGTGCAGCACGTTGACGTCCGCTGCCCAATCGTCCGCGATCGCACCCGACCAGCCGACGGTGAAGTCGAATTCGGTGTTGGCGCCGGTCCCCGGGAACTCGACGTTGGAGCCCCACACCGAGGCGTACAGGCCCGCGTCGGACGCGATCGACGCGCCCGCCTGTACGGCCGGGTCGCCCTGGGTCTGCGACGTGCCGCGCCAGACGTAATCGGTGGTGAGGGTCGCCGAGCCACCCAGCGACGACGCCTGGGCGACGCCGCACAGGGCGAGCAGCGCAAGGCCCGCGCACGTATCAAGAAGGAAATCGGAGCGACGCACGGCGGCGTCGCCGGGGAGGGAGGTTGGACGCATGACGGAACGCGGTGGCGTGGCCCGTTTGGCCACCGGGGAAGTCTCGACCTGACCCCCGTAAAGTCGCCATGCCACGCACCGGCGCCGGGAATAAATTCTGCGTAAAGAATCGGCGCCGCCAGTGGCCTCACGGGCGTCACGCCGCCAGCGGGTAGGCCGCCGTCGACGTCAGCCGGTGCCGCTAACGCGCACGTCCGTGTCGCCTTTGTCATCGGTTCCGGTCGCGGCCGGCGGGTAACCGTATGCGGCGGCTTGGTCGGCGCCCGATGGCTTCGTCCTGCTACTCCAGAGTGCGTCCAGGCAGTGCTCGAACACCACGAGCGCGTCCTGGATCTCCGCGACCGTCAGGCTGGCGTAGCCCATCAGCAGTTCCGCGCGATCGGGGGCCTCCAGGTAGTAGGGCGCCATCGTGTACAGCCCCAGCCCTTGTGCGTGGGCCAAGGCGACCAGGGCGTCGCCATCGCGCCGGCCGCAGTCGCGCAGGCGCACCACCAGGTGCATGCCCGCGTGGGCGTCACCGATCTCGAGCCGCCCGCGTCCGCACCGCGCCAGGCCATCGACCAGTGCGGTGCGGCGGCGTCGCAGTTCCAGCGCCGTGTGGCGCAGGTGGCGCTCGAATGCGCCGATGGACATGAAGTGTGCAAGCGCCGCCTGCTCGATGCCGGGACAACCGAAGTCGGCCAGCCACTTGGCTGCCACGAGGTCCTGTCGCAGGGACGCCGGCACCACCATGTAACCCAGCCGCAGGGCCGGGAACACCGTCTTGGAAAAGCTGCCGACGTAGATCACGCGCCCGTCGTCGTCCATCGCACGCAGCGCCGGAGTGGGCGCGCCTTCGTGGCGGAACTCGCCGTCGTAGTCGTCCTCCCATACCCAGGCGCCGGACTGGCGCGCCCATTCGAGCAGTGCCCGCCGACGCGGCAGGGACAGCGCCGCGCCCGTCGGAAACTGGTGGGAGGGGGTCACGCATGCCAGGCGCACGCCATGGCGCGGCATCCGGTGCACCGCCAATCCCTCGCCATCCACGGGGATCCCGTGCACGCGGGCACCGTGCACCTGCAGGCCGACGCGGATGGCGTTGTACTGCGGCTCCTCGATCACCGCGCCGTCGCCGGCCTCCAGCAGCACCCGCGCGCACAGCGCCAGTGCCTGCTGCGTGCCGGCCACGACGATGACGTCCTCCGGGCACGCGCGGATGCCGCGGCGCCGCGCCAGGTAGTCGCAGATGGCCGCGCGCAGCTCGGGCAATCCCTGGACATGGCCGTAGGTGGGGCGCGTGTAGTGGGCCGCGTGCGAGAGGGCGCGCGCCCACGCGTCCGTCAGGCCGGGGTGGGTCATCGGCACGCCGTACTGGAAGGCGAAGCGCATGCCCGGCAGCGTGCGGCCGGGCTGGTTGTGGACGTCGAAGTGCGCCCGGGCGCGCCGCGCGTACGCGGTCGTGGGCGCGGGCAGTGCGCGAATCGCGGCTTCTGGCGCGGGGCGGGGCGGCGACATGGAAGCCGCGACGAAGCTGCCCGCACCCACCCGGGCCTCGATGAGGCCTTCGGCGCGCAGTTGCTCGTATACGGCCAGCACGGTGTTGCGCGACACCCCCAGCTCGCGCGCGAGTTCACGCGACGGTGGCAGACGGGCACCGGCGGGGAGGCGTCCTTCGGCGAGCGCATCGCGGCAGGCGCGCAGCAGTTGCGCCTGCAGCGTGCCCGCCCCGTCCAGCGTCAGCAGCATGGTCCGTCCCCGGCTCGACTCCCGCCCATCACAGCACGCCGGGCGATTCTCCGATGGGGCCAATGCCCACGCGCGGCCTGGGGCCATTGTGCGCCTAGCCCGCCCGGCCGGCCTCGATCCAGTCGCGCACGATGGCCTGCAGCCCGGCCCGCTTCGCGTGCAGGTCCGCGGCATCCCGGATCGCCAGCAGGGCGCGATCCGGGCTTCGCCAGTCGAGCAGCCCCTCGGGGTCTGCGATGGCCCGCCCCGGCGCCGCACGGGATCTGGCCCCGCGGTGCAGCACCACCCGAACCGCGTCCTCGCCGCGCAGGTGCAGCGTGGCGAAGGGCACGCCCGCCACGAAGGTCGGCGCGTTCCACATCACGGTTTCGGTAATCGCCGGGTCCGCGTCCAGGATCGCCTGCCGGACCGCGCGGGCCACCTCGCCGCGCACGGGCCCGGCGGCCTGCAGGCAGGCTTCGACATCGGCATGGGCAACCGGCCCGGCTCGGGTGGGCATGCGGTCGCTCTCAGGGCGCAGGTGGCAGCAGTGTGCTCTGGTCGAGAACGGCCAGCCAGCGGCCGCGCTGGAAGGTGTAGGTCACCGCCAGGCGAGCCCGCTGGCGGAAGCCGGCCGAGGGGATGGAGTACGTGGCGTCGTAGACGATGAAGCCGGTCTCGCACCCCTTCACCTCGCGGTGCAGCTCGGTCCATTCCCAGACCGCCTCGCGTCCGGTGAAGTGCCCATCCAGCGCGGCCATGATCGCGTCGATGCCGATGCGGTACGCACCGCTGGCGAAGATCGTCACCGCATCGTCGGTGTGGATGTCGCGGAACGCCGCGGCGTCGTAATCGCGGAAGGACTCCATGTCCACGCGCTGGGCGGTGTCGAACAGGCGCTCGCAGACGCGCTGCAGACCGGGCGGCCAGTCGTCGGGGTGCCGGTCGGTGGCGCGCGCGGCGGTCGGCGCCAGGGCAGTCAGGGCAAAGGCGGCGAGGGCAGCGGCAGCGGTGGTGGTGGACAGGCGGCGGGCGGTGCTGGACATGGCGGACTCCCTGCGGTGGATGTGCCGGCAGGGTGTCGTGGACCCGCATCGCAGGACAGCGCCACTGCGAGGCAACCCGGTGGTGCCAATCGGCCCGCCGCCCGTCAGCCCGGTGCAGGGTGAGGGATGCCAGGCGGCATACGCTCGGTTGGGCGGGCCGCGCCCGATCTAGCGTGAAGATGCATGCGCCCGCACGCGGTTCCTGCCGTCGAGCTTCGCCTCGTACAGGGCCTCATCCGCGCGCGAGAGCACGTGCGCGACGGTGTCGCCGGCCCGGTAGGTCGCCACGCCGATCGACACGGTCACCGCGAAGGTGGCATCCCCCGCGTGGATGGTGGTCCCTTCCACACGGGCCCGGATCCGCTCGGCAGCGGCGTGCGCTGCCGGTGCGTCCACGTTGCGGCAGAGCAGGACGAACTCCTCGCCACCCCAACGCGACACCGCATCGCAGTCGCGCACCAGGGACTCGCAGACCCGCGCCACGTTGCGGAGCGCGTCGTCGCCGGCGGCGTGGCCGTGCGCATCGTTGATCCGTTTGAAATGGTCGACGTCCAGGATCGCCACGCTCCAGCCGCGACCCGTCGGCCGGGACCGTTGCCGCTCGCGGTCCAGCAGCTCGGCCATCGCACGGCGGTTGAGCAGGCCCGTCAGGTCGTCCCGCGTCGCCAGCAGGCTGAGGCGGTCGAAGGCCTCGGCCAGTTCGGTCTTCTGGGCCCGCAGGCGCTGGCGCATGGCCGCCACCCGTCCACTGACCGCCATCAGGCCGAACACGAACAGCACCAGGCTGACGAAATAGGCGGCCTGCACGACGGGGTAGTAGATGTCGGGCCGGTCGATGACCCCCGTGTACATCGCCGTACCGAACGCGGCGATCGTGCAGGCGCCCACCAGCCAGGCTTCCACCCGCCTGAGCCCGAACATGCCGAACATCAGGACCAAGGCAAGCATCAGCAGGGGCGTGCCGTGGCCGGCGCCTGAAATCCGGTACGCCACCGCCGTGCAGCCCACGGCATACAGCAGTTGCAGCACCGTCAGCGACGGGTCCCGCAACCGGGCCGACCAGCCCAGCCGGATGCTGATGAACATGGACACCAGGCCGATGGCCGACACGGCGGTCCACGGCCACAGGCCGCGGCCGTCGTTGACCCCGAGCCATGTCATGGCGTGCATCAGCATGACGGCCGCCACCATCAATGCCGACGCCAGGCCGGAGTGCGCCAGGCGGATGCGCTGCTTGGCGTCGCGCGTGAGCACGACGTCCGCGAGTGAGCTCAGCATGGCGCCATGGTCGAATCCAGACGGTATTTCGAGTCCCGGTCATGGATTAACGTCAGGTGCGGGCAAAGCTTGAGCACGTTCAATCAGGCCGGGCGCCGAGCGGACTCGGACCGCCACGCGGGTGCGCGCAATCAGCCGGCGCCCGCCGGCGTCACTCGACGACGAAGCTCACCCGCATGCACACGCGCCAGTGTTCGATCTGGCCCGAGGGCGAGGTGCGCACCTTGATGTCGCTGACCCACGCACCCCGGATGCCCTGGGCCGACAGGGCGATCTTGTTGAGGCCGGCCTGCACCGCATCCTCGATGCCGACTTTCGACTCGCTGGTCACTTCGATGACTTTTGCGACGCTCATGGTGCGGTTCTCCCTTGGGTGGGGCGGCGCCCGCTCAACGCGCGGTGTAGCCGCCATCGATCACCAGTTCCGACCCGGTGACGAAGGCGGACTCGTCGCTGGCCAGGTACACCACGCCCCAGGCGATGTCTTCGGGATGGCCGACTCGGCCCAGGGGGTGGAGTTGCGCCAGGTCGGCCTTGCCCTTCTCCAGGTCCGGCTGGCCGCTGTCGCGCAGGTGCTGCTCGACCATGGGCGTCCAGATGTAGCCGGGGTGGATCGAGTTCACGCGGATGCCATCGGATGCGTAGATCAGCGCATCGGTCTTGCTCATCAGCCGCACGGCGCCCTTGGACGCGTGGTAGGGCGGCACGTCGGGCGCGCCCACCAGGCCGTAGATTGATGACAGGTTGATGATGCTGCCGCCCCCGGCCCGGCGCAGGTGCGGCAGCGCGTGCTTGGTGCAGAAGAACACGCCCTTGACATTGATGCGTTGCACGCGGTCCCACTCGTCCTCGGTGATCTCGTGCGTCGGCTTGTTGGCGCCGGCGATGCCGGCGTTGTTGACCAGCACGTCGATGCCACCGAACGCATCCGCGATCTGCGCCATCGCCGTGGCGACCTGCGATTCGTCGCCGACGTCGACGTGCCAGTAGCGCACCGGCATGGCGCGTCCGGCGAGGTCGGCGGCCAGCGCTTGTCCGGCGTCCTCCTGCAGGTCCAGGATCGCCACCCGCGCGCCCTCGTGCGCGAGTTTCTCGACACATGCCCGGCCGATGCCGACGGCGCCGCCGGTGACGATGCAGGTCTTGTGGAGTACGCGATTCATCAAGAGCTCCCGGGAATGCCGAGCGGCGGTCGCGTGTGTCGCGGCAGGCTGTGCCGCGGACCGGGCGTCCAGTACATCGCCCGCACACCCGCCCGGTGTTGACGCGGATCAAACCCGCGCGCGGTCCGCAGGTGGCGGTGGGCGGGGGA
>CBIHLN010000050.1:0-18215 GCA_966210725.1 uncultured Lysobacter sp. | reverse complement strand
TCGCCGCGCCGATGATGTACATCGCGCTGAGCTACGACCACCGCATCATCGACGGTAAGGACGCGGTGCTCTTCCTGGTCGATATCAAGAACCAGCTCGAGAACCCGCACCGCATGCTGCTGGGCATGTAATGCCCGTCAAAGCCCCGCCATGCGCGGGGCTTTCCGCAACACGACAAGGATTACCGACATGAGCGATACGCAGAACTTCGACGTCGTCGTCATCGGCGCCGGCCCCGCGGGCTACCACGCCGCCATCCGTGCCGCGCAGCTGGGCCTCAAGACCGCGTGCATCGATGCCGGCCTGGGCAAGGACGGCAAGCCGGCCCTGGGCGGCACGTGCCTGCGCGTGGGCTGCATCCCGTCCAAGGCGCTGCTCGACTCCTCGCGCCAGTTCTGGAACATGGGCCACCTGTTCGGCGACCACGGCATCAGCTTCAAGGACGCCAAAATGGACGTCGGCCAGATGATCGGCCGCAAGGACAAGATCGTGAAGCAGTTCACCGGCGGCATCGCGATGCTGTTCAAGGCGAACAAGGTGACGGCGTTCTACGGCTTCGGCACGCTGCACAAGGGCAACGTGGTCAAGGTCAAGCAGCACGACGGCAGCGAGGTCGAGCTCAAAGGCACCAACGTCATCATCGCGGCCGGCTCGGATTCCATCGAGCTGCCGTTCGCCAAGTTCGACGGCGAGACGATCGTCGACAACGCCGGCGCGCTGGACTTCGAATCGGTGCCCAAGCGCCTGGGCGTGATCGGCGCCGGCGTGATCGGCCTGGAGCTGGGCAGCGTGTGGAAGCGCGTGGGCGCCGAGGTCACCATCCTCGAGGCACTGCCGGACTTCCTCGCCGCCGCCGACGCCGAGGTCGCGAAGACCGCCGCGAAGGAATTCAAGAAGCAGGGCCTGGACATCAAGCTCGGCGCCAAGGTGAGCAAGGCGGAGGTCAAGGGCAAGGGCAAGTCGAAGGAAGTCCACCTGACCTATACCGACAAGGACGGCGAACAGTCGATCGTGGTCGACCGGCTCCTGGTCGCCGTCGGCCGTAAGGCCGCCAGCAAGAACCTGCTGGTCGACGGCACGGGTGTGAAACTCGACGACCGCGGCCGCATCGAGGTCGACGAGCACTGCCACACCGGCGTGGATGGCGTGTGGGCGGTCGGCGACTGCGTGCGCGGCCCCATGCTGGCGCACAAGGGCTTCGAGGAAGGCATCGCGGTGGCCGAGCTGATCGCCGGCCTGCCCGGCCACGTCAACCTCGACACCGTGCCGTGGGTCATCTACACCGAGCCGGAGATCGCCTGGGTCGGCAAGACCGAACAGCAGCTCAAGGACGAAGGCGTGCCGTACAAGACCGGCAGCTTCCCGTTCGCCGCCGTGGGCCGCGCCGTTGCGATGGGCGAACCGGCGGGCTTCGTGAAGGTGATCGCGCACGAGGAAACCGATCGCGTGCTCGGCCTGCACCTGGTGGGCGTCGGCGTGTCCGAACTCGTCCACGAGGGCGTGCTGACGATGGAGTTCAACGGCTCGGCCGACGACCTCGCCCGCATCTGCCACGCCCACCCGACGCTGTCGGAGGCCATCCACGACGCCGCCATGGCCGTGGACAAGCGCGCGATCCACAAGGCGAATTGACGCCGTGGTGCCGGCTGGCGTCGTGACGATCGGGTCCCGACGCCGCGCCGCGCCCAACGGGCTGCACCGCCAACGATCACTGGACGCCGGGCCTCGCCCGGCGTCTTCGTTTCCGCCATTTCCGACATACGAAGCCACATGAAATCCATCTGCGTCTACTGCGGCTCCAATGCCGGCTCCCGGCCGGCCTATACCGAACGCGCGATGGCACTGGGGCATCGACTCGCGGCCGACGGCATCGCGCTGGTCTACGGCGGCGGCAATGTCGGCCTGATGGGCGTGGTCGCCGATGCGGCACTGGAGGCCGGTGGCGAGGTGATCGGCGTCATCCCCGAGCAACTGGTCGGGTGGGAAGTCGCCCACCGCGGTGTGACGCGCCTGGAGGTCGTTGCCAACATGCACGAGCGCAAGGCCCGCATGTTCGACATCGCTGACGGTTTCGTCGCCCTGCCCGGCGGTTTCGGCACGCTCGATGAGATGTTCGAGATGCTCACCTGGCGACAGCTGGGCATCGGCAACAAGCCGTGCGCGTTCCTCGACGTGGAAGGCTTCTACGCACCGCTGGTTTCGATGATGGACCGCATGGTGGCCGAGCGCTTCCTGCATGCCGACCAGCGACAGGACCTGTGGCATGGCGAGGACATCGACGGGATGCTCGAATGGATGCGCGGCTACACGCCGGCGGGCGCGGACAAGTGGCTGGATGAGAAGCGGCGGAAAGCGTTGCGCTGACGAAACGCGCGCCGCGTTCTTCCCTCCCGTCGTCCCAGCGAACGCTGGGACCCACTTTGATACCGGAGCGACACCCCTCACCAAGGAGAGCAAATGAGGGAACGGACTCCCTGCGTCTACATCCTCGCCAGTCGCGAACGCGGCACCCTCTACATCGGCGTGACCTCCGACCAGCCCCGGCGCATGTGGCAACACAGGACGGGCCAAGTCGCGGGCTTTACGCGCCAGTACACTGTCACGCGGCTCGTCTGGTTCGAAGTCCACCAAGAAATGCTCGCCGCCATCGCGCGCGAAAAGCGCCTCAAGGCGTGGAAGCGTGCTTGGAAGATCGAACTCGTCGAATCGAGCAACCCTGGCTGGGTTGACCTGTATCCCGAAATAAGTGCGTGATCGCGCGGCCCAGGAGATCAAAATGGGCCCCAGCGTTCGCTGGGGCGACGGAGAGATGACTATGACACCGCAGACATTCACCGCCTTCCGCATCCACAACGACGACGCCGGCTACCGCAGCGGCCTGGAGTCGATCCGGCTGGACGACCTCGCGCCCGGCGAGATCGTCATCAAGGCCGCGTACTCGTCGATCAACTTCAAGGACGCACTCGCCGGCACGGGCGAAGGCAAGATCCTGCGACGGTTCCCGCTGGTGGGCGGCATCGACGTCGCCGGGCACGTGGTGGCGTCCACCGATCCGGCCCACAAGGAAGGCGACGCGGTCCTGGTCACCGGCTGCGGGCTCAGCGAGACACGCGACGGCGGCTACTCCGAATACGCCCGGGTCGAGTCGAGGTGGGCCATCCCCCTTCCCAACGGCCTCAGCCTGCGCGACAGCATGGTTCTGGGCACGGCGGGATTCACCGCGGCGCTGGCCCTGCTGCGCATGGTCGAGAACCGGCAGGTGCCGGAGCTGGGCCCCTTGGCCGTAACCGGCGCGACCGGCGGTGTCGGTTCGCTGGCGGTCGACATCTTCAGCCGCGCCGGCTTCGAGGTCCACGCCGTCAGCGGCAAGGCCGACCAGGTGGATTACCTCACGTCGATCGGCGCCAGCGAGGTGGTCGGTCGGGACGCGCTCTCGACCACGCGTCCGATGGAAACGGCTCGCTTCGGCGGCGGACTCGACAACGTCGGCGGTCCGATGCTCGCCAGCCTGCTCGCCCAGACCGCGCCCTACGGCAACGTGGCCAGCGCCGGGCTGGCCGCCACCCACGCGCTGGAAACGACGGTCATGCCCTTCATCATCCGGGGCGTGTCGTTGCTGGGCGTGGCTTCGGCCGGCACCGCGCGCGATATCCGCGAGGCGGTGTGGCAGCACCTGGCCAGCGACTGGAAGCCGCGCCACCTCGAGCGCATCTGCACCCGTGAGGTCACGCTTGACGAACTGCACGAGGTGTTCCCGGTGATGCTGGGCGGCGGCTCGCTCGGCCGGACCCTGGTGCGTATCGGCGGGGGCTGATGCCCACGTGCGACGCACCGCGGCGACCGATTTGCGGCCCCGCCGCGGCCCGCTACAATCGGCACCATTTCCCGGGGACTGACTATGGCGCGCATTCTGATCGTGGACGATTCACCGTCCCAGCTGGTGGGTATCAAGCGCATCGTGGAAAAGCTGGGGCATGACACGGTGACCGCCGAGGATGGCGCCGCCGGCGTCGAAGCCGCCAAGCGTGAACTCCCCGACCTGGTGCTGATGGACGTGGTGATGCCGAACCTCAACGGTTTCCAGGCCACCCGCTCCATTACGCGCGATCCGTCGACCAAGCACATCCCGGTCGTGCTGGTGACCACGAAGGACCAGGACACCGACCGCGTCTGGGGCATGCGCCAGGGCGCCAAGGCCTACATCACCAAGCCGTTCAACGAGGCCGATCTGGCCGAAGTGCTGGGGCAGCTGCTGCCCGGGTGAGTCCTGTCGGGGGCCCGCCCGGGGTCCGGACAACGCCCCGCCACACACGCTTCACCACGCGGGCGATCACGCCCGTCGCCAGTCGCTTCCGAATGCATCGCGCAAGGCCTCGTAGGCCTGTATCTGTGCCGTGTCCTGGGGCGTCGGTGCCAGCACCTCCAGCTCGACGATCTGGTCGCCGTCCGGCGTGCCCGGCAGGCCGCGGCCGCGCAGGCGCAGCTTACGCCCGGCCTCCGACTTCGCCGGCACCTTCAACTCGACCGCCCCGCCCAGCGTGGGCACGCTGACCGTTGCGCCCAACGCCGCTTCCCACGGCGCGACCGGCAACTGGTGGATGATGTTGCGTCCGTCGACCTCGAACTGCGGGTGCGCGGCGTACTCGACTTCCAGCAGGAGGTTTCCGCCGCCCTCGCCCTGCCCGCCCAGCCGGATGACCTGGCCCTCGCGCACGCCCTTGGGAACGCGTACGTCCAGCGTCCTGCCGTTGATCCCGATGCGCACCGAGCCGCCCTGGAAGACGGTTTCCAGCGAGATCGCGAGTTTCGCCCGGGTGTCGCCGGGCGGGCGCGGCCGGCCCTGGAAGCCGGGACCGCCACGGCCACGTCCACGGCCGAACATGCTCTCGAAGAAGTCGCTGAAACCGCCACCCGCGCCGCCGCCCGCGAAGATCTCCTCGAAGTCCACGCCGCCGTATCCCTGGCCACCGCCGAAACCGCCCGGCGGTGGCTGCACTTCGTCACCCGGGCGGTAACCGCGAGCGCGCAGCTGGTCGTAGGCCGCGCGCTTCTGGGGATCACGCAATGCCTCGTACGCTTCGTTGACCGCCTTGAAACGCTCCTCCGCGCCGGGCTCCTTGCTGACGTCCGGATGGTATTTGCGTGCGAGCCGCCTGTAGGCCGTCTTGATCTCGGCCTCGCCGGCCGAGGATTCGACTCCGAGGGTGTCGTAGTAGTCCTTGAACTGCATGGCGTCTGGTACCGGAGAAAATGAGAGCGATGCGCCCAGCCGGCCGGCACTGCACGCATCGCCGGGGCACGGGGCGGGCTTGCATCGGAGGCTGCACACAATGGCCGCGGCGGCCGCGATTTCAAGTGAAGGCCGCCGGCCGGGCGCCGCATTCTCGCCCCTCGCGACCCTGGAGCCCAGCGCGCCATCGACCCATGTCGGCGTTGACGCCCCCGCACCGCCGACCGCCTAGACTGTGCCGCCCCACCCCATACGAGGCCACGCCATGAGCATCAAGGTCGGCGACCGGATCCCCGAGGTCCCGCTGCAGCGCATCCGAGACGGCATGGAAACCGTCGACACCAACAACCTGTTCGACGGCCGTCGTATCGTGCTTTTCGCGGTGCCCGGCGCGTTCACGCCGACATGCTCGGAAAAGCACCTGCCGGGCTTCGTCCAGCACTTCGATGCCTTCCGCGCCCGAGGGGTCGATGTGGCGTGCATGTCGGTCAACGACCCGTTCGTGATGCAGGCCTGGGGCCAGGCCCACGCGGTGCCGGATGGCCTGATGATGCTGGCCGACGGCAACGGCGACTTCACCCGTGCCCTGGGGCTGGAGCTGGACGCTAGCGCCTACGGCATGGGCACGCGCGCCAAGCGCTTCGCGCTGTATGCGGACAACGGCGTGGTGCGCGAGCTGCAGGTCGAAGCGCCCGGCGAGTTCCGGGTGTCGTCGGCCGAGCACATGCTGGACCTGCTCGACGCCGCGAAGTAGCCCGGCGGTAACGCTCTGGAACCGGGGGCCGGCCGCTGGCGCACGCCGCCCTCCACCAACGACAACGCCGCCCTCCGGCGGCGTTGTCGCATTCAACACGGTCGCCGCGGTCAGCCCGCGTCCGGCGACCGCTCAATGGTGGTGGCATCGGCCGGCTGCGTCGCGGCAGATGGATCGAGGGCAACGTCGACACCCTCGCCCTCGCCCTCGACCCCCTCGTCATCCAGCGACGCATCCAGTCGCTCCACCGCCTGCAGGGTTTCGTCGGCCGCCAGGCGCATCAGCGTCACGCCCTGGGTGTTGCGGCTGACCTGCGAGATCTCCGAGGCGCGGGTGCGCACCAGCGTGCCGCCATCGGAGATCAGCAGAACCTCGTGGTGCTCGCTGAGCTGCACCGCGCCGACCAGCGGGCCGTTGCGTTCGCTGGACTTGATCGCCAGCACGCCCTGCGTGCCGCGGCCCTTTCGGGGGTACTCGACCTGCGGCGTGCGCTTGCCGTAGCCACGCGCACTGGCGGTCAGGATGTCGCCCTCGCCGTCGATCACGATCAGGCTGACCACGTGCTCGCCTTCGGCCAGACGCATGCCGCGCACGCCGGTGGCGGTGCGGCCCATCGAGCGCACCGAGCCCTCGTCGAAGCGCACGGCCTTGCCGTTGCTGGCGAACAGCATGATGTCGCGCTCGCCATCGGTCAGCTCGGCGTTGACCAGCGCATCGCCCTCGTCGAGGTTGATGGCGATCTTGCCGCGCTGCAGGCGGTAGGCGAACTCGGTCAGCGGCGTCTTCTTGACCGTGCCGTTGCGGGTGGCGAAGAACACGTACTTGCCCTCCTCGTACTCGCGCACGGGGACGACCGCCTGCACCTGCTCGCCGGTCTCCAGCGGGATCCAGTTGATGATCGGGCGGCCGCGGGCGTTCGGGCCGGCGTCGGGCAGCTGGTGCACCGACAGCCAGAACACCCGACCCGCGCTGGTGAAGGTCAGCAGCGTGTCATGCGTATTGACCAGCCACAGCTTGTCGATGAAATCCTCGTCCTTGGTCGTGGCGGCATTGCGTCCACGGCCGCCGCGCTTCTGCGCGCGGTACGCGGTGACTGGCTGGCGCTTGGCGTAGCCGGCGTGCGACAGCGTGACCACCACGTCTTCCGGCGCGATCAGGTCGAGGATGTCGAGGTCTTCCTCGCTCTGGCGGATCTCGCTGCGGCGCGCATCGCCGAACTCCTCCTTGACGTTGCGCAGCTCGGTGCGGATCACCTCCAGCAGCACGTCCGGGTCCTCGAGGATCTCGATCAGGCCGCGGATGGTCTCCAGCAGCAGTTTGTATTCCTCGGTCAGCTTCTCCTGCTCCAGCCCGGTCAGGCGGTGCAGGCGCATCTCCAGGATCTGCTGGGCCTGGGTTTCCGTCAGCTGGTAGCCGCCGTCGACCAGGCCCACGCCCGCGGGCAGGTCTTCGGGGCGCGACGCATCGGCACCGGTCGCGGCCAGCAGCGCGCCGACCAGGCCCGGCTCCCACGTGCGCGCCAGCATCCGCTCACGCGCTTCGTTCGGGTTCGCCGACGTCTTGATCAGCTCGATCATGTCGTCGATGTTGGCCAGCGCAACCGTCAGGCCTTCCAGCACGTGGGCGCGCTGGCGGGCCTTGCGCAGGTCGAAGATGGTGCGGCGGGTGACCACCTCGCGGCGGTGGCGCACGAACGCCTCCAGCACCTGCTTGAGGTTCAGCAGCTGCGGGCGGCCGTCGACCAGCGCCACCATGTTGATACCGAACACCGACTCCATCTGGGTCTGCTGGTAGAGGTTGTTGAGCACGACCTCCGCGGACTCGCCGCGCTTGACCTCGATGTAGATGCGCATGCCGTCCTTGTCGGACTCGTCGCGCAACTCGCTGATGCCCTCGAGCTTCTTCTCCTTCACCAACTCGGCGATCTTCTCGATCAGCCGCGCCTTGTTGACCTGGTAGGGGATCTCGGTGACGACGATCGCCTCGCGGCCGTTGTCGGCCACCTCGACGTCGGCGCGCGCGCGCATGCGCACCCGGCCACGGCCGGTGCGGTAGGCGTTGATGATGCCGGCGGTGCCGTTGATGATGCCCGCGGTCGGGAAGTCCGGGCCCGGGATGTGCTCCATCAGGCCGTCGACGTCGATCTCCGGCTGGTCGATCAGCGCGATGGTCGCGTCGATCACCTCGGACATGTTGTGCGGCGGGATGTTGGTCGCCATGCCGACGGCGATGCCGGCAGAACCATTGACCAGCAGGTTCGGTACCCGGGTCGGCATGACCGTGGGCTCGAGTTCCTTCTCGTCGTAGTTGGGCTGGAAGTTGACGGTTTCCTTGTCGATGTCGGCCAGCAGCTCGTGGCTGATGCGCGACATGCGCGCCTCGGTGTAGCGCATCGCCGCGGCGGAGTCGCCGTCGACCGAGCCGAAGTTGCCCTGCCCGTCCACCAGCATGTAGCGCAGCGAGAACGGCTGCGCCATGCGCACCAGGGTGTCGTACACCGCCGAGTCGCCGTGCGGGTGGTACTTACCGATGACGTCACCGACGATGCGCGCCGACTTGTAGTACGGCTTGTTGCTGTGCGCGCCCAGCTCGTTCATCGCGTACAGCACGCGGCGGTGCACCGGCTTGAGGCCGTCGCGCGCGTCGGGCAGTGCACGCCCGACGATGACGCTCATCGCGTAGTCCAGGTAGCTGCGGCGCATCTCGTCTTCGAGATTGACCGGGATGATTTCCTTGGCGAGTTCGGCCATCGGGTTTCCGTTTCTGGAGGCGGATCAGGCCGTTTCCGGACGCACTGCGGAGGGGCATTTCGGCACCCGCACGACAGCCGTTGGGAACGGCATCAAAAAGACGTGAAATCGTATCACGAACGGCGGGTTCGCGCACTCTGATTTGTACGCATAAACAAGCACTTACGGCGCTACAAGGCGATCTGGCGCGGGTTCTTCCGCCGCGGATGCGACGAATGGCCACGGCGAGGGCGAATGGCGTGGCGATGCCTCGCTCTCCCTACGGCACAGGAACGGAGGGAGAGGGTCCGGCAGAGGAGAACAAATGAACGCGCGACGCGCTGGAAGCCGCCATCCATCGGCGTCGGAGACGACTGCGGCGTTGTTGTCACGGCAGCGCGTCGCCGGGCGCTCGCCCAACCCCCTCATCCCAGCAAGAGAGGGCCCAAGGCGACGTTCTTACCGCAGTCCGTCTTGTGCCGATCCGCGTTCTCGAACGATCAACCGAACGCCGCCCGCATCTTCGCCTCGTCGGGGCGTTCGATGACGCCGCGCTCGGTGACGATCGCATCGATCAGCGTGTGCGGGGTCACGTCGAACACCGGGTTCCAGGCCGCGATCTGTTCGGCGGCGGTGCGCACGGTCCCGACGCCGAACAGCTCGCCCGGGTCACGCTCCTCGATCTCGATGGCGTCGCCGTCGGGCGTCTCCATGTCCACGGTGGACGACGGCGCGGCCACCATGAACTTCACGCCGTGGTGTTTCGCCGCCAACGCCAGCTGGTAGGTGCCGATCTTGTTGGCGGTATCGCCGTTGGCGCAGATGCGGTCGGCGCCTACCACCACCCATTGCACCGCACCGGTCTTCATCAGGTGCGAGGCGGCGGCATCGGCGATCAGTGTCGGCTGGATGCCGTCCTGTTGCAGCTCCCAGGCCGTCAGGCGCGCGCCCTGCAGCCACGGCCGGGTCTCGCCGGCGAACACCTTGCCGATGCGTCCCTGCGCGACGCCCGCGCGGATCACGCCCAGCGCGGTACCGAAGCCGGCCGTGGCCAGCGAGCCGGTGTTGCAGTGGGTCATCACGCCGCTGCCCTCCCCGATCAGCGCCGCACCCAGCGTGCCCATGCGCCGGTTGGCCGCCAGGTCCTCGGCCGCGATGGCATGGGCTTCGCGCTCGATCACCTCGCGCCAGTCCGCGCCGGCCGACGCCAGCACGCGGCGCATGCGGGCCAGTGCCCAGGCCAGGTTGACGGCGGTCGGGCGCGCGGCATTGAGGCGCTGCATCGCGGGCTCCAGTGCAACCGCGGCGTCGGCACCCGACGCAGCCTGCACGTCGCGGCCCGCCAGCACGACGCCCCACGCCGCGGCGATGCCGATGGCAGGTGCGCCGCGGACCGTCAGGCCGTGGATGGCCGCGGCGACGTCGTCGCTGGTGTCGCAACGGACGTATTCGACGGTGAACGGCAGCTTGCGCTGGTCGAGCAGTTCCAGGGCGTCGCCGGTCCAGCGGATCGGGCGGACGCGGTCGTAACGGTCGAAATCGAAGGTGTCGGTCATCCGGCGATTCTATCCGCAGCGTTGCAAGAGCGGCTTCAGCCGCGATGCCAGCTGCCAGGATCCCGGGGGTCGACTGTCGGAGCGGCGGGAGTGGCGGTCGCCCCTTGCGGGTACCTTCGCGCTTACCCAATCCCGGTCGCGACTCAGGTCGCTCCTACAGGTTGGTGCGCGAAGCGGGATCGCGGCTGAAGCCGCTCCTACAGAAGCGGGGTCATGCGCGGGCGAAGTCGAAGGCGAGCACGTCGGCAATCCGGTCAGCCCCGAGCATCGCCATCAGCAGGCGGTCCACCCCCAGGGCCACGCCGGCGCAGTCCGGGAACCCGGATGCCAGAGCCTCCAGCAGGCGCTCGTCGCGGGGCGGGACCGCGTCCCCACGCGAGCCACGCAGGGCGCGGTCGCGATCGAACCGCGCGCCCTGCTCCGCCGCATCCGCCAGCTCGTGGTAGCCGTTGGCGAGCTCCAGTGGCCCCAGGTACAGCTCGAAACGCTGCGCCACCGGCACGCCGTCTTCATCCGGCGCGACACGGGCGAGTGCGCATTGGCTCGCGGGGTAGTCGACCACGGCGGTCATGCGGTCGACCGGGAACGCCGGCTGCAACCGATGCGTCATCAGCAGGTCGAGCCAGTCGTCGCGGGTCAGTCCGGTCGGATCGATCACGACATCGCCGAGTGCATCGCGCAGCGACCCGTAGGACGCGGTCATCGGGTCGAGGTCGAGTTCGCGGCGGTAGAGGTCGCGATAGCGGACGCGTTCCAGGCTCGCGCTGCGGTCGACCAGCGCCAGGGCCAACTGGATCAGCTCTGCGGTCTCCTCGACCAGCCGATGGTGGTCCCAGCCGAGCCGGTACCACTCCAGCATGGTGAACTCGGGGTTGTGGCGGGCGCCGGCCTCCCCGTCGCGGAACACCCGACCCAGCTCGTAGCAGTCGCCGAAGCCCGCCGCGAGCAGCCGCTTGAGCGGGTACTCGGGCGAGGTGCGCAGCCACCGCGTACGCGACGCCCCATCCGTGCGGCCAGAAAACGGCAGTGAAAACGAGGCGATGTTCGGATCGGTGTTGCCGGCGAGCGACATCACCGGGGTTTCGACCTCGAGCACGCCGCGCGACTGGAAGAAGGCGCGGATGCGGGCATTGAGTCCGGCACGCAGCCGTAGTGCGTCGAACGACGCGGAGGGTCGCCAGTCAATAGACATCGAGGCCACCTGCGTTCGGCGCTGTCGTAGGAGCGGCTTCAGCCGCGATCGTGAAGTCGGTGCGCGCGGCCCGGTATCCGATCGCGGCTGAAGCCGCTCCTACAGGAAGCGCCGGGTCACTCATGGTCGGCGAGGAAGGCCTGCAACCGGGCCTCGTCCCAGACCTCGACGCCCAGCGATTCGGCCTTCGCAAGCTTGGATCCCGCGGCCTCGCCGGCGACGACAAAATCGGTCTTCTTCGACACGCTGCCCGCGGCCTTGGCGCCCAGGGCTTCGAGACGCGCCTTGGCTTCGTCCCGGGTCATCGACGCCAACGTGCCGGTCAGCACCACCGTCTTGCCGTCCAGGGGGCCGGCGACCGTGGCGTTACCGGCCGGCAATGCCGCCAACAGCGACTGCATGGCCTCGAACGACTCGGACAGAAGACGGCTGTTCGCCTCCACCTCCAGCCATGCGGCCAGGGCCGACGCGGTATCGGCCGGCAGGCCCGCAGTCACGAAGTTGTGCTCGGGCGCATCGACCAGGGACGCGGCATCGGGAAACGCAGCGGCCAGCTGATCGGCGCGGATGCGGGTGACCTTCGGGATGTCCAGGTCGACCAGCAGCGTGGCGAGGTCCAGCCCCTCGCGCAGCCGGGGCGACGGCGGATGCTCGTCCTCGACCAGCACGCCGCGTTCGAGCAGGTCGTCGATCACCTGCTGGTTGCCGGCCTGGTCGAAGAAGTGGCCCAGGGCACGCGCCACTTCGCCGCCAATGTCCGGGACGTGCTTGAACACCGGCCACGGCAACCGCCGTACGGTCTCCAACGAACCGAACCACTGCGCCAGCGCCTTGGCCGTGCTCTCGCCGACGTGCTGGATGCCCAGCGCGAACAGGAAGCGCTCCAGCGTCGTGCGCCGGCTGTGCTCGATGGCCTCGATGAGGTTCTCGGCCCACTTGGTGGCGACCTTGCCCGCCTTCACGGTCTCCGGCGTCGTGCCGTCGCGCTCGTCCGCGCGGCGTTTCATCTCGAGCAGGTCATCGAGTGTCAGCCGGTAAATGTCGGCCACCGACTCGACGAACCCCAGGTCGACCAGTGCCTCCACGAAGCGCTCGCCCAGGCCCTCCACATCCATGGCCCGGCGCGAGACGAAGTGGCGGATGGCCTCCTTGCGCTGCGCTGGGCAGGACAGCTCACCGGAACAGCGCCAGACGGCCTCGCCCTCCTCGCGCACGATTTCAGACCCGCAAACGGGGCATGCCGCCGGCATCTCCCACACCAGGGCGTGCGGGTCGCGGTACTCGGGCATGACCCGCACGATCTCGGGAATGACGTCGCCGGCACGGCGCACGATCACCGTGTCGCCGACGCGCACGTCCAGCCGCGCGATCTGGTCGGCGTTGTGCAGCGTCGCGTTGGTCACGGTGACCCCGGCCACCTGCACCGGCCTGAGCCGGGCGACGGGCGTGGCCGCGCCGGTGCGGCCGATCTGGATGTCGATGCCCTCCAGCACCGTCGACTGTTCCTGCGCCGGGAACTTGTGCGCCAGCGCCCAGCGCGGTGCACGCGAGACGAAGCCCAGCTGCTCCTGCTCGGCGTAGTCGTCGACCTTGTAGACCACGCCATCGATATCGAACGGCAGCGAGTCCCGACGCTCGCCGATGCGACGGTAGTAGCCGAGCAGTCCGTCGAGCCCGCGGACGACGTCGCTTTCGCCGCTCACCGGAACCCCCCATTCGCGCAGCCTGGCGAGCGTCGCCGAATGCGTCTGCGGCAGCTCGCCGCCGTCCACCGCGCCGACCCCATAGGCGTAGAAGGCGAGTGGCCGCTGCGCCGTCATGCGCGGATCGAGCTGGCGCAGCGAGCCCGCCGCGCCGTTGCGCGGGTTGGCCAGCACCTTGCCGCCCTCGGCCAGGGCACGATCGTTGTAGCGCTTGAAGGCCGCCAACGGCATGTACACCTCGCCGCGCACTTCCAGCACGTGCGGCCAGCCCGTGCCGCGCAGGTGCAGCGGCACTGCCTTCACGGTGCGCAGGTTGGCCGTGACGTCCTCGCCGGTGGCGCCATCGCCGCGGGTGGCGCCCTGGACGAAGCGGCCGTCCTCGTAGCGCAGGCTGATGGCCAGGCCATCGAGCTTGGGCTCCACGGAGAACACCGGCGCGTCTTCGTCCAGCGCCTGCCCGATGCGGCGCACGAAATCGGCGACCTCCTCGTCCTCGAACGCATTGCCCAGGGACAGCATGGGCATGGCATGGCGCACTTCGGCGAACGCGCCCGAGGGCGCAATACCGACACGCTGGGTCGGCGAATCCTCGCTGGCGAGTTCCGGATGCTCCGCTTCCAGCGCCACCAGTTCACGTAGCCGCCGGTCGTACTCGGCGTCGGGCATCGACGGGTCGTCGAGCACGTAATACCGGTAGTTGGCGTCGTCGAGCGTGCGACGCAGTTCGTCGATACGGGCGGCGGGGCTTGGCATGCGAATGGGCGGAAGGGTCGGACGCGCGGACGCGGTCAATCACGCCGCACGGATCCGACGGGACGCGTCCTACCAGCGACCCGGACGCGTCAGCGGCGGCGCTTCGCGTTCGCGGTCGTAGGCGCGCAGTTCGTCGCGGATGTGCATGACGCGCTGGCGGCCCAGGGCATTGCGCTGCTCGTCCAGCACGATGCCGCCCAGCAGCTCGGCCATGCGCTCCGCGGTGGGCTGCATCGTCTCCCACGCGTTGAGCGCCGGCACCGGCGCCGGAAGCGTCAGGAAGAAGGCGATGGCCGGGGTCTCGAGCGACTGGATCTCGGTCATGTCGAAGCTGCCGGGCTTCATGATGTTGGCCACGCTGAAGACCGGACCCCGCTCCGGGTGCCCCTCGACCAGGCGGTGGAACACGCCCATGTGGCCGTAGACCAGGCCGGCCTTCTCGGCGGCGACCACGATGTCCGGGCCGTGCAGCTTTTCACCGGCGCGCGCGGCCAGGTACAGGGTGATGATCTTGTCGAACTCTTCGCTGACGCGGCGACCCAGCTCGGTGTTGCCGGCCGCGGCACCGCCCTCGACGGTGCGCTCGAACAGGTCGAGTTCCGCCTGCGTCGCTGCGTCCCCACCCGCGGGCAGTTCATCGTTCGCCAGCTCGTTCTCGAGCTGCTCGCCCAACGTCGGCTCGCGGCGGGCCGTGGCGTCACGGCCGTCGCGCGGGACGCGGCGCCCCTGGCCGGGCTTGCGCGGGCGGCCGAAGAACACGATCGCGGCGATCAGGATCAGGCCGGCGACGAGGATTCCGATTCGCAGCAGGGTCACGTCGGACATCGGGGTCTCCTGGAGGGCCTTGCAATAAGGTGACGGGCGATTGTCCGCAATGCGGGCGAAAGGCGCAAAGCCTTCGACGCGATTGCAGCGCGGTTGCCCCTACGCCGCGCCCGCCAACCGCGTCGCTTCCGCCAGGTCGACCGACACCAGCCGGCTCACGCCGGGCTCGCGCATGGTCACGCCCGACATCTGGTGGGCGGCTTCCATCGTCGCCTTGTTGTGGGTGACGAACAGGAACTGCACCTGCTCGCTCATCTCGCTGACCATGGCGGTGAAGCGGCCGACGTTGGCCTCGTCCAGCGGTGCGTCCACCTCGTCGAGGAGGCAGAACGGCGCCGGGTTGAGGCGGAAGATCGCAAACACCAGCGCCACTGCGGTCATCGCCTTCTCGCCACCCGACAGCAGCGAGATGTTGGACACGCGCTTTCCGGGCGGACGCGCCATGATCGCCACCCCGGTATCCAGCAGGTCCTCGCCGGTCAGCTCCAGGTAGGCATGGCCGCCGCCGAACAGGCGCGGATACAGCTCCTGCACGCCCGAGTTCACGCGGTCGAAGGTGTCCTTGAAACGGCCGCGGGTCTCGCGGTCGATCTTGCGGATCGCGTCCTCGAGCGTTTCCAGCGCGGTCGTCAGGTCGGTGTTCTGCGCGTCGAGGTAGTCCTTGCGCTGCGCGGCCTCGGCGTGCTCGGCGATCGCCGCCAGGTTGACCGGCTCCAGCCGGCGCAGCTTGGCGTCGAGTTCGGCGACGGTGCGCTCCCAGTCCTGCGGTGCGGCGTCCTCGGCCAGCGTATTGGTCACTTCTTCCAGCACAAAGCCGGCTTCGACGACGGCTTCCGACAGACCCTCGGCCTTGAGAACGAGCGCCTGCTGCTCCAGCCGGCGCTGGCCGATGGCCTCGCGCTGTTGCAGGGCCTGCTCGTCGCGCTGGTGGCGGGTCTGCTCGAACCGGCGCAGGTCGTTGTCGATGCCGTCCAGCATGGTGCGCGCGGCGGTGAGCGCCTGCTCGGCCTGCACGCGCTGCTCGAGCGCGACCTGGCGTTGTTCCTCCAGCGTCTGCACCGGCGCGTCGCCATCGGCCAGCTGCGCCGACAGTTCGCCCAAACGCGTGTCGAGCTGGCCGCGCTGACCGCCCATGCGGTCCAGCGCCTGGGTGAGCGCGGCGATCTGCGTGCGCTGTGACTCGAGCGTCAGCGCCAGCGCATGCGCGGTGTCGCGCGACTCGCGGGCGGCATTGCGGGCCTGGTCGCGCGCCTCGGTCAGCGTGCGGCGCTCGGCCTCGAGCTGCTGGCGGGCATCCTCCAGCGTGCCCATCCGCTCGACCGCTTCTTCCTGGCGGGCGCGGGCCTCGCGGCCCTGCTCGCGGCTGCCGTCCAGCGACTGCGCCAGCGTCGCCAGTTCGGCCTCGATCTTCTCGATGCGTCCGCGTGCCGAATCCAGGCGGCCCTGCTGGCTCTGCAACTGGCCGGCCAGCTCGGAGACGCTGCGGTGCGCCATGTACAGGCCGCGCTGCGCGTCCTCGCGCTGCTGCTCGGCCGCCAGCAGGCGGTCACGCAATTGGGTCAGGGTCGACTCGAGTTCGCGCTCGCGCGCCTGCAGCGTTTCGATCTCGCCGCGCAGCGTCTGGATCTCCCGCTCGCGCAGCAGCGCACCCTGCTGGGCGTCGCCTGCGCGCAGCACCTGCAGCCAGCCCGCGCCGATACGCTCGCCGCTGCGGGTGATGACCGACTCGCCTTCGCCCAGCCCGGCCAGAAGGCGACGCGCCTCGGCCAGGTCGTCGGCGCCGTGCAGCCGCGCCAGCAGGCGACGGATCGCGGCCGGGCCCTGCACACGCGAAGCCAGCGACGTCGCCGGATACTCCGTGTCGTCACGGTCGTTCGCCACCAGCGACAGGCGGCCCTCGGCCAATTCGCCGACGGCTTCGACAAGCGCCTCGGGCGCCTCGACCAGCACGCCTTCGATCATCCGGCCCAGGGCGGTTTCCACCGCGTTCTCCCAGCCCGGCTCGACCTGGAGCGCTTCGCCGACGCGGGTTGCCGAATCCAGGCCGCGGGCTTTCAGCCAGCCGACCGCGGCACCCTGCTCCTGGCCCAGCGCGGCGTGCTGCAGTGTTTCCAGCGACGACAGGCGGCCGCGCGCGGCCTGCGCGGTCTTGCGGGTGTCGGCCAGCTCCGCCTGTACGGTGCGCTGCTGCTCCTGCAGCTCGACCACGCCGGCCTTGCGCGACTCCAGTTGCCCAGTCAGCGTCTCCAGCGACGCCTTCTGGGTGTCGTGCTGCTCCTGGATCTGCTCGAACGACACGGCCAGCGCGTCGACATCCAGCCCGGCACGTTCGGCCGTCAGCGCTTCGCGGCGGCGTTCGGCGTCCAGCGCCTGGCGGTCGAGGTGCTCGATGCGGGTGCGTTCGACGTCCGCGGCGCGCACGGCCTCGGACTGCGCACGGCTGTGTTCGTCCCAGCGCTGCTGCCAGTCGCCCAGCCGGGTCTCGGCCTCGCGCAGTGCGTCCTGACGGGCCTCGTCGGTCTCGCGCAGCATCTCCAGCCGCGGCTCGGCCTCGGCCACCGCCGCCTGCAGCACGTCGAGTTGCGACTGGTCGCTGCCGATGTGCTCGGCGATTTCCGCCAGCGCGGCCTGCGCCTCATCGCGGGCACGCTGCAGGCGGGAAGACATCTCGCGCTGGTGCTGGATCTGCTGTTCGATGCGGGCCAGCGCGCCACTGACCTCGTAGCTTTCGGCCTGCGCCTTGTTGAGCGCTTCAGCCGCCTCTTCGCGCTTGACGCGGCCGGTCTCGATCTCGCGTTCGGCCTCGCGCTGTTCGGCAATCAGCTGCTGCAGCCGGGTTTCCTGCTGCGAGAGCTTCTCGCGCTGGGCCTGCAGCTTGCGGTCGAGTTCGCGGTGCTCCAGCGCCTTCCATTCGACGTCGCGGACCTTCCGGTCGGCCTGGATCGCCTGGTACTGCTCGGCCTGCCGGGCCTGCCGCTTGAGGTGCTCGAGCTGCTTGCCGACCTCCTCGCGCAGGTCGTTGAGGCGGTCCAGGTTCTCGCGGGTGTGGCGGATGCGGGTTTCCGTTTCGCGGCGGCGCTCCTTGTACTTGGAGATGCCGGCGGCCTCCTCCAGGTACACGCGCAGGTCCTCCGGGCGCGCCTCGATGATCTGGCTGATCATCCCCTGCTCGATGATCGAGTAGCTGCGCGGGCCCAGACCGGTGCCCAGGAACAGGTCCGTGATGTCGCGGCGGCGGCACTTGGCGCCGTTGAGGTAGTACTGGCTGCCGCCGTCACGGCTGACCGTGCGCTTGACCGAGATCTCGTCGTACGCGCCGTACTCGCCGGTGATCGTGTGGTCGCTGTTGTCGAAGATCAGTTCGACCATCGCTTGCGACACCGGCTTGCGGGCGGAGGAGCCGGCGAAGATCACGTCCGTCAGCGAGTCGCCGCGCAGGCGGCTGGCCGAGCTCTCGCCCATCACCCAGCGCA
>CBIHLN010000049.1:0-18594 GCA_966210725.1 uncultured Lysobacter sp. | reverse complement strand
TTGCCTTCATCGCCCCACTGGGCACCGAGAACGACGACTGACTGACCCATTACCTGCACTCCTGAATGGCCCGCGTGGGGCGGGCATCGGCGGCGCACCGCCGCGTGGACACGGAAAAAGCCGGTGGGGTGGTTCACAAGGAACGGCCCCATCCGGCTTTTGCCCATTATCCGGGTTTCGGGTCGCCGGGGCCAGCCTTCGGAACGTGAAGGCGGCCCGGACGGCTCGGTACGGTGCGGGGCGGTCGGCTAGACTGTCGGCCACCCTGGCCCCGGCCCGTGCATGAACCCGAATTACCTCGACTTCGAGCAGCCCATCGCCGACCTGGAAGCCAAGATCCAGGAACTGCGCCACGCCAGCCACGGCTCGGCCGTGGACGCGGACGCGGAGGTGCATGCGCTGCAGAACAAGCTGCGCCAGCGCACCGCGCACATCTTCCGCGACCTGTCGCCGTGGCAGGTCAGCCAGCTGGCCCGCCACCCGGCCCGGCCCTACACCAACGACTACATCCGCCTGATCTGCAGCGAGTTCCAGGAACTGGCCGGCGACCGCGCGTATTCGGACGACGCGGCCATCGTCGGCGGCCTGGGCCGCATCGACGGCCGCAGCGTAATGATCATCGGCCACCAGAAGGGCCGCGACACCAAGAGCAAGATCAAGCGCAACTTCGGCATGCCGCGGCCCGAGGGCTACCGCAAGGCCTTGCGCCTGATGAAGATGGCCGAGCGTTTCGGCCTGCCGCTGCTGACCTTCATCGACACCCCGGGCGCGTACCCGGGCATCGGCGCGGAGGAGCGCGGCCAGTCCGAGGCCATCGCCCGCAACCTGCTGGAAATGGCCGAGCTGAAGATCCCGGTGGTCTGCACGGTGATCGGCGAAGGCGGCTCCGGCGGCGCGCTGGCCATCGGCGTGGGCGACCGCACGCTGATGCTCGAGTACAGCACCTACTCGGTGATCTCGCCCGAGGGCTGCGCCTCGATCCTGTGGAAGTCCGCCGACAAGGCCAAGGACGCCGCCGAGCAGCTGGGCCTGACCGCCAAGCGCCTGCACGGGCTGGGGCTGGTCGACAAGGTGGTGCGCGAGCCGATCGGCGGCGCGCACCGCAACCCGCGCCAGATGGCGACGCGACTGAAGGCGGTACTGATGAACGAACTCGACGCCCTGGAGCAACTCCCCACCGCCGACCTGCTGCAGCGGCGCTACGAGCGCCTGCGCAGCTACGGCGCGTACGAGGCCGCGTGATGCTGCTGGCCGGAAAGTTCGCCGCCACCTGCTGGGCCGCCGCCAGCGGTGCCCTGTTCCTGGCGTCGTGGGTACTGCTGGACGCCAACATGATCTTCGCGCTGGTGGCGCTGGGGCTGTCGGCCGGTTGCGCCTGCCTGGCGTTGGCCTGCCTGCTGAAGCCGTCCCACCGCACCATCGCCCGGCGCGCCGCGCGCGAGCGGCAGGCGCAGGCCGCCGCCGAGGGGCGTGTCGAAGACGTGCCGCCCAGCCGGCACTGGCGCTGATCCGGCGGTGACCGCGGCCGTGCGTCACGTGGGGCCGCCATGATCCTGGACGCGATGCTGGACCACCGTGCGGTGTTCCTGCTGGTCGTGACTGCCGTGCTGGTCGTGGTCGCCGGCATTGCCTGGCTCTGGCGACGGGCACGGCCGGCCTCACGCAAGCGCGAGCGGTAGGCCGCGGAGGTCCGCCCGGCACCGGGGCGCCGGACGCCGAAGTCCGTCCGGACGGACCCGCCACCGCAGGCACCCCCGTGGCACCATCCGCGCCATGCCGCGCGTGCCCACCCCGCTGATCCACGACGCCGACCTGCCCGCCGGGCCGGTCTGCGTCGCCTTCAGCGGCGGCCTGGATTCCACGGTCCTGCTGCATGCGCTGTCGCACGCGCCGCGGGTGCGCGACCAGGGGCTGCGGGCCCTGCATGTCCACCACGGCCTGCACGATCAGGCCGACGCGTGGGCCGCCCATTGCGAGCAGGCGTGCCGCGCCTGGGGCGTGCCCTTCAGCGCGCGGCGCGTGGCGGTGGCCCGGACCGGCATCGGACCGGAGGCCGCGGCCCGCTCGGCGCGCCGGGCTGCATTCGCCGCCGACCTGCGCCCCGGCGAATCCCTGGCGCTGGCGCACCATCGCGACGACCAGGCGGAAACGGTGCTCATGCGTGCCCTGCGCGGCGCGGGGCCGGACGGGCTGGCGGCCATGGCGGCCTCGACACCGTTTGCCGCCGGTCGGCTCTGGCGGCCCCTGCTGGACGCGCCCCGCACAGCGCTGCTGGCCCATGCTCGTGCCCACGGTCTGGGGTGGATCGAAGACCCGAGCAATGACGACACGCGGCTGGACCGCAATTTCCTGCGCCGCCAGGTGATGCCGCTGGTGCGCCAGCGCTGGCCGCATGCCGATGCGGCGCTGGCGCGACTGGCCACGCTCACGGGCGAGGCGGTGGCCCTGCTCGACGAGGGCGATGCGCAGGCATTGGCGCTGGTCGCCACCGCCGATCCGCGGTGCCTCTCGCGCCGCGCACTGCTCGACCTGCCGGCGGCACGCCGGGCACGCGTGCTGCGCCGATGGATCGCCGCATTGCAACTGCCGCCGCTGCCGGGCAACGGCGTGGCACGCATCGAAGCCGACCTGTTGCACGCCGCGCCCGACGCAGAGGCCTGCTTCGAATGGCATGGCGCGCGGGTACGGGCCTGGCGCGATGTGGTGCACGCCGCGCCGCTCCGGCGTCCGCTGCCGACGGGCTGGCAGGTGCCCTGGTGCGGCGACGTGCCCTTGGCCCTGCCTGGGGGCGGCGACCTCGCGTTGCAGTTCACCGCCGGCGCGTACCGCTTCGATGCGCCGGTCGCCGTGGGCGGCCGCCGCGGTGGCGAGCGCATCACCCTGCCCGGCCGCGGCCACAGCCACGCGCTCAAGCACGTGCTCCAAGACCTCGGCCTGCCGCCCTGGGAGCGGGAGCGGATGCCGCTGGTGCGCGACGCCGACGGCACGCTGCTGGCCGCGGGTGACCTGGTGTATTCCGCGCGGTTCGATGCATGGCTGCGCGGGCATGGCGGGCGGCTGCGGTGGCGGCCGGACGACGCGTCGTTCGCGCCGGACTGAGCCGGTCGATTGACCGGCCCTGGGTGCGCCCGCACACTGCCCCGATGCCACGAAAAGCCCCCACCGATTCCGCCTCCGAGGCCTCGCCCGTCGCCGATTTCGAGCAGTCGCTGGACGCGCTCGAGCAGCTGGTCGAGAAGATGGAACACGGCGAGATGAGCCTGGAAGACTCGCTGGCCGCCTACGAGCGCGGCGTCGGCCTGTACCGGCGCTGCCAGGCGGCGCTGGAGCAGGCCGAGCTGCGCGTCCGCCTGCTCAGCGACCCGCAGGACCCGGCATCGGCCACGCCGTTCCCAGGCACGACGGTCGACACACCCGACGATGACCGCTGACCCGCGCCTGGCCGGCTGGCGCACACGCGCCGATGCCGTCCTCGCGCAGGCCCTGCCCCTGGCCGACCTGCCACCGCGGCGCCTGCACGCCGCGATGCGCCACGCCGTGCTGTTGGGCGGCAAGCGCATGCGGCCGCTGCTGGTGTACGCGGCCGGCACGCTGGCCGGGGTCGACGAAGGCAGGCTCGATGCACCCGCCGCGGCGGTGGAGCTGGTCCACGCCTATTCGCTGGTGCACGACGACCTGCCGAGCATGGACGACGATGCGCTTCGGCGCGGGCAGCCGACCGTGCACGTCGCGTTCGACGAAGCCACCGCCGTGCTGGCCGGCGACGCGTTGCAGTCGTTGGCGTTCCAGGTCCTGGCCCGCGCCGGCACGCCACCGGTCATCACGGTGGCGATGCTCGACACACTGGCCGACGCGGCCGGCGTCGCGGGCATGTGCGGCGGGCAGGCGCTGGACATCGACGCGACCGGGCGAAACCGGGGTCAGCGTGCACGTGCCGATGCTGGCCCTGACGAAGCCGAAGATGCGTCGGCGAACGCACAGCCCGACCCGGGCGTCTCCATCGCCCATCTCGAACGCCTGCACGCGCTGAAAACCGGCGCGCTGATCCGGGCGGCCGTGCGCATGGGCGGGCTGTGCGGCGGCCTCGATGCGACGGCGCTGGCGCGGCTGGACGGCTTTGCGTCCGCGCTGGGGCTGGCGTTCCAGGTGCGCGACGACATCCTCGATGTGGAGGGTGACAGCGCGACGCTGGGCAAGACCGCGGGCAAGGATGCCGCGCAGGACAAGGCGACGTTCCCGGCCCTGATCGGCATGGACGCGTCGCGCGCACGCCTGGCCGGCCTGGTGGCCGAGATGGATGACGCGCTGGCGCCCTTCGATGATGCGGCGGCCCCGCTGCGTGCGCTGGGGCGGCTGGCGGTGGAGCGCGATCGCTGAGCCCGTCGGGCGCATGAAAAAAGGCCGGCGTAATGCCGGCCTTTTTCATGCGCGCTGGGCGGCCGGCTACTTCACCAGCCGGATCGCGAACGGGTAGCGGTAAGCAACGCCCTCGTTGGCCTTGATGCCGGCAATGATGGTCAACACCAGCCAGAACAGGCCGATGATGATCCAGCCCGGGATAGCGATCAGCAGCCCGATGCCCAGGGTGAACACCGAGAACAGCAGCAGCGCGAGGAACGCGATCGCCACGGTGATGTTGAAGTTCAGCGCTTCCTTGGCCTGGTCGTCGACGAAGGGCATGGTGTCCTTCTTGATCATCCAGATGACCAGCGGGCCGATGAAGCAGCCCACGCTGCCCGCCCAGCCCGCGGTGACCACGCCTCCGACGAGCGCCGACAGGTGCGCGAACATCGCCCACTGCCGCTGCTCGGCGGAAATCCCGTCGACCGGCGTTTCGGTCACCGGCGGCGGTTGCTGCTCGAAATCGCTCATTGCGTCCCCTCCTGGTTGAGATGTCCCCGCGCGACACTCTCCGCGCGGGGCGCGTCCCGGTCAAGGCAGGGCGTCAGCCGAGCAGGCGGATGCTCAGCGGATAGCGATAGGCGCGGCCGTCCCAGGCCGCCACCATGGCCAGGATGCTGCACACCAGCCACAACACGGCGATGCCCGCCACGGCGGCCAGCAGCGCCAGCCCGGCCGGGATCGTGAGTAGCAGGCCCAGTCCGAGCGTGACGATGCTGATCCCCACCAGTGCGATGCCGATGGCCACGGCGATGCAGCTGTAGATCAGCATCGACAGGTTGAAGTTGACGGCCTCCAGCGCATGCTCGGCGACGAAAGGCGAATCGTCGCGCTTGAGCAGCCACACGGCGAGCGCGCCGATGACGCCGGCCACGCCCACGAGCCAGCTGGTCATCAACGCCAGCACCAGCGCCGCCAGGTGCGCGGCCAGCGCCCATTGGCGCTCGCTCGCGGAGGGCGCGGCGGAGACGAGGGACGAATCGTGGACGGAGGCATTCATGGGGGCGGACTCCTTGCGCCGGGCATGGGGCCGGCACGCAAGGACAAGATCGTGCCGGGCGCCTGCGGCTTCAACCCAACCGATGGGCTAGTGCGCGGGTGCCGTCCTGTCGTGGCGCTCTGGCACGGGCGGTCAGCCTTCCGCCGAACCGCCCGCCACGGTCATGCGCCCCAGCAGGATCGAACCGGTGCGGATGTGCGAGCGCGGGTCGATATCGCTGCCGACCGCCTCGATGGCCTGGAACATCGTCTTGAGGTTGCCGGCGATGGTGATGCCGTCCACCGGGTAGGCGATGCGGCCGTCCTCGATCCAGAAGCCCGCCGCGCCGCGCGAGTAGTCGCCGGTGATCGCGTTGACGCCCTGCCCCATCAGCTCGGTGACCAGCAGGCCGCGGCCCATGCCGGCCAGCAGCGAATCCAGGTCGCCGGCGTTGGACGCCACGTGCAGGTTGTGCACGCCGCCCGCGTTGCCCGTGGTCTGCAGCCCGAGGCGACGCGCCGAGTAGCTGCCCAGCACGTAGCGCTGCAGCACGCCGCCGCTGACCAGGGCCGACTCGCGCACCGCGACGCCCTCGGCATCGAAGGAGGCGGACCGGAAGCCACGCGGCAGGAACGGCCGCTCCTCGATCGAGAACCAGTCGGGAAACAGTTGCGTGCCGGCGCTGTCGAGCAGGAAGCTGGACTTGCGGTACAGCGCGCCGCCCGACACCGCACCGACCAGGTGGCCGACCAGCGAGCGCGCGATTTCGGCCGAGAACACCACCTGGTAGTGCCCGGTGGCGACCGGCCGCGGCGCCAGCCGCGATACCGCGCGCTCGCCCGCCTTGCGGCCGATGGCGACGGCGGACTCCAACTCGTCGGCGGCCAGCGCGATGCTGTACCAGCCGTCGCGCTGCATCGCGTCGCCGTGGCCGGCGATCAGCGCGCAGCCGATGCTGTGCTGGGTGCTGCGCTCGCGGCCGATGAAGCCGTGCGAGTTCGCGTAGACGCCGAGGCTGGTGCCGCTGCCGACGGAGGCGCCATCGGAGTTGCCGATGCGCGCGTCGACCTCGCGGCCCGCGGCCTCGGCCGCCAGCGCCAGGTCGATGGCCTGGTCGGCGTCGACCGCCCACGGGTGCCAGCTGTCGAACTCGCGCAGGTCGGTGGCCATCAGCTCGGCATCGGCCAGGCCCGCGGCCGAGTCGTCCTCGGTGTAGCGGGCGATCGCGCAGGCCTGCTCGACGGTCGCCTCCAGGCTCTCCTCGCGCAGGTCGGCCGTGCTGGCGCTGCCCTTGCGCGTGCCGAAGTAGACGGTGACGGCGATGCCGCGGTCACGGGTGGACTCCACCGTCTCGACCTCGCCCATGCGCACGTTGACGTTGAGCCCGGTCTCTTCCGAACACGACACCTCGGCCTGGCTGGCGCCGCGGCGCCGGGCACTGGCCAGCAGGCGCTGGGACAGGTCGGCCAGCGCGTCCAGGCGCGCGTCGCTGTCGACCTCGTTGGGCGACCGGGGGGCAAGGGACTCGGCGGGGGCGATGGCGTTCAATGGCTTATCCTTGTTTGCGTTGCCCCGCGGCGCTGCCGGGGAGCCTGATTCTTGTGCCCCGGGCGGTCACGCCGGCCGGACGAAATGGAAACGATACGAATGCGCGGCATCGACGAGGACACCGGTGAATACCGCGGCGACAGCCGCAGCCAGCAGCGACGCGAGGCGCTGGAGGTACTGGCGCTGGGCGAGCAGCTGGTGGCGCTGACCGACGCCCAGCTGGCCAAGTTGCCGATACCCGAGCACCTGCTGCCGCACATCCTGGACACCCGCCGCATCACCTCGCACATCGCCCACAAGCGCCAGCTGGCGTACCTGGCCAAGCAGATGCGGCGCGAGGACGACGAGACGCTTGAAGCGATCCGCGACGCGCTCGACGAGAAGGGCGAAGCGGCGCGCCGCGAGACGGCGGCGATGCACCGCGTCGAGGCGTGGCGCGAGCGTTTGCTCGATGAGGGCGACGCCGCGCTGGGCGCGCTGCTCGACGAGCATCCCACCGCCGACCGCCAGCACCTGCGCCAGCTGGTGCGCAACGCGCTGGAGGAGCGCAAGCGCAACAAGCCGCCACGGGCGTACCGCGAGCTGTTCCGGGAATTGCGCGGGTTGCTGGTTGATGGCGATTCCGCGGACGCCGACGACGACGGCGCAGCGCTCTAGCCCCTCTCCCTCCGGGAGAGGGGTTGGGGAGAGGGTTCGGCGGAGCGGTGCCTTTGCGCCCGTTGCAGAAGAGCGGGACCTATCGACGCAGTACGTGCGCCCACAGACAGCCTCAGCCACTTCATTTCCACCACTCCGCCGAACCCTCATCCGCCCTTCGGGCACCTTCTCCCACGGGGAGAAGGACCTTGCTGGTGCGATACGCGAAGCCGCGAACCCACTCACGCCTGCGTGCCACCCACCGTCAGCCCTTCGATCAGCAGTGACGGCTGGCCGACGCCGACCGGCACGCTCTGGCCGTCCTTGCCGCACACCCCGACGCCTTCGTCCAGCGCCAGGTCGTGGCCGACCATGCGCACCTTCTGCATCGTCTCCGGGCCGTTGCCGATCAGCGTGGCGCCCTTGACCGGTGCGGTGATCTTGCCGTCCTCGATCAGGTAGGCCTCGGTGGCGGAGAACACGTACTTGCCGCTGGTGATGTCGACCTGGCCGCCGCCGAAGTTGACGGCGTACAGGCCGCGCTTGACCGAGCGGATCATGTCCTCCGGGTCGTCGTTGCCGGCGCGCATGTAGGTATTGGTCATGCGCGGCATCGTGAGGTGCGCGAACGACTCGCGGCGGCCGTTGCCGGTCGGCGCCACGCCCATCAGCCGCGCGTTGAGCGTGTCCTGCATGTAGCCGACCAGCACGCCGTCCTCGATCAGGGTGGTGCACTGGGTCGGGTTGCCCTCGTCGTCGACGTTGAGCGAGCCACGGCGCCCCGGCAGCGTGCCGTCGTCGACGATGGTCACGCCCGGTGCCGCCACCCGCTGGCCCATACGGCCGGCGTAGGTCGACGTGCCCTTGCGGTTGAAGTCCCCTTCCAGGCCGTGGCCGACCGCCTCGTGCAGCAGCACGCCGGGCCAACCGTTGCCGAGCACGACCGGCATGATCCCGGCCGGTGCATCGACGGCCTCCAGGTTGACCAGCGCCTGGCGCAGTGCCTCGCGGGCGAAGCCCTCGGGCTTGCCGTCGCCGAGCAGCTCGGCGTACCCGTAGCGGCCGCCGCCGCCGGAATAGCCGCTTTCGCGGCGGCCGTTCTGTTCGACGATCACCTGCACGTTGAAGCGCACGAGTGGGCGCACGTCGGCGGCCAGCACGCCGTCGCTGCGCGCGACCAGCACGGTGTCCAGGCTGCCCGAGAGGCTGACCACCACCTGCGTCACACGCGGGTCGGCGGCGCGCACGTAGCGGTCGATGCGGCGCAGCGCCTCGACCTTCTCCTCGTTGGGCAGCGAGTCGATCGGATCCTCGGGACGGTAGAGGTCGCGCGCCTGGCCGCGCACCAGCGCGCGCGTGGTCACGCTGGAGCCGTCACGCGCGATGGCCCGCGCGGACTTGGCCGCCAGTTGCAGCGCCTCGCCGTTGATCTCGTCCGAATAGGAAAAGCCCGTCTTCTCGCCGCTGATCGCGCGCACGCCCACGCCCTGCTCGATCGAATGCGCGCCGTTCTTGACGGTGCCGTCTTCGACCGTCCAACTCTCGTGGCGGGTGTGCTGGAAATACAGGTCGCCGAAATCCACGCCCGGGCCGAGCAGTGACCCGAACGCGCGCTCCAGCCCCCCGGTATCGAGCCCGGCGGGCAGCAGCAGGCGGGATTCGGCAAGTTGCAGCGGAAGCGTCATGGCAGGGCCTGGAAGTGAAAAGGGGACGAGGCGGACCGGCGCGGCACACAGGCAGTGCGGCAACCGCACCACCATCGGCCATCTTGAAGGGGGATGCCACCCAGATGGAGGCCCGTGGGGGACGAATCAACCGGCCGGCTCAGCCCGCTGGCGGCCGGCCGGACGCGACCGGCGGCGCCACGCGCTCCTCGACCACGTCGACCTCCGGATCCGACCACGGGCCGGTCACGCGGTAGGTGCGGGCGGCGATCTCGCCCAGGGGGCGGCTGAGCACCGCATTGGCGGCGGCGCCGATCGCCGCGCCCACGGGCCCGCCTGCGATGGCCCCCACCGCGGTCAGCAGGTTGCCCGCCTTGGGCCGGACCTCGATGGTCTGGTCGAACCGTTCGCGCTGCAGATCGGCCTGCCCGCGAATCTCGATCGCCGCGGCCGGGCCATCGATCTTCAGGCCCTCGCTGCGCGCCTGGCCGTCGGCAAAGCGGACACTGCCGTCGATGCGGTTGAACGCGAAGCCCTTGGAGAAAAAGTCGCGGAAATCGAGCGTCAACCGGCGGGGAAGCTCGGCGATGCTCAGCAGGCCCAGGACGCGCCCGGCGCCCGGTTCGACCTCCAGCAACCGGCCGTCGCGGGCATCGAGCGTGAGCGCACCCTCCAACGACGCCAGCGAGAACGCGGCCGGGCTGCCGGGCCAGCGCACGTCCAGGTGCAGGTTGCCGTCGCCCCCCGCGATCCGCCCGCCCAGGCCCAGGCCCTGCATCAGCGCGCCGATGTCGTCGCTGTCCACGCCCGCCACCAGGTGCGTACGCGACGCGGCGCCCCGGCCGGTCCAGCTGCCCGTGACATCGATGGCCTGGTCGCGCGCGCGCGCCTGCAAGCGCTCCACGCGCAGACCCGCAGGCGTGGGTCGGGAGCGGAACGTCACCGCGCCCAGTGCTGCATCGGTGACGCGCAGGTCATCGATCTGCAGCGCCAGCGGCGGGATGCGCGCGGGGTCGACCTCGTCGCGACCTCCGACTGCCCCTGCGTCAGGCACCGCACCGACGGCGACGGCCCGGGGCGGCGGGTTATCGGCCCCGGCATCGGCCGAGCTCGTGGCAGCGGCGGCCCTGGCGCTGCGCCAATGCACCCGCTGGAAATCGCCGGTGATCGCGCGGCCGCCGACGGGCACCGTCAGCCGCCCCTGCAGCGCCGGCCCCTCCACGCGCACGGCCAGCGCCCCCGCCGCTGCCGGATCGACCTGCACGCGGACGGAGGCGAACTCACCGCCCAGCAACTCAAGCCGGCGGGATCGGATATCGACGCGCCGCAACGGCAGTCCCGGACCGGCGTCACCGCCGGACGGCGTCTGCGAACCCGTGCCCGCGCGCGCCAGCGCGATCCACCCGATAGCGTCCAGTCGATCCGCCTGCCCGGCGGCCACGAGTCCGTGGACGGGGGGCGCGGACGCGCGCTGTGCACCCAGCTCGACGCGCACGCCGGTCTGTTCGCCATTGCGGCGCACCCGCACCGCTGCGCGGCTGCCCATCGCCACTTCAACGTCGCCGCCTTCGACCGGCAGCGCCAGGGTGACGCGGGTGGGCAGCGCGACCCGGGGCGCCTTGTCCAGTGGCGCGGGCAATGTCAGCGCGGTGCCGACCAGGTTCGATGCCAGGTCCAGGCGCGTCCCGCCGCCTTTGGCCACCGCCAGGTCGGCGGTCCAGTCCGACCGGCCGGTCATGTGCGGCTGCAGCCAGCCCAGTTGCGGCACGCGCGGCACCAGCGCCTCGGCGCCCAGTTGGGCGGTCAGGGCGGCTTCGAACACGTGGCCCGGCGCGTCCACGCCACCGCCTGCGCGCAGCGACAACCGAGACGGCCGCCCGTCCAGCAGCGCCGACAGCCCGTCGGCGCGGAAGCCGTCCTGCGCATAGTCGGCCCGGCCGCGAACCTGGGTGAACGCCAGGTCCCAACGCGGATCGGACAGCTGCACGCCCTGCAGGTCGACGTGGCCGTCGATGCGCGTCGCCTGACCCTTGCGCAGCGGTAACGCGAGGCCAAACGCCACGCCGGCGGGTCCAGCGGCCTGGAGGCTGTCCAGCGTCTCGCCGTGCGCCTTGCGCAACGGGCTGTCGCGCAACAGCGCGAGCAGGCGTGATGCATCGGCGTCGGCCCGGGCGCCGACGGTGAGCGTGCCGCCCTGGTACCGGTCGATGTCGGCCTGCAAAGCGCCGATGGGGATGGCCGCCAGCGCGCCGCTGCCCCGCAGCTGGAGCCCGTCGGCAACGAAGGCGACGGTCGCGTCCACCGCCTCGGCCGCCGGCCACTCCGGCTGGAACTTCAGGACGCCGTCGCGGATATCCGCTGTGGCTTCGAACCGGCCTTCGCCATCGCGGAACGGCCAGTGATCGAGGTCGCCCGACACCAGCGCGCGGCCGTTTTCCAGGCGGCCGCCGACCAGCGCCTGGTCGAGCCAGCGCACGACAGCGTCGGGCATGCGGTGGCGGATCCAGAAGTGCTTCGCGACCGGTAGCGCGAGCGGGTCGATGCGGGCGGCCAGGTCCATCCGTGGGCGGGTGCCGTCGCCCTGCCACCACAGGTTGCCGCGCACGGCGAGGTCGACCTCTTCACCGTCGATCCCGAGACGGCCCGTCCCGACGCGCCAGCCCTCGCCGTCGCGCCACGCGGCGACGGCGCCGTCCAGTCGCGCCCGGTGCGCGCGACCGAATCCGCGCGGCCAATCGACCGTCACGTCGGCGCCGGGCTGGAACCGAACGACGGCGCCGGCCGCATCGGCCTCGAAACCGCCCGCCATCCCTGACACGCCGGGCGCATCGCCTACCGGCGCGAAGCCGGCGTCCGCGAACGTGCCTTGCGCGCTGTGTACGCGCTTGCCGTCGCTGCGCAATCGCACGTCAGCCAGCGAGCCGCGCACGCCGGCCTGCGTGAGCCAGCTGGCAAGGGCGGGCGGAACGCGTTCGCTCAATGCGGCGACCGCGGCCAGCGGTGCCAGGTCGAGGCGTGCCGCGTCGACGGCCACGCCCTCGCCCACCGCAAGCGACACGCGCTCGTACGTACCGCTGCCCGCGTTGGACGTGGCATTGGCATTGGCACTGGCGGCATCCACCTGCAGGTTCGGTAGGTCCAGCTGCCAGCCTGCATCGACGACGCGCCAGCGCGCGCGGCCATCGACCCGCGAGAACCGGACGGACGCACCGTCCACCCCGTCCACGGAATGCAGCTCGACGCCCGAGAGCGCCGCACGGACGTGCGCGTCGGTCACGCGGTAGTCCTGCAGGACCACCCACGCGTCCGCCCGGCCGCGGCCTGCGCCGACGGCGACGCCCGCCGCCCGCATCAGCGGAGCCCATGCGCGCAGATCCGCCTCGGGCGCGCCGCCCCATGCGCGCCCGGTACCGGTGTCGCGGTCCACGTCCAGCGCGGCATCCAGCGGCGTGGCATCCAGCGCCGGCCATGCGCGTACACCTGCACGCACGCGGTCACCGGTCACCTGGAGGCGCAGGTCGATCTTCGGCAGCCGCGCTTCGATGCCCAGCGACGGTGCCGATACCGTCAGCGCGCCGCCCACGACCTGCAACTCGCCCAGGCCTTCCAGTGCGTCCAGCGGATCGCCTGCGGGGCGGTCGCTGCCAGGCAGTCCGCGCACGCTCCAGCGGCCGTCGGCGCTGCGCTGCAGGGTCAGGTCCAGGTCGCGCAGCCGCAGCTCGGAAAACGCATGGCCCGGCAGCAGGCCGGCGTACAGCGACACCAGCATCTCGGCATCGCCGACCGCGAAGGCCTCGCGCCCCTCGCCCACGGTCAACCCGTCCAGCAGCAGGACCGGGCCGCGCCGGGTCCACGCCGTCTCCACCGCATCGAACGCCACCGGGCGGCCGGCACGCTCGCTCAGCCATGCGGCGATGCGCGCCGGGTGCCGCTCGGCCAGCGGCAGGACCTGGCTGGCCAGGCCCAGCACGACCGCCACCAGCACCAGGCTGATGGCGACGGTGTAACCCAGCCCGCGACGGGCCAGGCGCAGGCGGCGGCGCAGCGGCGTCGGCATGTCAGCTCGCCGCGCTTACCCGGGATGGGTCGGCGGGACCGGCGAACGGACGTGCCGCGGTGCTGTCCGCCGGTACCCATTTCCTGCCGCCTGTCTCAAAGCAGCACGACATCGAACTGCTCCTGCGCGTACTGCTCGTCGCCCTGGAACCGGATCGACTTGCCGAGGAACTCCTCCAGCTCGGCCACCGCCGCGGACTCCTCCTCGGTGATGCGCGTGACCACCTTCGGCGATGCAATCACCAGCAGCCGCTGCGCGTCGAACTGCCGCACCTGGCGGACGATGTCGCGGAAGATCTCGTACGTCACGGTCTCGGGCGTCTTGAGCATGCCGCGGCCGCCGCACTCGTGGCAGGGCTCGCTCAGCTGCCGCTCCAGGCTTTCGGTGGTGCGCTTGCGCGTCATCTCCACCAGCCCCAGCGGCGAGAAGTCGTAGACGGTGGTCTTGGCGTGGTCGCGGGCCAGCGCCTTCTCCAGCTGACGCAGCACCTGGCGCTTGTGCTCGGCATCGGTCATGTCGATGAAGTCGATGATGATGATGCCGCCCAGGTTGCGCAGCCGCAGCTGGCGCGCCACCGACTGCGCCGCCTCCAGGTTGGTGCGGTAGACGGTCTCCTCCAGGTTGCGCTGGCCGAGGAAGGAGCCGGTATTGATGTCGACCGTGGTCATCGCCTCGGTCTGGTCGATGACCAGATACCCGCCGGACTTCAGCGGCACCTGTTTGTCGAGCGCACGCTGGATCTCGTCCTCGACGCCGTACAGGTCGAAGATCGGGCGCGCGCCGCCGTAGTGCTCGATCTTCTCGTCCAGCCCCGGCATGTACTGCGCGGCGAACGCGCGCAGCCGGTCGCAGGTCTCGCGCGAGTCGACCTTCACCTTCTCGACGTCGCGCCGCATCAGGTCGCGCACGGCGCGCAGTGGCAGCGACAGGTCCTCATAGACGCGCTCGCCGACCCGGGCCGTGCGCGAGCTCTCCTCGATCAGCGCCCAGGCGCGCGACAGGTACGCCACGTCCTCGGCCAGCTGTTCTTCCGGCTGGCCTTCGGCATTGGTCCGGATGATGTAGCCATGGCCGATGTCGGGCGGGGTCAACTGGCTGACGATCGCCTTCAGGCGCTGGCGCTCGAATTCGTCCTCGATCCGCGCCGACACGCCGACCACGCGGTTGCGCGGCAGCAGCACGAGGTAGCGCGACGGAATGCTGAGCTGGGTGGTGAGCCGCGCGCCCTTGGTGCCGATCGGGTCCTTGACGACCTGGACGATGATTTCCTGGCCTTCGCGCAGCAGCTCGGCGATCGGGCGCGTCGGCGCCGGCGGCAGCGCCGCCTCCTCGCCCTCGCCATTGCCCACCGGCGTGGGTCGCACGATGTCGGCCGCGTGCAGGAACGCGGCGCGCTCCAGACCGATATCCACGAACGCCGCTTGCATGCCCGGCATCACCCGCTGCACGCGGCCCTTGTGGATGTTGCCGACCACGCCGCGCGACCAGCCGCGCTCGATGTGCAGCTCCTGCAGCATGCCGTTCTCAACCACCGCCACGCGCGTCTCGCGCGGGGTGACGTTGACGAGGATCTCCTCGGTCACGCGCCTGCCCCCGCCGCGTGGGCCACGGTCGGGTACCGATGGGTGCTCGGATTGCGATTCATGGCAAGGGCGTCCGTGCGCATCAGGCTCTGTCCGGGGCGGTGGAGGGTTGCAGGACGTGCACGCCGAACTCGGCTAGCAGGCGCGCGGTTTCGTGCAGCGGCAGCCCCATGACGCCGGAGAAACTGCCTTCCAGGTGTTCGACGAACATCTCCGCCACGCCCTGGATGGCGTAGGCGCCGGCCTTGCCCTGCCACTCGCCGGTCGCGAGATACGCGGCGATGGTCGCGTCGTCCAAGGTCATGACGGTCACGCGCGACTCGCTCATCGCCTGGACCTCGCGGCCGGCCGAGACCAGCGACACCGCCGACAGCACGCGGTGCGTCCGACCCGACAGGCGTCGCAGCATGCCGGCCGCTTCCACGGCATCCGCCGGCTTGCCGAACACCTCGTCATCCAGCACCACTTCGGTGTCGGATCCGAGCACCAGCGCAGACGGATTGGCGACCACCTCCAGCAGGCCGGCGCCGGCCTTCTCGCGAGCCACGCGGCGCACGTAGTCGTCGGGCGCCTCGGCGGGCTGGCGCTGCTCGGGGATATCGATGTCGAGCAACCCGAAATCCACGCCGAGGCGGGTCAGGAGCTCGCGGCGGCGGGGGGATTTCGAGGCGAGGTAGAGCATCGCGGAAGAATAACCCGCGCTGACTGAGCGCCGGCCGACACCTGCGGCATCGACCCCGGCGGGGCTCACGACCCGTTCACCGCAGCGGCAACACCCTTCGACCGTTTCGTTCAGGAGCCTTCCATGCCCCGGCACGCCCCCGCTGCACCCCGCGCCACCGCCCTTGCCCACCTCCAATTCAACCGCCTGCGCCCGTTGGCGCTCACCCTCGCACTGGCCCTCGGCACCCTCGCCACCATGCCCGCCTCCGCCCAGAACCCGACGCCCGCCATGGCCGCCCCGGGCGGCACGCTGCTGTCGGTATCGGCCCAGGCCGAGGTGCGGCGCGTGCCGGACATCGCCACGCTGTCCACCGGTGTCGTCACCCAGGGCGCTGACGCCAATGCGGCGATGCGCGCCAACGCCGAGCAGATGGACCGCGTTGTCGCCGCGATCAGGAAGGCCGGCATCGCCGAGCGCGACATCCAGACCAGTGGCGTCAACCTGTACCCGCAGTACCGCCACGCCGAGAACCAGCCGCCCACGATCACCGGGTACCAGGCCAGCAACACGGTCAACATCACCGCGCGTGATATCGACAAGCTGGGCCCGATCATGGACGCGCTGGTCGCCAGCGGCGCCAACCAGGTGAACGGCCCGTCGTTCGATATCGACGACAAGGACGGTGCGATGGACGAGGCGCGCAAGGCCGCGATCGAGAAGGCGCGAGCCCGCGCCGAGATGTATGCCGGATCGCTGGGGATGCGCGTGCGTCGCATCGTCAGCATCAGCGAGGGCGGCAGCTTCGGGCCGCCGGTCCCCATGCCCATGATGGCCATGGCCCGCATGGAAAAGGCGCAGGCCGACACCTCGATTTCGCCCGGCGAGAACACCGTGTCGGCCAACCTCGATGTCGTCTTCGAACTGGGACAATGACCATGAGCGGCAAACATGCGCCCCCCGCCCCAGACCCCAAGCCCGGCCATAACCCGGGCTATCCCGAGCCGCAGCCGCGTGACCCCGGCGATGCCCGGCAACCCGAACCCAGCCACACACCGAACCCGGACGAGGGTGGCCTGGGACGTGAGCCGGACAACGACCAGGACCCGGCGACGGACGACTGAAACCGGATCGGCGCACACCGGACATGCGGCGGACATCGCATGACGGAAGACGAAGAAGCCCGCCTCGCGCGGGCTTTTTTTTGCATGCCTAGCGGTCAACCCCACACCGGCTTTCCCGACGTTGTCGATGCATGACAACCGAAGAGGTGGCCCATGAGCGTTGCAACGCCCGCCGTACGTCAGTACTCCGTTGCGTCCTGCCCTGGGGACGCGCGTGCCCCGCTCGACCCCGGCCGCATTGCCGCCAACGCGACCGCGGTTTGCATCCATGTCGTCGCCGGCCTGCTGTTGATGGCGCCGTTGGCCATGCCGGACTGGCAGCCGCGGGTGCCGTTGGCGCAGCCGATCGAATGGATTCCCCGCCAGCCCCTGCGACCGGTCGACCCACTGCCCGTGCAAGCGACGCCGCGCCCAGTGCCCGCCCCCGTGCCGCGCCCGGTGAAGCAGGACGTGCCGGTCGCCATCAGCGCGCCCGTCCCGGTGGAAGCCGGCGACCTGCAGGTGGAGGCGGAGCCCGCACAGGACCTCCCGCCGCAGGGGCCGGTCGCGCCCGACATCGCGCCACCGCAATCCGGTGTCACGCTGCAGTACGCCGCGGCGCCGGCCCCGCGCTACCCGCCCCGCGCCCTGCGTGAAGGGCGCAGTGGGTTGGTGGTGCTGGCGGTGCTGGTCGACGTGGACGGTCGGCCGATCGAGGTCACGGTGGCGCAGAGCAGCGGCCACCGCGACCTGGATCGCGCCGCGCAGCGGCAGGTCCTGGATGCGTGGCGATTCCGGCCGGCGATGCGCAACGGCGTAGCGGTACGCGCGGTCGGACGCGTGCCGGTCCAATTCAGCCCCGCGCGCTGAGCTGCAGCGAACGAATCACCGGCAGCCGCGACAGGTGTCAGGCGCGGTGGTAGGGGTGGTTGGCCAGCAGCGCGGCCGCACGGTAGAGCTGCTCGGCCATCACCAGCCGCACCAGCATGTGCGGCAAGGTCAACGGCCCCAGCGACCACGCTTCGTCGGCCCGCTCGCGCACGGCATCGGCGTGGCCCTCGGGCCCGCCGATCATGAAGGCCAGGTCCTGTCCCTGGCCGCGCCAGTGCTCCAGCCGTTCGGCCAGCTCCTCCGACGACCACGTCCGACCGCCCCCGTCCAGCATCACCACCCGGCCGGCCTTCGGCACGGACGCAAGCGCCCGGCCACCTTCGTCCGACGCGGCGCGGACGGGGTCGCGGCCCTTGCCGCGAAGGCCCGGTTCGATTTCCACCAGCTCCAGCGGCAGCCAGTGCGACAGGCGTTTCCGGTATTCGCCGAACCCGTCGGCGACCCAGCGCGGCGCGCGTTCGCCCACGGCGATCAGTTTCGCTTTCATGCGGGCATGGTAGCCGGCACCGGGCTCAACGCCGGGCGCCGGCCGCATCCCCGGCCCGTCAAACAGAAGCGCCGGCACTGGGCCGGCGCGTCGTCAGGGCGTGCAGCGGTGCGAGGGAACGCGGTCAGCCGCGCTCCTGCGCATCGTCCACGTCCGATGCCTCGTCGATGTCCTCGGGGGGCTGGTCGCCCACCGTCCACAGGCGCTCGAGCGCATAGAACTCGCGCACGCGCGGCAGCATGATGTGGACCACCACGTCGCCGAGGTCGACCAGTACCCACTCGGCCTCGCGCTCGCCCTCCACGCCCAGCGGCATGACGTCCAGGTTCTTGGCGTGCTTGACCACTTCGTCGGCGATCGACTTGACGTGGCGGGTCGAGGTTCCCGAGGCGACCACCATGTAATCGGTGACACTGCTCTTGCCGCGCACGTCGATTTCCACGACATCCTTGGCCTTCAGTTCGTCGACCGCGCCACGCACGGTGGCCAGCAGCGTGTCGATCGGCGGCGGGGGGTTGGGCAGGCGGGTCTTGATGACGTGGGCTTGGGTGCTCAAAGGGAACGGGCTCTGTGGGGTCGCCGGG
>CBIHLN010000048.1:0-19152 GCA_966210725.1 uncultured Lysobacter sp. | reverse complement strand
TGCGGGCCGTCTCGACGGCCGCCGGGGTCACGCCCATCCAGTTGGGCACCATGACCAGGCCGGGCCGCGCGATGGCGTTGACGCCGTCGTAGACCAGTACCCCTTCGTAGGCCTTGCCGTCCAGCGACCACTCGACCGGGTCGGCCTTCATCTCCGCCCAGGCGGGCGTCATGCACAGGGCGAGTACGGCGGCGAGAGCGAATTGGCGCATGGGACGGTCCTCGTCTGGGGTCCGCCGAAGGCTAGTCCGGCGCCGTTGGCTACGCGTGAATCCCATGGCCGACTGCAGGAGCGGCTTCAGCGGTGATCGATGCGTGTTTCCAGCCCGTTTCAGGCGACGTGAGTCACGACCCGTGATGGGGACCGACGGTGCGCGGTCGCGACCCACGTCGCTCCTACAACGGCCATGTGGATCCGATCGCGGCTGAAGCCGCTCCTACGCATCCACTAGTGGATGCCGAGGCCCGGGATCGTACTGATGGCGTCAGGGTCGAACCCGGCGATCGCAGCAAAGTGGCGGCCGCGCTCGACGTAGTCGCGGTACGGACCAAAGCTCGGCGCGCCGGGCGAGAGCAGGACCACGCCACCGGCTGGAAGCGACTGCCGCGCCTTGACCACGGCGTCGGCCAGGTCGGCCGCGGCCAGCAGCGTGAGCGCCGCGCCCGCCTGCTCGAGCTGCGCGTGGATGCGGGGGCCGTTCGCACCCATGGTGACGATCACCACGGGCGCCCTCGCCCCGACGTCGCGCGCAAAGTCCGACCAGTCCAGCCCGCGGTCGTGCCCGCCCACCAGCACTGCCACCCGCCGGTCGCGGTGGCAGTCCAGCGCCGCCAGCGTCGCGAACGGCGTGGTGCTGATGGAGTCGTTGACGTAGCCGACGCCGTCGCGCTCGCCCAGCACCTGGAGGCGGTGCGGCAACGGCTGGAAGTGCGCGGCACTCGGTGCCAGCACGATGGCATCGTGGCCCAGCGCTTCGATGGCCGTGAGCACCGCGCACAGGTTGCCGCGGTTGTGGCGTCCCGGCAGCGGCAGGGCGGCGGTATCGAGCACCTCGACCCCGCCGCGCCACAGCACGTCGCCTCGCAGGTGCCAGCCCTCGCCGGTGCCGTACCAGCGCACGGCGGTCGTCGACGACGGATCCGCCTCGATCGCGCGCCCCAGCGCCGCAACGGTCGGGTCATCGGCATTGAGCACGGCGACCCGTGGCTTCGCGTCCGTCACCAGGCGCAGCTTGTCCTGCACGTAACGGGCCTGCGACCCGTGCCAGTCGAGGTGCTCGGGGAAGATGTTGGTCACCACGGCGATATCCGGGCGGGCACCGCTGTCGGCGACATCGCCGGTCTGGTAGCTGGACAGCTCGATCGCCCACGCCTCGGGCACCGGGTGCTCGGGCAACTCCAGCAACGGCAGGCCGATGTTGCCGGCCAGCGCGGTGACGTGCCCACCGCTGCGCAGCAGGTGCGCCAGCAGCGCCGTGGTCGTGCTCTTGCCCTTGGTACCGGTCACGCAGACGGAGCGCGCGGCGATGCCGTCCGGGCCCGCGTGCTCGGCGAACCACAGGGCGGTGCCACCGATGAAGCGCGTCCCGCGCGCGGCGGCCTGCGCGGCATCGGGTTGGTAGGGGCTGATGCCGGGCGACTTGATGACGACGTCGAAGGCCGACAACCGCTCGGCGTCGGGCCGCGTATCGGTGCGCAGCTGCGCATCGCCCAACGCCTGCGCATCATCGATTTCCGCCGGCGTGCAGAACAGCGTCAGCGGCAGTGCGGGCAGCGCGGCGCGGATGGCGCGGTAGGCCGCGCGGCCCTCGCGGCCCCAGCCCCACAGCGCGACCCGTTGGCCCTCAAGCTGCGAGATGCGCACGCAGCCGCTCCCACAGCGCAGGCGGGATGCCGTGCGTATCGTCCAGCACCATCAGGGGCTCGATGGCGAGATCATCGCCCGCCAGCTGGGGTGCGATCTCGCGCGCGAAACGCGCCACCAGCGCATCCTCGCGCCACTCCGGGCGCTGCGTGAGTGCCGCCATGGCCGCGCGCGACTCGCGCGCCTCGCCCACGCACTCGAACGGCTTGTGGTCGCGGTACTCCAGCAGGGCATCGAAGCCCGCCGTCTGCGCCCCATCGTCCAGCAGGTTGCGGCCGAAGATGCGCATCAGGCGCGGCTTGGCCATGAACGGCGCCAGCGCCAGGAACACGAAGTGGCACTTTGGGCACACGCCGCACCAGCGGTGCGTCGGGCGCTCGCCGAGGATATGGAAGTTGCGGTTGCAGCTGGAGAAGTGCGCGTCGTAATGGTCGTTGCGGGTGAACTGCCGCGCCACCGCCAGCTCGCTGAGCGGGCGCAGCAGCGAGTAGTACCTCAGGTCCGCCGCGACGTGCCGGCGCACGTGCGAGGCGAACGCCTGCTCGAACGCCCAGCCCTTGGACCACTGGTGGTTCACCTCGCCCGTGCCCTCGATCAGGCTGCCGTAGCTGGCCGAACGCTCGTTGGAAAACACCACCTGGTCGACGCCGTGCAGCAGCGCCGCCAGCACCAGGATGGCCGAATTGACCGCCGTCACCGGGATGTGGCCGTTCCAGGCGCCCTGCCGGTTGTAGTCGAACAGCTGCGGCGCCAGCGCGCGGCCGATGTTGAGCGTGGGCAGGCCGGTGCGCTCGGCGCAGGCCTTGATCAGTTGCGACCCGCCGATCCATGCGACCGTCTGGTCCACGCCCAGTGCGCGCAACGCCTCGATGCTGACCAGCGAATCCTTGCCCCCGCCGATGGCCACCATGGCGTGCGCGCGCAGGCCCATGGCCGGTGCATCGTCGGCGCCAGCGTCCGCAGCCACCGGGAAGCGGATCCGCCCGTGCAGGTCCAGCCGGTTGCGGTAGGCGAACTCACCCAGGCCGTTGAGGTACACGGTCTCCATGAAGGCCGCGGTGTCGGCATCGATGCCATACGCCTCGATGCGGATCTGCGGTGGCACCGCCGCCTTGTAGTAGCTCACGCCGGCCATCAGGTGCAGCAGCCGCAGCGCCTGCTCGATGGCGCCGGCACGCGCGCCATCGAGCTGGAACGGCGCGCCCGGCACGGTGACCGTCTCCACCAGCTCGGGGCCGTCGTCGAAGGCATATACCAGCCGTGCGACGCCGGTGGCCGCGTCCAGCTCGCAGCGTACGAAGCGGAACACGTCGATGCCGTCGCGTTTGAATGTCCAGTCGCTCATCTTCAGATCCCGTGGGCGGGCGTGGGCCCGCCGCTCGTTGCGTGTCGATAGGCCCGTGCGACGCAAGCACGCATCAGGCGAGTACGTCCTGCGCCGGTAGCGCGCGCAGGTTGTAGGTGTTGGCCATCGCCATGCCGTAGGCGCCGGCGTCGGCCACCAGCAGCACGTCACCCTCCACGGTGGCGCGCGGCAGCAGCCGGTCGCGCCCGAGCACATCGCCCGTCTCGCAGACAGGGCCGACGACGTCGAACACCGCGACGTCGGCGTCGGACAGCCGGGTCAGGTTGTGGATGGCGTGGTAGGCCTCGTACATCGCCGGGCGCAGCAGCGCGTTCATGCCCGCATCCGCGCCGACGCGGCGAATGCCGTCCTTCTCCACCACCTGGGTGACGGCCAGCAGCAGCACGCCCGCCTCGGCCACCAGGTAACGGCCCGGCTCGATCACCAGTCCGAAGCGCGGATAGGCCGCCTTGATCCCGGCCAGCCCGTCCCGCCACAGCGCCAGGTCGAAGTCCTGCGCGTCGGGCGTGTACGGCACTGGCAGGCCGCCGCCGATGTCGAGGGTGTCCACCGTGCCGACCGCATCGGCCAGGCCGGCCAGTTCGGCATAGACCCCGCGCCAGTGCGTGGGGTCGTCGATGCCGCTGCCCAGGTGGGCATGCAGGCCGGTGATGCGCAGGTCGACGGCGCGCGCGGCCTGCAGGAAGGCGTCGAAGCGCGCCACCGGCAGGCCGAACTTGGCGGCGACGCCACCGGTGCGCACTTTCTCGTGGTGGCCTTCGCCGTGCCCCAGGTCCAGCCGCAGCCACGCAGTGCGGCCGCGGAACATCTCCGGCCAGCGCTGCAGCGCCTCGATGTTGTCGATGGTGACGGTGACGCCCAGCTCGAACGCCGCCTCGTACTCCCGGCGCGGCGCGAAGCTCGGCGTGAACAGCACGCGCGACGGCGGCAGGTCCGGCACGGCGTCGAACACCCGCTCCAGCTCGCCCAGCGAGACGCACTCCAGCCCGAAGCCCTCGGTCGCCAGCGCCTGCAGGATCGCCGGGTGCGGATTGGCCTTGATCGCGTAGTAGCAGCGGTCCACCGACGGCGTCGCGGCCAGCGCGCGGGCGCGGGCGCGGACGGTGTCGAGGTCGTAGACGTAGCGCGGCGTACCGGCCGCCGCCATCTCCAGCAGGCGGTCGCGCTGCACCGCCCACCACGGGGCGGGGCGCTCGGGCTTGCCGTGGGCGATCTCGCGCCAGCTGGGGCCGAACACGCTGGCGTCCAGCACCGGCATCGCGCCCGAGCGCACCAGCTCGGCATGCAACTGCGGCAGCAGGCCGTCGGCATCCGCCTCGTCGATCACGAACGTCAGGTTGAGGTCGTTGGACGACTGCGAGATCAGGTGCACACGCTCGCGGCCGAACGTGGCCCAGATGTCGCTCAGGCGGTGCAGCAGCGAGCGCATGCCGCGGCCGACCAGCGTGATCGCGGCGCACGGGGTGAATACCTTCACCCGGCACACCTGCGCCAGGTCGGCCGACAGCGCCTCCAGGACGTTGGTGGTGACCAGGTTCTCGCTGGGGTCCAGCGACACGGTGACGTTGGTCTCGGACGAACCGATCAGGTCGACCGACAGTCCGTGGCGACGGAAGCGCTCGAAGATGTCCGCCAGGAAGCCGACCTGCTGCCACATGCCGATGCTTTCCATCGACACCAGCACGATGCCGTTGCGGCGGCTGATGGCCTTGACGCCGGGCACCGTGGCCGCGCTGGTGTCGATGCGCGTGCCCGGCAGGTCGGGGCGCTCGGTGTCCAGGATCGCCATCGGCACGCCGGCATCGCGGCAGGGGCCGATGGAGCGTGGATGCAGCACCTTGGCGCCGGTCGTGGCGATTTCCTGCGCCTCGGCGTAGTCCAGCCGCGCCAGCAGGCGCGCGTCGGGCACCTCGCGCGGATTGGCGCTGAACATGCCCGGCACGTCGGTCCAGATTTCCACGCGCGCCGCGCCCAGCAACGCACCGAAGTACGCCGCCGACGTATCCGACCCGCCGCGCCCGAGCACCGCCGTGCCGCCGTCGCCGTGGCGCGCGATGAAGCCCTGGGTCAGCAGCATGCGCGCCGGCTGCGCGGCGAACCGTGTGCGGAAGCCGGCGTCGGCATCGATCCGGCAGTTGACCGCCAGCCGCGTCGCCCACTCGCCCTGGTTGGGCAGTGCGATGGCATCGAGCCAGTCGCGCGCGTCGCACCAGCCGAAATCCAGCCCCTGCGTGCGCAGGTAGGCCGCGCCGATCGTCGAGGACAGCAGCTCGCCCTGCGCCAGCACCTCGGCCTGCCAGCCGAGCGGGCGGGTGTGTGCTCGCGCGTCGTCCGCCAGCGCCTGCAGTGCCGCCAGTCGCTCGGCGAGAACCGCGTCGGGATCGAGGTCCAGTTCGACGCAGAACGCGCGATGGCGGTGCACCAGGGCGTCCATGCGTGCCGCCAGCTCACCGGCCTCCAGCGGACCGCTCGCGATCGCCTGCAGCTCATTGGTGACGCCCGAGAGGGCCGACACCACCACCAGCACGCGCGCACCGTCCTCGGCCATGCGTTTGGCCGCCAGCGCCCCGATGGTGTCCCAACGGTTGCGGCGGGACACGGACGTGCCGCCGAACTTGAGTACGACCCAACGCTGCGCTTGCGCCACCACGCATGTCCTCATGCAGGAAAGGAAACAGGAAGGCCGGCCGCTGTGTGCACCAGGCCCCACGACCCGGCCCGTGCGGACCCGTAGAATCACGTCCCGCCGGCGCGCCACGCGAACCGGCGTTTCAAACCCCGCGATTCTAGTGCAAGCCGTGCCGCGCCCGCGGCCCGCCTCCCCTACTTTCCACACCGGACACCCCCGCCGATGCCGCTTCGTCCCTACCTGCAACTGGACGTGTTCGCCGACCGTCCCGGCAACGGCAATCCGCTGGCCGTGGTCCTGGACGCCGACGGGCTGTCGGACGCGGCGATGCAGGCCATCGCGCGCTGGACCCGGCTGCCGGAAACCACGTTCGTGCTTTCGCCCACGGCGCCGGGCGCCAGCTACCGGGTGCGCATGTTCAGCCCGCGCCGCGAGGTGCCGTTCGCCGGCCACCCCAGCGTGGGCACGGCGCACGTGCTGCTGGAGACCGGGCGCGTCGCGCCGGCCGACGGCCTCCTGCAGCAGCAGTGCGAGGTCGGCGTGCTGCCGTTGTCGGTCGAAGGCGACGGCGCGGCGCGGACCATCGCCGTGCGCACCCCGAAGGCCCGGGTGCTGGACGTCGCGACCCCAGAGGATCCGCGCCTGCGCGTGGCCCTCCGCGCCCTGCCCCCCGGCCCCCTGCCGCCCGCGCTGGTCGATGGCGGCCGCCGCTGGTGGCTGGCCGAGGTGGCCGACGAAGCCACGCTGCGTGCGGCGACGCCGGACTGGGACGCCATCGCGGCGTTGGCCGAGTCCACCGGCAGCATGGGCGTGTGCGCGTTCGCGCGCTCGGCGCCCCATGAAGACCACGACCTGGTCGTGCGCGCCTTCGTCGGCGCACCGGCCCGCTTCGAGGACGCGGCGTCGGGCGCGGCCAACGCAACGCTGGCCGCGTGGCTCGACCACAACGGCGCGGTGCCCGGCCGCGCGGGGCGCTACCGCGTCAGCCAGGGCCGCGAAGTCGGCTTCGATGCGCGCCTGCACATGCGCATCGACAGCGATGGCGAGGTGTGGTCGGGTGGACACGCGTGCACGGTGGTCGAAGGGCGGATCGACTGGCCGGAATGAAGTCCGCGGGATTTCTCCGGTATCCCTGCACGCACTCCCTCTAGGAGCGGCTTCAGCCGCGAGCCCTTGTAGGAGCGACGTGAGTCGCGATCGAAACGCGCGTGCGTCGAATCCGTGGCCCAGGTCGCGACTTACGTCGCTCCTACAGACAAGCAAGAGATCGCGGCTGAAGCCGCTCCTACACGAGCGCCGGGCCTCGGTCGATCCTCGACGCTGAGGTACGCCCCCCAAAAAAAAAGCGGGTCCCGAAGGACCCGCACATCACCCACCCCTGAGTGTTCTCGATTCCGGCCGCTGCCGGTTACTCCGGACGCACGTCCACGCGTACGCGGATGCGGTCGCCCGGGTGGTAGTTGGTGCGCGTGGTGTAGCGACGGCCGGCGTACTCGTAGGTCACGTCGTACGCATCCACGCCCTGCCCGCCCGTCGCATAGCCGCCGTAGCTGCCATTGGCCGGTACCGGATCGCAGACGCGCACCGTGCCGGTGCCGCCGCGCGTGCGCTGGTAGTTGTCGTAAACCTGGCGGCCCGCGACGCCGCCGACCATCGAGCCGATGGCGGACGTCGCGTAACGCGCGCTGCCACCGCCGACCTGACTGCCCACCACCGCGCCCAGGACGCCCCCGATCACGGTCGCCACGGTGCGCCCGCCTTCACTGCCGCGCGAATCGCGGTACGGGTCGTTGTAGCGGTCGTCGCCGTAATAGCCGTCACGGTAGGTCTCACCACCCACGTGGCTGTCGCGGTAGTAGCAGCGCTGGTTGCCGGTGTTGGACGCCTGGTAGCGGTCGAAGACCGGATCGACCCGGACCACGCGGGCGTAGTCGTACTGCCCGTTCGACTGGCCATAGCGGTCCGGCGTGGGAGAGCCCGCACCGTACGTGTTGCCGTAGCTGTCATACCCGCCCCGAGGGTCGAGATACGTCTGGGCGGACGCCGCGCCAGTGGTGGCGGCGATCGAAAACGCCAGGCTGGCGGCGAGCAGTCGGTTCATGGGCATGGCTCCTTGCACGGTGTCGACGGGCGGACCGGCGGGCGGCCGGTGGAAGACGTGGACCATCCTCGTGCGATCCGCGGCAACCACCCCTGAATTTCGTGAAATCCGCGTGAATCCATTTAGCGGGGCGACAGCCGTCCACGCAGCCAGTGCGCAACATCCCGGGCCACGCCGGCGGCGCACCGGCCCAGCAGCGGGCCTACGTGGCTGTGCGTGGGGGCGGTGACCACATCGGCGCCCCATGCCGCCGCCCACGCGCGATTGACCTGGGGCGGCACGTCGTCGTCGCCCTCCGACACGACGAACAGGACGGGGCAGGCCGGTCGCATCACCGGCACCCCCATGTGCGCCTCGCGCAGTGCACGACCGGACTCGTCACGCCAACGGCGGTGCGCGAGCAGCGTCGTGGCGCTGTCGGCATCCGGCAACGCGCGCCGCGTGCCCTCGAAACGTCCCTGCGTGCCCCACGGCACGACCGCCGCCCGGGCCGCCCGGTGGCGTGCAGACAGCGCATCCACCCACGGCGACGGCGGCAACGGGTTGACCAGCACCAGCGCGTCCACCTCGCCGGCACATGCGGCCGCCAGCAACCCGCCGAGGCTCGCGCCAACGGCCGCACGTGGCCTCGGCCGTGCCTGCAGGGCGGCCTCGACCTGGCGGCGGTAGTCGTCCAGACCGGTGTCCGCCAGCCCCGGCGGTGCCGGCTCAAGCTCGACCGCGTCAGCGGCCAGCCCATGCGCGGCCAATACCCGCTGCCAGATCGCCCATTCCCAGGCCCCGCCGCCCGCGCCATGAATCAGGACGGCGCCCTGCGCCTGCTGCACGCCGGAGCCTTCGACCTGGGACGTGGCGACAGACGCGGCCGAGCGGTGGGACACCCCGTCAGCGCGAAGCGTCACGCCGCCGCCGCAGGCGACTGCGGCCCGCATCCAGCCAAGGGCACCCGCCGTGCGGTGGCACGTGCCCCGACCACCGACTGCAGGATCACCCCGCCAGCGTCGCCTGCAGGCTGATCGGCACCGCGCTCAGGGCCTTGGAGACCGGGCAGTTCTTCTTGGCGTCCTCGGCGATGGACTGGAACGTCGCATCGTCGATGCCCGGCACCTGCGCGTCGACCTTCAGGCGGATCTGCGACAGCGACGGGCCGCCCTCCATGGACAGGTCGACATCGGCGCGCGTGTCCAACCGGGTGGGCGGATGCCCCGCTTCGGTCAACTTGGCCGACAGCGCCATGGTGAAGCAGCCGGCGTGCGCGGCGGCAATGAGCTCCTCCGGGTTGGTGCCCTTCTCGTCACCGAAGCGGCTGTTGAACGCATAGCGCGTGCCGTCCATCAGGCCGCTCTGCGGCGTGCTCAAGCGGCCCTGGCCGCTCTTGAGGTCGCCTTCCCAATGCGCGGTGGCGTGGCGGGAGATGCCCATGTCGGACTCCTTTTCGTGAGGGGCGGCCAGCCTAACGGCCGGCCCGTTAGCCCCGCGTGGCGTGCTGCCTGAGGCCCGGCACGGACCTCGCCGCGGCGCGTCTTGACCCGCCACGACCCCTGCGCGAGGCTTGCCGTCCCGGCGCAGCGCGCCGGCGCCCCCGCCATGACCGCCCGCCCCAGCGCTCGCTCGGGCGCGCCGCGCGGACAGCCATGACGGCCTTCCCACCCTGACCAAGGGAGAAGTCCGCTCATGTCCTACAGCACCCCCTCCATCCGCAACGTGGCCCTGGCAGGCCACCCCGCCGCCGGCAAAACCACGCTCTTCGAAGCCCTGCTGCAGGCCGGCGGCACGCTACAGACGGCAGGCACGATCGAGCGCGGCAACACGGTGTCGGACTTCGACCCGATGGAACGCGAACGCGGGCATTCGCTCGACGCCGCCATCGCCTCGATCGACCACAAGGCCGCCTCCGGCGAGACCATCCACGTCAACCTGATCGACACCCCCGGCTACCCGGATTTCCGCGGCCCCGCCCTGTCGGCGCTGGCGGCGGTGGAAACCGTGCTGGTGGTCGTCGACGCCGACCAGGGCGTGGAATACGGCACCCGCCGGATGATGGAGCACGCACGCGCCCGCACGCTGTGCCGCGCGGTGGTCGTCAACAAGATCGACCACGACGGCGCCGATCCGGGGCGCGTGCTGGAGGCGCTGCGCGAGGCGTTCGGCAACGAGTGCCTGCCGATCAACCTGCCCAGCGACGGCGGCAAGGCGGTCATCGACTGCTTCGGCAACAGCGCGGGCGACAGCGACCTCGGGCCGGTGGCGGACTGGCACCAGAAGATCATCGACCAGGTGGTGGAGATCAACGAGTCGGTCATGGAGCACTACCTGGACCTGGGCGAGGACGGCCTGTCCGGGCAGGAGCTGCATGACGCCTTCGAGCAGTGCCTGCGCGAAGGCCACCTGGTGCCGGTGGTGTTCTGCTCGGCCCGCACCGGCACCGGCGTGCGCGAACTGCTGGACGTCGCCGAGCGCCTGTTCCCGCATCCCGGCGAGGCCAACCCGCCGCCCTTCGTGAAGGGCCGCGGCAGCGACGCGCAGCCGGTCACTGCCACGCCCGACCCGTCGGCCCACGTGATCGCCGACGTGTTCCGCATCGTCAACGACCCCTTCGTCGGCAAGCTGGGCGTGTTCCGCGTCTACCAGGGCACCGTGCGCAAGGACACGCAGCTGTTCGTCGACGACGGCAAGAAGCCGTTCAAGGTTGGCCACCTGTTCAAGCTCAAGGGCAAGGAGCACGTCGAGGTCGAGCAGGCGGTGCCGGGCGATATCGCCGCGGTGGCCAAGGTCGAGGACCTGCACTTCGACGCGGTGCTGCATGACAGCCATGATGAGGACGAAATCCACCTGGCACCGCTGGACTTCCCGAAACCGATGTTCGGCCTGGCGGTGGAGGCCGCCAGCAAGGGCCAGGAGCAGAAGCTCGCCACCGCCTTGCACAAGCTCGCCGAAGAGGACCCGTGCTTCGTGGTCGAACACGAGGCCGAGACCAACGAGACCGTCGTGCGCGGGCTGTCGGACCTGCACCTGCGCGTCAACCTGGACCGGCTGAAGGAGCGCTACGGCGTGGAGGTCACCTCGCGCCCGCCGCGTATCGCCTACCGCGAGACCATCGGCGGCAAGGCCGAGGGCCACCACCGGCACAAGAAGCAGACCGGCGGCGCGGGGCAGTTCGGCGAGGTGTTCCTGCGCGTGGAGCCGCTGCCGCGTGGCACGGGGTTCGAGTTCGTCGACGAGGTGAAGGGCGGCACGATCCCGGGCCAGTTCCTGCCGGCGGTGGAGAAAGGCGTGCACCAGGCGATGAAGTCCGGCGCGCTGGCCGGCTACCCGATGCAGGACCTGAAAGTCATCGTGTACGACGGCAAGCACCACCCGGTGGACAGCAAGGAGGTCGCGTTCGTCGCCGCCGGAAAGAAGGCGTTCCTCGACGCGGTGGGCAAGGCCCGGCCGCAGGTGCTGGAACCCATCGTCGACCTGGAGGTCAACGCGCCCGAGCAGCACATGGGCGACATCAGCGGCGGCCTGGCCAGCAAGCGCGCCCGCATCAACGGCACCGACGCCGCGCGCGGTGGCGAGATCGTGGTCAAGGCACAGGTCCCCCTGTCGGAGCTGGAGGGCTACGCCGCGGAATTGAAATCGGTGACCGCCGGCCGCGGCCGCTACTCGCTCGACTTCAGCCACTACGAACCGGTGCCGCCGCAGGTGCAGCAGCGGCTGGTGGGCGAATACAAGCCGCGCCATGAGGACGATTGATGGGGCATCGGGCCCGTCCATGCCGCCCTGCCGCGCCCGCCGTTCCGGCCAACGACGGGCGCCGCCTCGGCCCGTGCATGCCGACACCCGTCCCCGACATCCGGCGTCACCGGGGCGGCGCGTGTGCGGGAATGAGGGAGCGCAAGCCGCGCATCGGCAGAGCTACCGGTGTCCAGGGCCGGACGAGCGGACGCACTTCGTATGGAGGCCACACGCATGAGCCTGCCCACGCCCGCCCATGCCGCGCTGCTGGCCGACGCCCTCCTCGCGCTGCATGTGGGCATCGTGGCCTTCGTGGTGCTGGGCGAGGCGCTGTTCCTGGTCGGTGGATCGATGGGGTGGTCGTGGGTGCGCCACTTCGGGCTTCGGGTCGCGCACCTGCTGCTGATGGGCGTGATCGCGTTGCAGGCGTGGCTGGGCACGCTCTGTCCGCTGACGGTGTGGGAGCAGGCACTGCGAAGGCAGGCGGGGCAAGCGGCCTACCGCGAATCCTTCATCGAACACTGGCTGTCGCGCGTGCTGTATTTCGACCTGCCGTGGTGGGTGTTCGTGGCGGCCTACACCGCGTTTGCCGCGCTGGTGCTGATGACCTGGCGCTGGGTGCCACCGCGGCGACGCCGGGCGTAGGGCGGACTGGGCCATGACGCCTGCCGGCGGATCCTGCTGGGCGGTCCCGTGGTCAGCCGCAACAGGTCCGCTGGCGCCGCATACGATCGATCTGCATACGGGCGATATGGAGTCACGCTGATGCGCAAGGCCCGCACCCTTGACCAGGCACGCCGTCTGGAGGACATGCCGAACGTCGGCCATGCCATCGCCGACGACCTGCGTGCGCTCGGGCTGGAACGCCCGGGACAGCTGCGTGGGCAGGACCCGGTCGCGCTTTACCTGCAGCTGTGCCGGGACACCGGACGCCGCCACGACCCGTGCGTGCTGGACACGTTCATGGCCGTGGTCGAATTCGCCGACCACGACGACACCCGTCCGTGGTGGGCGCACACCCGGGAACGGCGGGCCGGATGGGCCGACGTCGAAGCCCGCTTGCCGCCGGCATTGCGCAAGCCGTGAATGGCGGCGTGGCGATCAGCCTTCCGGCGGCACCGGCAGGTCGTCGAGTTCGACCGGCTGGGGCATCAGCTGCGCGCGGATCGCGCCGTCGGGGTGGCCCAGCGTGCTGACCTGCACGTAGGCCTCGCCAGCGCGCACGCGGCCCGCATCGTCGTCGGACAGATCCAGCGTGGTGTCGATGCGTCCGCCGGCACCGGTCGCCGGCAACGGCAGGTCCGCCACCTTGCGGCCGTTTTCGCTGATGGTCCCCACGTGCAGGGCCGCGCCCGTGGCATCCTCGCCCAGGCCGGCATAGCCCATCTGCAATGTCAGCGTGCCGTCGTCGTCGAGCATCGCGCGCACTTCGCCGGTGGCCGTCGATTCGGTCGACGACACCACGTTGCCGCCGGCCAACTGGCCCTGCAGCGAGAGGTCCGCCGCCAGCGCAGGCGCGATGCCCGCCAGCAGCACCAGCGACAGCCAGGTACGCGCGGCGATACGGCCGTGTGGGGAGGTCCGGGTGCGGGTCGGGGTCATGGCGGTGCTCCATTGGAGGAAGCCGGACGCTAGCCGCCGACGGCGCGTCGCCGCGTGAACACAGGCGCGGGCCCGTTGTCTTGACGTGGCAGTGCGGTATGCGCCCCTAGGCTGGCCGTCATGCCCCCCACCCTCCCGCCATCGGACGCTTCCGCCGAGCCGCGCCGCGACTACGGGCCTGCGGCCCGGCGCCTGCTGTCGACCACCGTGCTGCTCGGCGTGCTTGCAACGGCCGCCTACTGGGCGTGGCACCAGCCCGCCGTGATCCGCGCGCGGACCCTGTGGGAACTGTCGAGGATGACGGCACCGGCCCAACTCCCCGTGCCGGTTAACGGCGTGGCGGCCGCGCAGGTCGCCGACACGTTCGGCGCGCCGCGCGGGACCGACCGCGAGCACCATGGCGTGGATATCTTCGGGACGCGCGGCACGCCCGTCACCAGCACCACCCGGGGGCTGGTGGCGTCGATCCGGGAGACCGGCCTGGGCGGCCGGCAGGTCTGGATACTCGGACCGGGCGACGAGCGCCATTACTACGCGCACCTCGACGACTGGGCGCCCGGCCTGGCCGAAGGCGACCTCGTGTGGCCCGGCGACGTGCTGGGCGAGGTCGGCGATACCGGCAATGCCCGCGGCACGCCTCCACACCTGCATTACGGCATCTACGGCAGAGCAGGACCCGTCGATCCCCTGCCCCGGCTGCGCGCCTACCGCACCGCCGAGGCCCGCGCGGCGACCGGCGCCGACTGACGCCCGCCCGCGGCAACCGGGTCCGGTCCGCCGGCGGCCCGATGCGGAGCGGCCGGCGTTAGCATCGGCATCCCACACCGGAGCCGTCCCGATGCCGATTCCCCTTGCAAGTCCCGTCCGCCCGGCCTGGCGATGCGTGGGCACCGCCCTGGCCGCGCTCATGGTGGTCGCGTCTGTCGCGTGCGCACGGGACGCGGAGGCCCCGCGCGCGGCGCGTGAGGGTGGCGCCGCACAGGACGCGGCCACCCCTGCGCCGACGCGCCCCCGGCCGTCGGATATGTCTTCGGAGGCGACGGCGGCGGATGCGGCGACCCGGGAACGCCGCCGCGCCGCCATGCGTGAGTCGGTCAGCGTCGTGCACCAGTACCTCCAGCGCGTGTCCCAGCGGGAGTTCGAGCAAGCCGATGCGCTCTGGGCCTACCGGCGCAGTCCGGGGCCGGGCGAGGAATCCGGCCTGCGCGCCCTGGGCGACGTGCGCGTGATGCGGATCGACAACGACCCACCGGTGGCGTTGGACGACGAGCCTGTGCCGGCGACCGTCGAGGTGCCCGTGCGCCTGCTCGCAACGCTGCCGGACAACCGCCAGGCGCGGTTCACCGGTCATTACCGCGTGCGCCGCAATCCGGTGGAAGGCCGCTGGGAACTCACGGGCGCATCGCTGCAACCCGTCCTGCGCTGACCCGCTAACCGGCCATTCACCGCGGCGGGCTAAGGTGGCCGCCCGCGCCTCCAGGACCCTGCCGATGCCCGTCCACACGTTGCCCCGTCCCCGCTTCACCGGCACCGCACTGCGCGCCGCGGCCCTCGCCGCCGCCGCCGTGGTGCTGGCTGCCTGCTCCACGCTCGGTGCCGTCACCGCACTGCTGGGCAACCAGGTCAACTTTACCCAGCCGCAGTTGCAGGCCTCGCTGGACCGCAACTTCCCCAAGGACTACGACAAGCTGGGTGGGCTGGTATCGCTGACCCTCATGAACCCGCGCCTGTCGATTCCGCAGGGCAGCAACCGGCTGCGTCTGGACTTCGATGTCGGCCTGGGCGCACTCGGCAGCGACAGTTCGCAGGCACGCGGCCGGTTCGCCCTGACCAGTGCACTGCGCTGGGACCCGACCACGCGCGGCCTGCACCTGCAGGACCCGTCCATCGAGTCCGTCGACGTCCCGGCCCTTGGCGGGATGATGAACACCACCTCGCGCCAGCTGCTCAACAGCTGGCTGGCCGACTACGCACGCGATGAGCCGGTGTACCGTTTCGACAACAGCCTGCTGGAGCGGATCGGCGCCCGCCGCATCGGCTCGACCGAGATCGAGAACGGCCAGGTCACAGTCAACCTCGGCAACTGATGCCCCTGATTTGCGTACCCATGTCCAGAATTGCCCCACTGCTCGCCGCCCTGCTGACCGCCGCCACCCTGACCGCATGCGGCGGCGGGGAGGATGACGCGTCGGTGCGTACCGCCGACGGCCGCGCCGCCGAAGCACTTCCTGCACCGGAGCGTGCCGGCGGCAGCATCACCGGCATGCCGGATGCGCGCCCGGGGCAATCCCTGGGCGATGTGCCGATGGACGCGGAGGACGCGCTGGCGGCCCTGCCGCCGGACACGGCGGTCGACAGCGAGGGCAACGTGATCCTGCCGGATGGGTCCCTGCTCGATGGCGGGCTGTCGGTGCCCGGCAACCCGGGGTCGGGCGTCGACGGCGTGGACGCGGCAGGCGAAGCCGAAGCCGCGTCGGCGGGCGCGGCACCTGAGGGGCCCGGCGCGTCGGAGGCCGTCGCGCTGGTGCGAACGTACTTCAATGCCATCAACGGCGGCCGCTTCGACGTGGCCCACGCGCTGTGGGCCGATGCCGGGCGTGCCAGCGGCCAGTCGCCCGGGCAGTTTGCCGACAGCTTCGGCGGCACGGCTGCGCTGGACGTGGACGTGCTGGAGCCGGGACGGATCGAACCGGCCGCCGGGTCGCGCTACATCGAAGTGCCGGTGGCCTATACCGCCACGGCCGCCGACGGCACGCAGCGTCGCTTTGTCGGCGCCTACACGTTGCGCCATTCGGTGGTCGACGGCGCCGGCCCCGAGGCCGGGCAATGGCGCATCGCATCGGCGGACCTGCGCGAAGTCCAGCCCTGATGCGGCCCCTGGCGGCCGATGATCCGCGGCCGCGCGTGGTGCTGGATACCAATGCGTGGCTGGACCTGCTGCATTACCGCGACCCGCGCGGCCAGCGCCTGGCCGATGCACTGGCGGGCGGCGACGTGGTCGCAATCACGCATGGCGAATGCCACGCCGAGTGGCAGCGGGTGCTGGGTTACCGGCAGCTCAAGCTGGACGCCGAGGCCAGGGCGGCGCTGGACGCCGCGCACGACGCACTGGCCCACCACTGGAGCGGCGATCTGCCGATCCGCGATGGCGATACGACGCTGCCGCGTTGCGACGACCCGGACGACCAGAAGTTCATCGAGTTGGCGGCCGCGTGCGGTGCGAAATGGCTGGTCAGCCGCGACCTGGCGGTGCTGGCGCTGCGCAAGCGCACCGCACAGGCCGGGCTGTTCTGGATCCTGACGCCCGAACAGTGGGGCGTGGCGCACTCGTCGAGTTGAACTCCACATCGGGTGTTGTCATCCTGGCGAAAGCCGGGATCCATGCTGCAGGTCGACGCGGCAACGGCCGACCGCCCGTTCGGTATCCCGCATCCACCGCTGCGGATCGATGCGCGACGCGCATCGAGGGGGATCCCGGCTTTCGCCGGAATGACGGCTTGGTGGGATGTGGGATGACCGGAGGCCCGGGACGACGGGTTCAACGTCTTGGCGACAATTTCTGGTCAGATCTCGAACCGGTACGACAGCTTTACCAGCAACTGCTCGCTGTCGCGCAGGTCGAACGCGTCCCCGAGCCGGCCGAATGCATCGCGCCCCTCCAGCCGCCGGAATCCGCCCGCCCCGTCCAGGTCCTCGTTGAAGAACTCGCCTCCGCGCACGTACGCGATGTAGAGGTACGACAGCGGCGCCAACTCGTAGCGGTAGCGCACCTGGAAGGCCAGGTTGCTGAGCGAGAAATCCGGAATCGCCTCGTCCACCGCAACGGGCGTGCCGTCGTCGGCGACCCGGTAGGCCTGCCGCGCGTGCGCGTCGAGCCCGATCGACTCCAGCCGCACGCGCAACTCCTGCTTCGCATCGACCAGCCACGTGCTGCCCAGCGAGAAGAACACCTGGTCGGCCCGGTACGTGCCCACCAGGTTGTCGCCGCGCCACAGCAGCCAGTCCGGGTTGTGCGACAGCTGGGTGCCGCCGAAGAAGCTCAGGCGGTCGTTCACCTGGTAGGCCGGCTCGACGTACAGCTGCACCTGGCCCTCGTCCATGCCACCCAGGCCCTCGGCCGCGTAGCGCGCTTCGCCGTAGATCGACCACGGGCTGTCCCCCTGCCGCGGCCGGAAGCGTTCGTAGTACAGGTACAGCTTGCCGGGCACGTCGACCGCGCCGTTGCCGCGCGTCACCAGGTCGTCGTGGCCGGAGGTGAAGGCGGCGATCTCGAAGAAGTCGTTGCCGCCATCGCGGCGCTCGCCCTGGCGGTTGAGCGAAGCGGCATCGGCGATGTGCACGCCGTTGTCGTTGGTCCTGCGCGACACGGCGCCGCGCCAGAAATGCGAGGCGTAGGCGGACGTCTCGGGCAGGTCGGTGATGCGCTTGCCGAGCTCGTAGCGCACGTAGTTGAAGTTGTTGCGCTCCAGGTACCCGAAGTCGTTGAGCTGCAGGTCGTCGCCCAAATGCAGCGCGTACAGCTGCTGGCGCCACTGGTTGCCCAGGTCGTGGTTGACCAGCACCTGCGCACCGCTGTCATCGGTGCGCGCGCCGGCCTGCTCGATCTGCGAGCCGGCCACCGCGGTCCGCACGGACAGCCGGTCGCTGGGGCGCCACTGGTGGTCGACCTCGAACACGGTGGCCTCGCGGTCCAGGAACGGGCGCTCCACTCGGGTGGCCATCGCGCCCAGGCCGTGCCCGTCGAAGTCGCGCGTGACGCGCGCGGCGAAGAAATCACGACCGGCATCACCGTCCTCGCTGGCGGCAAACACGCCGTAGTTCAGCCCCAGGCCGCTGCCATTGAGCTTGACCGCGGCGGCCACGTCCGACGCGCCGCTGCCGTCGTCGGCCGCCGCGCCCACCCGACGCGTGTACAGCAGGCGGCTGTTGTTGTTGAGCGACCCGAAGGGCACGTCGAAGAACCCCTGGTTCTCGGTGAAGAAGGGGCGCCGGTCGCTGAAGAACGTCTCCACGGCGCCGAAGTTCACCACCAGCTCGTCGCTTTCGACCTGGCCGAAGTCGGGGTTGAGCGTCGCGCTGAGCTGGAACTGGCCGTTGGGCTTCCAGAACAGGTCGGCGCCCGCGTCGAACTCGCCGTCGCCGGCGACGTTGTCGTACAGGCCCACGACATACGGCGTCACCGCCAGCAGCGACTGGCTGTAGGCCGGGATCGGGATGCGCTCGAACACCGACAGGAAGCGCGGCTCCTGGAAGCTCACCGCCGGCCACGACGCGCGCTCGCCGGTGGCGCCGATCACGCGGTCCAGCGACAGGCCGATCGTGCGGCTGTCGCCCTGCGCCTCGCGCATGGTGGCGATGTGCCACGGCAGCAGGATCTCCGCGGACCAGCCGGCCTCGTCCTCGGTGACCGCGTGGCGCCAGTCGCCGTCCCAGTCCTCGTTGAACTGGTTCTCGTTGGTCACCGTGGTGTCGATGATTCCGCCGCCCAGCGTCAGCGTGAAGTTGTAGCCGGTGCGGCCCTCGCCATCGAAATCGACATAGACGTTGACGCGGTCGAGCGGCCCCCCGGCATCGCGCTGGGTCAACTGCCGCGTGCGCGGATACTGCGCCGCCTGCAGGTTGCGGAACGCGATCGCCAGTCCCTCCGGCGTGGCCAGCACCCAGGCCTCGGTGGGCTGGGGCGCGGGCGCGCGCGACAGGGGCTGGGTCAGTCGGAAGTCGGTGACGTGGCGGGCGCCGGCCCATTCGTCGGCGCCGATCACGCCGTCGACCTCCACGGCATGGGCGGCGGGCATCGCCAGGGCGGCGAGGATGGCGGTCGTCAGGGGGGCGCGCATGGGCTTTCTCGGCAGCTCACGCCCGCGCCCCAGC
>CBIHLN010000047.1:0-19256 GCA_966210725.1 uncultured Lysobacter sp. | reverse complement strand
GAGCGGCGTTCGCTGTCGCGCGAGTTGCACGACGACATCGGCCAGTCGATCACCGCGATCAAGATGTGTGCGATGGCGCTGGCCGACGAGGACGAGGCGCGGCGCATGGAGACGATCGGCGAGATCACCGGCATCGCCGACGACACCGTCGCCAAGCTGCGCAACCTCTCGCTGCTGCTGCGACCGCCCCAGCTCGATGCGCTGGGGCTGGAGGCGGCGCTGCGCTGGCAGGCGGGTGCGATGTTCCGCAACGGCCGCCCCACGGTCGAACTGGACCTGGCCCGGCTGGAGTCGCGCCCGGCCCACGACGTCGAACAGGCATGCTTCCGCATCGCCCAGGAGGCGATGACCAATGCGCTGCGCCATGCCAACGCCGGCACGGTCACCCTGCGCCTGCGCAACGGCGATGGCACGCTGAAGCTGGATATCCAGGACGACGGCCGCGGCTTCGACCCGCTGGCCGCGCGTGGGCTGGGCCTGGTGACGATGCGCGAGCGTGCGCAGCAGCTGGGCGGCGATGTCTGGATCGAAGCCGGCCCCGACGGCGGCACGCACGTGCGTGCACGGCTGCCGTTGCGCACGGCCGGCGATGCCGGCACGTCGGTGGGCGACAGCTACTGAGTCCGGGGGTCCAGGGGGCCAGTCGCGCTACGCGGACGGCGCGCCACCTTCAACGCCGGTGGCGCCACGCGGCCAGCAACACCGCCGTGGCGGCCGCCACGTTGAGGCTCTCGACGGCGCCGGTGCCCGGGATCGACACGCGCAGGTCGCAGTCGGCGGCCAGCGCGCGGTCCATGCCCTCGCTTTCCGCCCCCATCACATAAACGAGGCGCTGCGGCAGCGGTGACGCGAACACGTCGTCGCCACCGGCCACCAGCGTGGCGGCCAGCGCGAAACCGGCGCTGTGCAGCGTGTCCATCGACGCGCGCGCGCCGTCCAGACGCACCAGCGGCACCGCCTCCGCGCCGCCTTCGGCCACGCGCGCAGCAGCACCGGACACGTCCAGCCGCGCATGTTCGGGCAGCAGGATGGCGGCGACGCCGAAGTGCGCGGCCGAGCGCAGGATCGCGCCGAAGTTGTGCGGGTTGCCGACGCCGTCCAGCCAGATCGCCAGCTGCGGACCGGCCGGCAACGCCTCCAGCCATGCGTGCAGGCCGGGCATCGGTGCGCGCAGCACGTCGGCGACCACACCTTCGTGGTGCTGGCTGGCGGCGAGCTTCTGCAGGTCGCCGTCCTCGACGATGCGATACCCGACGCGATGGGCCGCACACCAGGCCAGCAACGGTTTGAGATCGGCCACGCGGGCCTGCGACAGGTAGAGCTTGCGGATGGCCTCGGGCCGGCGCGCATGCACGGCGCGCACGGCGTTCAGCCCGTGGATCCGGACCTCGCGGCCGCCCTCCCCCCGCGCCGGCGGCGCGTGCGCCGGCCCGGGCGCAGCGATCGGGCGGCCAGGCGGGCGCGACGGCGCCCGGGCCGGCGGTCGGCCCGAGCGGTCCCATGGGTTGCGCGGTGCGCTCATGCGGCGTCCGTCAGGGCCGCTCGGACGGCGGCGGTGGCGGTGGAGCGGGCACCTCGCCCGTGTCGACACGGCGCTGCCAGAACGTGGCGTTGCGGATGCCCAGCGCCTCGGGCTCGAACACCGGGTCCAGCCCGGCCTTCTTCTGCCGCTCGTAGTCGCGCAGCGCCTGGAACGCGGGCTTCTGCAGGATCAGGATGGCGATGAGGTTCAACCAGGCCATCAGCCCCACGCCGATGTCGCCCAGCCCCCATGCCAGCGAGGCCGAACGCACCGAGCCGTACGCGACCGCCGCCATGATGCCGACGCGCAGCGCCAGCGTCAGCCACGGGCGGTGCACCCGGCGGTTGATGTAGGCCACGTTGGTTTCGGCCATGTAGTAGTACGCGACGATGGTGGTGAAAGCGAAGAACAGCAACGCCACGGCCACGAACGGCGCGCCGAAGCCCGGCAGCACCGACTCCACCGATGCCTGGGCGAAACCCGGGCCCGCCTCGATGCCCGGCAGCGCGTTGACGATCATCGCCCCGTCCGGCCCCTGCACGTTGTACATGCCCGTCGACAGGATCAGGAACGCCGTGGCCGAGCACACCAGCAGCGTGTCGACGTACACCGAGAACGCCTGCACGTAGCCCTGCTTGGCCGGGTGCGTGACCTCGGCGGCGGCGGCGGCGTGCGGGCCGGTGCCCTGCCCGGCCTCGTTGGAGTAGATCCCGCGCTTGACGCCCCATTCGATCGCCAGGCCCAGCACGGCGCCGAAGCCGGCGTTCCAGCCGAACGCGCTGTCGACGATCAGCATGAACATCGCCGGCACGCGGTCGACGTTGAGCGCAAGGATGCCCACGGCGATCAGCATGTACGCCAGCGCCATGAACGGCACGGCGATCTGCGCGAAGTGGGCGATGCGCTTGACGCCGCCGAAGATGATGAAGCCCAGCGCGACCACGACCACCGCGGCGGTGATCGCCGGGTTGATGTCCCACGCGTTGGTCATGCCCTGGGCGATGGAGTTGGCCTGCACGCCCGGCAGCAGCAGGCCGGTGGCGATCACGGTGACCAGCGCGAACAGCCACGCGTACCAGCGCACGCCCATGGCCTTTTCGATGTAGTACGCCGGGCCGCCGCGGTACTGGCCGTTGTCGTCCTTTTCCTTGTAGATCTGCGCCAGCGTCGACTCGACGTACGCCGTGGACGCGCCCAGGAACGCCACCACCCACATCCAGAACACCGCGCCGGGGCCACCGAACGCAATGGCCGTGGCGACACCCGCGATGTTGCCGGTGCCCACCCGGCCCGACAGCGACATCGCCAGCGCCTGGAACGAGGACACGCCGGCGCTGGAGGACTGGCCGCGGAAGATCAGCCGGATCATCTCGCCGAACCCGCGCACCTGCAGGAACCGGCTGCGGATGGAGAAGTACAGGCCGGCGCCCAGGCAAAGGTAGATGAGCGGCGGGCTCCAGATGATGGCGTTGAGCGAGTTGACCAGGGCTTCCACGTGTCGATGTCCCCCGTTGCAGGTGCGGATGGCTGCGCGCACCGGCGGGTACGCACGCAAGCGGCCACGATACCTGCAATCGGCGCGGGCGACGACGCGCGGTTCACTGACACGACGCGCGACGCGTTGCCGGCTACGCGGTACCAGGCCCCCGCAGCAGCGCACCCGGGGTCCCACGGCCAATCCCGGGTGCGCTTCGCTTACCCGGGCCACTCGAATGGGTCTTCAGCGGGCGGTGTCAGGCGAGTCCGCCCGCGTCCGGCGTCTCGGCCTCCAGCTTCTCCAGCTTCTGCGCGACCGCGTTGGGCGAGCGCGTGTACGGGGCCAGCAGGGTGTAGAACACCGGCACCACGAACAGCGACAGCAGCGTCGAGAAGGCCACACCGGCGATCACCACCACGCCGATGGTGGCGCGGCTGGCCGAGCCGGGGCCGCCGGCCAGCACCAGCGGCAACGCTCCGGCGATCGTGGCGATCGACGTCATCAGGATCGGCCGCAGGCGCACGCCGGCCGATTCGACGATGGCCTGGTGGACATTGCGCCCCTCGTCGCGCAGCTGGTTGGCGAACTCCACGATCAGGATGCCGTTCTTGGCCGCCAGGCCCACCAGCATCACGATGCCGATCTGGCTGAAGAGGTTGAGCGTGCCGCCGGTCACCGCCAGGCCGATCAGCGCGCCGAGCACGCCCAGCGGCACGGTCAGCATGATCACCAGCGGGTGGATGAAGCTCTCGAACTGCGCCGCCAGCACCAGGTACACCACCAGCAGCGCCAGGGTGAAGGTCAGCAGCACCGCGCCGCCGGCCTTCTGGTACTCGCGCGACTCGCCCTTCCAGTCGATTTGCGCGTACTCGGGCAGCTCCTGCTCGACCGTGCTGTTGAGGAACTCCAGCGCCTCGCCCATGGTGTAGCCCGGCGCGAGGCCGGCGCTGATGGTGATCGCACGCAGGCGGTTGAAGCGGTTGAGGCTGCCCGCTTCGGCCAGCTCGGTCAGCGCAACCAGGTTGGACAGCGGCACCAGCGCGCCATCGCGCGAGCGCACCTCGATCGCCGAGAGGTCCGCGGGGCTGGCGCGGCCGTCGCGGCCGGCCTGCAGCACGACGTCGTATTCCTCGCCGTCCTGCACGAACGTGGTCACCTGCCGGCTGCCCATCATGGTTTCCAGCGCGCGGCCGATCTCGGTCACGCTGACGCCCAGGTCGGCGGCCCGCTGGCGGTCGATCTGCACGCGCATCTGCGGACGGGTTTCCTTGTAGTCCGAATCCACCGAGAAGAAGCCGGGGTTGTCTTCCATGCGCGCCATCAAAGTGTCGCGCCAGCCGGCGATCTCGGCGTACTCCGGACCGCCCAGCACGATCTGGATCGGCTGGCCGCGGCTGCCGACCAGGCCACCGCCCACGCGCGGCTGTGCCTGCACGCCGGTCAGCTGGCCCAGGTCGGCACGCAGCGAATCGGCCACTTCGGCGGTGCTCTGCTCGCGCTCGTCCCAGTCCTGCAGGAAGACGATCACGTTGCCGGTGTGCATCTCCTCGCTGGCGCCCCAGCCGCCCGGCGCGCGCGTGTTGTAGCGACGGATCGCCTCACCCTCGCCGGCGTGCTCGGCCATGATCCGCTCGACCTGCTGGACCTGCCCGACGGTGTAGTCGAAGCCCGCGCCCTCCGGCCCCAGGATGGAGATGAAGAACGCGCCGCGGTCCTCGGCCGGCGCCAGTTCCGAGGGCACCCACTTCACCAGGCCCCACGTCGCGGCGACGGCCGCCAGCATCAGCGCGGCGAACAGCCAGTGCCGCTCGACGTTGCGCTCCAGCACGCCCCGATAACGGCGCGTCACGCCGTCCAGGCGCGCGTTGACCCAGCGGTTGACGCGGGTCGACTTCTCCTCGCTGTGCGGGCGCACCAGCTTGGAGGCCATCATCGGCGTCAACGTCAGCGCGACGAACGCCGACAGCGCCACGGCGCCCGCCAACGCGACCGACAGTTCGCGGAACAGGCGGCCCGTGTTGCCCTCCATGAAGCCCACCGGCAGGAACACGGCCACCAGCACGGTGGTGGTCGCGATCACCGCGAATGCCACTTGGTTGGTGCCGCGGCGTGCGGCCACCAGGCGCGGCTCGCCCAGGTCGGCGCGGCGCTGGATGTTCTCCAGCACGACGATGGCGTCGTCCACCACCAGCCCGATCGACAGCACCAGCGCCAGCAGCGTGAGCAGGTTGATCGAGTAATCGAACAGGTACAGCGGGATGAAAGCGGCGATCAGGCAGACCGGCACCGTGAGCGCCGGGATGAGCGCGGCGCGCAGGCTGCCCAGGAACAGCCAGATCACGATCAGCACCAGCGCGATCGCCTCGGCCAGCGTCCAGTACACGCGCTCGATCGACGCCTCGATGAACAGCGTGTCGTCGAACGCCACGAAGATGTCGGTGCCTTCCGGCAGCGTCTTCTGGATCTCCTCGGCCTGCGCGCGCGCGGCGCGCGTGACGTCCAGTGCGTTGGCCGTCGACGTCTTGATGATGCCCAGGCCGATGTTGGGTTCGCCGTTGCTCTTGTAGTACGCACGCCGCTCGGCCGATCCGAGCTCGACCTGCGCCACGTCCCCGATGCGCACGACGTAGCCGTCGGCGCCGGTGCGGATCGGGATCTGCGCGAAGTCCTGCGGCTCGACGTAATCGCGCGCCACGCGCAGGGTGAAGTCGCGGTTCTCCGATTCGATCCGCCCGGCCGGCAACTCGACGTTCTCGGCGCGCAGCGCGGTTTCGACATCGCTGGCGGTGATGCCGCGCGCGGCCATCGCCGCGCTGTCCAGCCACAGGCGCATCGCGTAGCGCTGCTGGCCGCCGATGCGCACCTGTGCGACGCCGTCCAGGCTGGATAGGCGGTCCACCACGTAGCGCTCGGCGTAGTCGGACAGCTGCAGGCTGTCCATGTTGGTCGAGCTCATGTTGAGCCAGATGACCGTGTCCGAATCGCTGTCGGCCTTCTCCACCTCCGGCGGATCGGCCTCCTGCGGCAGGCGGTCGGCGATGCCGCTGATGGCGTCGCGCACATCGTTGGCGGCCGCCTCGATGTCGCGCTCCAGCGTGAACTCCAGCGTGACGCCCGCGCGCCCGTTGCGGCTGTCCGACTGGATCGTCTCGATGCCCTCGATCCCCGACAGCGCATCCTCCAGCACCTGGGTGATGCGCGTCTCCACCACCGCCGCGGACGCGCCGGGGTAGTTCACGTCCACCGACACGATGGGCGGGTCGATCGCCGGCAGCTCGCGCAGGGTCAGTCGGCTGAACGCCATGACGCCCAGGACGATGAGCAGCAGGCTCATGACCGTGGCGAACACGGGGCGGCGGATGGAGAGGTCGGAGAGGTTCATGGGTCAGTCGCCGTCGGCCGGAGCCGGCTGCGCGGGCGCGGCGTCCGCGGGGGCGCCGGCCGCGTCATCGGCCGGGGTGGCGGGCGCGGCGTCCGGCGTCGAGGGAATCTCGCGGCCCGGGCCGGTGTCGCCGCCATCGGCCGGCGACGCCGCGGCCGCGGGCGCAGCCTGCGAGACCGTGCCTTCCTCGATGCGGTCGCCGGGGCGCAGCTTGCCGGTGCCGTCGACCACGATGCGGTCGCCCGGCGAAAGCCCGGCGGTGACTTCAGCCAGGCCGTCGCGGCGCGCGCCCACCGTCACCGTCGCCTGCGCCACCGTGTCGTCCTCGCCGGCGAGCCAGACGTAGGAGCGGCTGCCGACCTGGACAATGGCGATCTCCGGGATCACCAGCGCCTCGCGCTCGGGCCGGCTGAGCACGATCTGCACCAGCATGCCGGGGCGCAGCAGGTGGTCGGGGTTGGCGAAATCGCCGCGTACGGTGACGGCACGGGTGGCGGGGTCGACGCGCGAGTCGATCGTGCTGACCACGCCCTCGAACCCCCGGCCCGGATACGCGGCGGTGGTCCCGCGCAGCGACTGGCCCGCGTCGAGCACCGCCAGCGCGGTCTCCGGCACGGGGAAGTCCACGTATACGCGGTCGATGTCATCGAGCGTGGCGATCGCGGTGCCCGGCGTCACCAACGCGCCGGGGCTGACCTGGCGCAGGCCGAGCACGCCGGAGAACGGCGCACGCACGACGCGGTCGGCCAGTTGCGCGCGGATCTGCGCGACGCGGGCGTTGGCGGCATCGCGCGCGGCGCGCTGCGCGTCCAGCGAGGAGCGCGCGATCAACTGCTGCGCGGCCAGCTCGTCCTGCCGCCGGAACAGCTGGCCTGCCTCGGCGGCGGCTGTCTGCGCCTCGCGCAGCTGCGCCTGCTGGGCCTGCCCGCTCAGCGTCACCAGCGGCTCGCCGGCGCTGACGCGGTCGCCGCTGTCGAAATGCACGTCCGTCACCGTCTCGCTGACCTTGGCGGTCACGGTCACCGACTCGCGCGCCTTCACCGTACCCAGCGCCTGCACCGTGTCGCTCCACGGCCGCATGCGCACCTGCTCGGTCGTCACCGGCACGGCGCGGCCCTCCCCCCGCGACTGCGCCGCTTCGTTGTTGCCACAGGCCGCCAAGGCCAACGAAAGAACAAGGGCGCCGATGGCACCGAATCGGGAGTCGGGTCGCATGCCTCTCTCTGAACGGGAGTGGGGGTGGGGGAACAGCAAGCGGGGCAGTGTAGCCAAGGCCATGTAACGCCCGCGTGGGCCAAAGGTTGACGGCCAGCGCGCACCGCCCGATGCGGCAAAGCCGGCACCACTGGCGCCGCCCGCCATCGTGGTGGCACGCTGCGGGCGCGGCGCTGGCCGGCCTTGGCCTGCACCCATGGCCCGCCGTCGGCCGGCAGGCCGTTGGGCCTGCAGGTACGGTGGCCCGGCCGAGCCGGATTCAGCCCCCTGCGTCGCCCCCTCCCCACGCGAGCCTCCGCCATGATCCACGACAGCATCCTCGACACCATCGGCCGCACCCCGGTCGTGCGCCTGCACCGCATCGCGCCGTCGCACGTGACCCTCTACGCGAAAGTCGAATCGTTCAATCCCGGTGGCTCGGTCAAGGACCGGCTGGCGCTGGCGATCATCCTCGACGCCGAGGCACGCGGCCTGATCAGGCCGGGCGACACCGTGGTGGAAGCCACGTCCGGCAACACCGGCGTGGCGCTGGCGATGGTGTGCGCGGCGCGCGGCTACAAGTTCGTGGCGACGATGAGCGAGACCTTCTCGATCGAGCGCCGCAAGCTGATGCGCGCCTACGGCGCCCGCGTCATCCTGACGCCGGCCGCCGAACGCGGCAGCGGCATGGTCCGCCGCGCGGAGGAACTGGCGAAGCAGCACGGGTGGTTCCTCGCCCGGCAGTTCCAGAACCCCGCGAATCCGGCGTACCACCGCAGCACCACGGCCGCGGAAATCCTGCAGGACTTCGCCGGGCGCCGTCTGGACCACTTCGTGACCGGCTGGGGCACCGGCGGGACGCTGACCGGCGTGGGCGAGATGCTGAAGCTGGCGCGGCCGGAGGTGCGCATCACCACCAGCGAGCCGGCCGGTGCGGCGCTGCTGTCGGGCCAGGAATGGCAGCCGCACAAGATCCAGGGCTGGACACCGGACTTCATCCCCGAGGTGCTCAACCGCGACGTGGCCGATGCAATCGTCCCGATCGACGACACCACCGCGCGCGACACCGCGCGCCGGCTGGCGCAGGAGGAAGGCCTGTTCGTCGGCGTGTCGGCCGGGGCCACCGCCGCGGCCGCGCTCGAGGTCGCACGCAAGGCCGAGGACGGCGCGGTGATCCTGACGATGCTGCCCGACACCGGCGAGCGCTACCTGAGCACGTTCCTGTTCGAGGACGTCAACGAGGGCAGCGACGACGAGTGGCTGGCCGGGTTGCCGTAATCCCGCCCGGCTTCTGTAGGAGCGGCTTCAGCCGCGATCGAATCTCCGGCACCTGCCGTGGTAGGCGCGACGTGCGTCGCGACCCGCGCCGGCACCCGAGGATGCGCGGGCGCGACTCACGTCGCTCCTACAAAGGGCGTGCGGGTTGCGTCGTGGCGTGGCGTGGTGTCGCGATCGCGGCTGAAGCCGCTCCTACAGATGCAAAGAAAAACGCCGGCGCAGAGGCCGGCGTTTTCACTACTGGAGGGGCGCGGAACGAATCAGCCGCCCTTCGTCCACTGGCCCATGGCCGCCAGGCCGTTGTCCTTGGCGCGGGCATAGACCGTCTGCTGCGCGGCCGCGACGTTGTTGACGATGTCCTGCGACCACAGCTTGAGCGCGGCCGACTGCATGGCGCGGCCGTAGCTGAAGCTCAGCGGCCACGGCTTCGGGCCCATGCGGTTCATCGCGTCCAGGTGCGCGGTGGCGTCCTCGTCGGACTGGCCGCCGGACAGGAACACGATGCCCGGCAGGGTGGCCGGCACGGTCGACTTCAGGCACTGCAGGGTCGCCAGCGCGACGTCCTCGACCGAGGCCTTGTCGCCGCTGGTCGTGCCCGGCACCACCATGGAGGCCTTCAGGATCGTGCCCTCCAGCACCACGTTGTGCTCGTACAGCGAGCCGAACAGCGAACGCAGCACGACTTCGGTGACCTCGTAGCAGGTGTCGATGTCGTGGCTGCCGTCCATGATCACTTCCGGCTCGACCATCGGCACCAGGCCCTGCTCCTGGCACAGCGCGGCGTAGCGCGCCAGCGCGTGGGCATTGGCCTCGATGCAGGTGCCCGACGGGGCGTCGTCGTCGATGTTGATCACCGCGCGCCACTTGGCGAAGCGGGCGCCCAGCTTGTAGTACTCCTCCAGGCGCGCGCGCAGGCCGTCGAGGCCCTCGGTGACCAGCTCGCCCGGGAAGCCGGCCAGCGGGTGCGCGCCCTTGTCGACCTTGATGCCCGGGATCATGCCGTTGTCGCTCATGACCTTGGCGAACGGCACGCCGTCCCTGGTGGACTGGCGGATGGTCTCGTCGAACAGGATCGCGCCGGAGATGTAGTCCGACAGCTTCGGCGTGGTAAGCAGCAGCTCGCGGTAGGCGCGGCGGTTCTCTTCCGTGCACTCGATGCCCACGCCGTCGAACCGCTTCTTGATCGTGGCGTTGGACTCGTCGATGGCGATGATGCCCTTGCCTTCGGCGACCATGGCCTGGGCGGTTTCGGCAAGCTGTTCGATGCTCATGGGGTGTCCTGCGGCTGGCGGGTGGAAGCCGGCGATTATAGCCGGCGCGCGCGGGGCCGGGCCATCGCATCCCAGTCGAAACAAGCGGTTACGGGGCAAGCCCGTGTATGAGCGGCTTCAGCCGCGATCGCGACCTCCGGACGCCGCCGACCCTCTGTAGGAGCGACGTAAGTCGCGACCCACGACCCCAGGACAGATGCGTTCGCGACTCACGTCGCTCCTACAACGGCATCGCGGCTGAAGCCGCTCCTACGGCAGGCGTAGGGTTTATCGGGCTCCGGCAAGTCCCGGGTGCGCTGCGCTTACCCGGGCTACAGCTCGCCGAGCCCCTCGGCCACGCCGTCGGGGCCGACCTGCAGCAGGCGCAGGGTGTTGGTCGCGCCGCGGTGCTCCATGTGGTCGCCGCTGGTGAAGACCAGCCGCTCGCCCTCGGCCAGCAGTCCGTCGTCGAACAGCTGCTTGACCGCGACGCGGGCGGCATCGCGCGAAGCCAGGCCGCGGCTGTCGAAGTCCAGAGGACGGACGTCGCGCATCATCGCCATCTTGCGGCGCGAGGGCGCATGGCGGGACAGCGCGAAGATCGGCGCCGGCGAGCGGAAGCGCGAGAGGAATCGCGCGGTGCCGCCGGATTCGGTCATCGCGACGATCGCGCGCACGCCGATGTGCTCGGACAGGAACATCGCGGCCATCGCGATCGCCTGGTCGGCCTTCTCCAGGTTGCGCGGCGCCTTCTCGAAATCGGTGTCGTGGCTGAACTGGCGCTCCGCGCCCATGCAGATGCGCGACATCGCCTCCACCGCCTTGACCGGGTAGCGCCCGGCCGCCGACTCGGCCGAGAGCATCACCGCATCGGTCCCGTCGATCACCGCGTTGGCGACGTCCAGCACCTCGGCGCGCGTCGGGATCGGGCTTTCCACCATCGACTGCAGCATCTGCGTGGCGGTGATCACCACGCGGTTGCGCTCCAGCGCCTCGCGGATGATCTTCTTCTGCAGGCCGGGCAACTCGGCATCGCCGATCTCCACGCCCAGGTCGCCGCGCGCGACCATCACCACGTCGCTGGCGTCCACGATCTCGGCCAGGTTCTCGATCGCCTCGGCGCGCTCGATCTTCGACACCAGCGCGGCCTCGCTGCCGGCGGCGCGGGCCACCTCGCGCGCGCGGTCCATGTCCGCGGCGTTGCGGCAGAACGACACCGCGATGAAGTCGGCCTCCAGTTGCGCGGCGACCTTGATCAGCGCCTCGTCATGTTCGGTCAGCGCCCCCAGCGACAGCCCGCCACCCTGCTTGTTGAGTCCCTTGCGATTGGACAACGCGCCGTCGTTGAGCACGGTGCAGGCGATGCGCGCGCCGTCGACCGACTCCACCTGCAGCTGCAGCAGGCCATCGTCCAGCAGCAGCACGTCGCCGGGCGCGACATCGCCGGGCAGGCCGAGGTAGCTGACGCCGACCTGGGTGGCATCGCCGGGCGGCGCGTCGTCGCTGGCGACCAGGTCGAAACGGTCGCCGGCCTTCAACTCGACCTTGCCGTCGGCAAAGGTCTCGATGCGGATCTTCGGGCCGGGCAGGTCGGCGAGGATGCCGACCTCGCGGCCCACACGCGCCGCCGCTTCGCGCACCGCCTGCGCCCGCGCGATCTGCGAGGCCGGGTCGCCGTGCGAGAAGTTCAGGCGGACCACGTCGACGCCGGCGGCCAGCAGCGCGTCGAGCACCCCGGGCTTGTCGGTGGCCGGGCCGAGGGTGGCGAGGATCTTGGTGCGGCGGGCAATGGCGGACATGGCAGACTCGTCGTGGCTGACCGCACGCTAGCACAGCGTTTGCGCCCTTCCGGACTGAATACGTATGCCGCGGATCGACCCCCCTGCCCGCCACGCGGATTCCGACGGTCTGCCGGTCTTGGCCGGCGTGCGCGCGACCCTGCGCGGGTTGCGCGAGGACGACGCCGAAGCGCTCTTCGCGCTGCACTCCGATCCGCGCGCAATGCGCTACTGGAGCTTCGTGCCGTGGACCGATCGCTCGCAGGTCCACGATTACCTGGCCCGCGGCATCGCCGCGCGCGATCCGGAGCGGATGCTGTGCTGGGCGATCGCGCAGGCCGGCGACGAGGCGCTGGTGGGCACCGCCACCCTGTTCGCCATCAACCGGGAGCAGGGCCGCGCCGAGATCGGCTACGCGCTGCATCCGTCCAACTGGGGTCGGGGGCTGGCGACGGAGGCGCTCGGTCTCGTGCTGGGCCATGCCTTCGACACCCTCGGCCTGCGCCGCGTGGAAGCGGACATCGACCCGCGCAACACCGCCTCGTGCCGGCTGGTCGAGCGCCACGGCTTCGTGCGCGAAGGCATGCTGCGCGAGCGCTGGCATGTCGGCGGCGAGGCCTGCGACAGCGCGGTGTACGGGTTGCTGGCGCGGGAGTGGACGGGGCGAAACCCATCCCGGACTGCGTAGCCCTCCCCTGTAGGAGCGGCTTCAGCCGGCATGCTTTTCCGCGGGGAATCCGCAGGCCATTTGTAGGAGCGACGTGAGTCGCGATTCGCAGGCGGCTGGAGCTGCGCGGTCGCGACTCACGTCGCTCCTACAACGGCACGGGGATTCGGGCGACCGTGATCGCGGCTGAAGCCGCTCCTGCAGAACCACGGATACAGTCGAGGTCTCAGCCGCGGGCGCGCAGCGCCGCGACCGCCGGCAGCTCCTTGCCTTCCAGGAACTCCAGGAAAGCGCCGCCGCCGGTGGAGATGTAGGACACCTCATCGGCGATGCCGTACTTGTCCACCGCGGCCAGGGTGTCGCCGCCGCCGGCGATGGAGAAGGCACTGGACGCGGCGATCGCACGCGCCAGCGCCTCGGTGCCCTTGCCGAACGCGTCGAACTCGAACACGCCCACGGGGCCGTTCCACACCACCGTGCCGGCCTTGGCGATCATCGCGGCGTAGCGCGCGGCGGTGTCCGGGCCGATGTCCAGGATCATGTCGTCCTCGCCCACCGCATCCACGACCTTGACCGTGGCAGGGGCATCGGCGGCGAACTTCGGCGCGACCACCACGTCGGTCGGCACCGGGATGTCGGCGCCGCGCGCCGTGGCGTCGGCCATGATCTTCCTGGCGGTGTCGACCAGGTCGGTTTCCACCAGCGACTTGCCGACGCCGTGCCCCATCGCAGCGATGAAGGTGTTGGCGATGCCGCCGCCGACGATCAGCTGGTCGACCTTGCCCACCAGGGACGACAGCAGCTCCAGCTTGGTGCTGACCTTGGAGCCGGCAACGATCGCCAGCAGCGGCCGCGCCGGGTTGTCGAGCGCCTTGCCGAGCGCATCGAGCTCCGCCATCAGCAGCGGGCCGCCACAGGCGACTTTCGCATGGCGGATCACGCCGTGCGTGGAGGCCTGCGCGCGGTGCGCGGTGCCGAAGGCGTCCATGACGAACACGTCGCACAGCGCGGCATACGCCTTGGCAAGCGCCTCGTCGTCCTTCTTCTCGCCGACGTTCATGCGGCAGTTTTCCAGCAGCACCAGCTGCCCGGGATGCACCGGAACGCCACCGACCCAGTCCTTGACCAGCGGCACGTCCATGCCCAGCAGTTCGCCGAGCCGGTCGGCGACGGGCTGCAGCGACTCGTGCTCGCTCCACACGCCCTCGCTCGGGCGGCCGCGGTGCGACATCACCATGACCGCCGCGCCCTTCTCCAGCGCCAGCTTCAGCGTCGGCAGCGCCGCGGTGATGCGCTGCTCGGAGGTGATCCGCCCGTCCTCGATCGCGATCGGCACGTTGAGGTCCTCGCGGATCAGCACGCGCTTGCCGGAAAGGTCGAGGTCGGTCATGCGGAGCAGGGTCATGGCGTCGTCCGTGGTCGGTGCGGGGAGCCGGCTATTGTCCGGAGCCGGGGCCGCGCGGGCAAACAGCGCGACGGCCGGGCCAAAGCCAGGAGCGCCTCACCCCCAGCTGGCGGATGGCACCGGTGCAGGGGCAACGGCTGGACCAACCGCCAGCGCCTTATCCAATACACCCTCACAACATCTAGCGTTGACGCAGACGAAAAACACGATATGTTGTGCCCGTCGGTGCCGGCCCTCGCGGTCGGCTGAAAAGGGAAGCCGGTCCAGGCCGCGGGTGATCGACATGATCGCCCGGCCGACTCCGGCGCTGCCCCGCAGCGGTAGTGGAAACGAAAGCCGTCATGGCACTGGGCACTCCTGCCTGGGAAGCGACGGCCGGTAGGTGGAACGGGTGTGGACACACGCCCGTCCCGCGTCCAGAGCCCGAAGACCTGCCGACAGCCGCGCGAAGCACACCGCGCGGTGACCGGCCAGGGAGCCTTCGGGGGAAGGCGGTCGGTGTCGTGGCCCGCGCCTGCGGGCAGCCGTCGTCGGGCCCTGCCCGCGAGGGCCGGGCCGTCGATCGCGGCCTGCGCGACACCCCCGCTGCACTTTGTGGACTCCCGCGCCCGCGTCGCCCTTCGAGGGGAGGCCGACGGCCCGTGCGCCATGCACTGGAGTTCCACCATGACCACCGAAGACACCGCCACGGCACGTGCCGAGGCACCTGCGTCCACCACCGCGGCACACGACGCCGACCCGACCCCGACCCCGACTGCAGTTGGCACCGACAGCTTCGCCCTGACGCCGCCCGCGACCGCCTCCAGCATGGCCGTGACCAAGCGCAATGGCAGCCGCGAGCCGGTCGACCTCAACAAGATCGTCCGTGCGATCACGCGTTGCAGCGACGGCCTGCATGCCATCGACCCGATGCGCGTGGCCACCCGCACCATTTCCGGGCTCTACGACGGCGCGACCACGCGCGAACTCGACGAGCTGTCGATCCGCACCGCCGCGCTGCTCACCGCCGAAGAGCCCGAGTACGGGCGGCTCGCCGCGCGCCTGCTGGCCGGCGTGATCGAGAAAGAGGTCGCGGGCATCGACATCAACGCGTTCTCGCAGTCGGTGCAGCGCGGCCACGACCTGGGCCTGGTCAACGGCCGGCTGCTGGGCTTCGTGCAGGCCAACGCGCGCAAGCTCAACGACGCCATCGACAACAGCCTCAACCAGCGCTTCGACTACTTCGGCCTGCGCACCCTGTACGACCGCTACCTGCTGCGCCACCCGAAGGCACGCACGGTGATCGAGACGCCGCAGCAGTTCTTCATGCGCGTGGCCTGCGCGCTGAGCGAGGACGTGTCCGACGCGCTGGCGCTCTACCGGCGCATGGCGCAGCTGGACTACATCCCGTCGTCGCCGACGCTGTTCAACGCCGGCACCACGCACGAGCAACTGTCGTCGTGCTTCCTGCTGGACTCGCCCGAGGATTCGCTGGAGTCGATCTACGCGCGCTACATGGACGTGGCCAAGCTGAGCAAGTTCAGTGGGGGCATCGGCCTGAGCTACACCCGCATCCGCTCGCGTGGGTCGCTCATTCGCTCCACCAACGGCCTGAGCAATGGCATCGTGCCGTGGCTGAAGACGCTCGACGCGTCGGTGGCGGCGGTCAACCAGGGCGGCAAGCGCAAGGGCGCGGCCTGCGTCTACCTGGAGCCGTGGCACGCGGACGTCGAGGAGTTCCTCGAGCTGCGCGACAACACCGGCGACGAGGCGCGGCGCACGCACAACCTCAACCTGGCCAACTGGATCCCCGACGAATTCATGCGGCGGGTGGAAGCGGACGCGCCGTGGTCGCTGTTCGATCCCCACGCGGTGCCCGAGCTGACCGACCTGTTCGGCGAGGCCTTCGACCGGGCCTACGCTGCCGCTGAAGCGGCCGGGCTGGCGGTCAGGCAGGTCAAGGCGCGCGAGCTGTACGGCCGGATGATGCGCACGCTCGCGCAGACCGGAAACGGCTGGATGAACTTCAAGGACAAGGCGAACCGCGCCTGCAACCAGACCGCGCGCGCGGGCAACGTGGTGCACCTGTCCAACCTGTGCACGGAGATCCTGGAGGTCACCTCACGGGACGAGACCGCGGTCTGCAACCTGGGGTCGATCAACCTGGCGCACCACGTCGAGCTCTATCCGGAGGGGCCGGTGCATGGCGAGGCGGGCCGCTTCGACTTCGAGCGGCTGGCCGAGACGGTGCGGCTGGCCGTGCGGCAGCTGGACCGCGTCATCGACCTGAACTTCTACCCCATCGACACCGCCCGCCGCGCCAACCTGAAGTGGCGCCCGGTGGGGCTGGGCACGATGGGCCTGCAGGACGTGTTCTTCAAACTGCGGTTGCCGTTCGACTCGGCGCCGGCGCGTGCGCTGTCGAAGAAGATCGCCGAAGAGATCTACTTCCACGCGCTGTCGGCCTCCAACGAGCTTGCGCTGGAGCGCGGCCGCCACCCCGGGTTCGGGGACACCCGCGCCGCCCACGGTGAACTGCAGTTCGATGCCTGGGGCGTGGTGCCCGACGACACGGCTCGCTGGGATGCGCTGCGCGCGCGCATCGGCGAGCACGGGCTGCGCAACTCGCTGCTGGTGGCGATCGCCCCCACCGCGACCATCGCCTCGATCGCCGGCTGCTACGAGTGCACCGAGCCGCAGGTGTCGAACCTGTTCAAGCGCGAAACGCTGTCGGGCGATTTCATCGTGGTCAACCGCTACCTCGTGGAGGAACTCAAGGCACTGGGCCTGTGGACGCCGGAGCTGCGCGACGCGATCAAGATGAGCGAGGGCTCGATCCAGGGGATCGACGCCATTCCCGCCCCGCTGCGTGAGGTGTACCGCACCGCGTGGGAGCTGCCGATGCGCTCATTGATCGACATGGCCGCCGATCGCGGCGCGTTCATCGACCAGAGCCAGTCGCTGAACCTCTTCATCGAAAGCCCCAGCATCGGGGCGCTGTCGTCGATGTACATGCATGCGTGGAAGCAGGGACTGAAGACCACGTACTACCTGCGCTCCAGGCCGGCGACGCGCATCGCGAAGTCGACCGTGAGCGCGCCGACGCCGGCCGCCGCGGTCGCCTGCTCGCTGGAGAACCCGGAGAGCTGCGAGGCCTGCCAGTAGGCCACGCCCAACCCCTCTCCCGCCGGGCGAGGGGTTGGAGGAGCGGGTGCGGCGACGCGGCCTTGCCCTCGCACCACCCTCCACCTCTTCGCCGAACCCTCATCCGGCGCTTCGCGCCACCTTCTCCCGAGGGGAGAAGAAACGACAACGGAGTCCCCGCGTGTCCCATCCAACACCCCACCTGCTCGAGCCCGGCTTCGACCTCACCCTGCGCCCCATGCGCTACCCGCAGTTCTACGAGATGTACCGCGATGCGATCCGCAACACGTGGACCGTGGAGGAGGTCGACTTCTCGCTGGACGTCAACGATCTCAAGCACAAGCTCGGCCCCGCCGAGCGGCACCTGATCGAACGGCTGGTGGCGTTCTTCGCCACCGGCGATTCGATCGTCGCCAACAACCTCGTGCTCAACCTCTACTCGCATATCAATGCGCCCGAGGCGCGCATGTACCTGTCGCGCCAGCTGTACGAGGAGGCGCTGCACGTGCAGTTCTACCTGACACTGCTCGACACCTACCTGCCCGATCCGGCCGCGCGTGCAAAGGCCTTTGCCGCCATCGAGAACATTCCCTCGATCCGCGCCAAGGCGGACTTCTGCTTCCGCTGGATGGATTCGATCCAGTCGCTGCAGCGGATCGAGACACGCGATGAGCGGCGGCAGTTCCTGCTCAACCTGGTGTGCTTCGCCGCCTGCATCGAAGGCCTGTTCTTCTTCGCCGCCTTCGCCTACGTCTACTACCTGCGCTCGCGCGGGCTGCTGCACGGGCTGGCGTCCGGCACCAACTGGGTGTTCCGCGACGAAAGCGGGCACATGGCCTTCGCCTTCGAGGTGATCGCCACGGTGCGCAAGGAAGAGCCGGCGCTGTTCGACGACGCGTTGCGCGGCGAAGTGGTGCAGATGCTGGCCGAAGCGGTGGAATGCGAAATGGCCTTCGCGCAGGACGTGCTGTCGGGGGGCGTGGTCGGGCTGTCGCTCAAGGACATGCGCCAGTACCTGGAGTACTGCGCCGACCAGCGGCTGGCCCAGCTGGGCATGTCGCGACACTTCGGTGCCACCAATCCGTTCGGCTTCATGGACCTGCAGGACGTCCAGGAGGTCACCAACTTCTTCGAGCGCCGGGTGTCGGCCTACCAGGTCGGCGTGCAGGGGGACGTGGCGTTCGACGCGGTGTTCTGAGGCGGCGCGAATGGGTAGCAGATCGGCTGCACCTGTAGGAGCGGCTTCAGCCGCGATCGAAAATCGGCCTTCCCTGGCAGGAGCGACATGTCGCGAATCGCCGGAATTCGAAGTTGCGCGGTCGCGACTGACGTCGCCCCAACCGCGGTGTGGGCTTCGTGCGATCGCGGCTGAAGCCGCTCCTGGAGAAGTTACGTGACCACAAAGAAAAGCCCCGCGATTGCGGGGCTCTTCTTTCACGGGGTCCGGCGCGCCGGCTTACTGGCCGATCACCTTGACCATCTCCAGGCACTTGTTGGAGTAGCCCCACTCGTTGTCGTACCAGCTGACCAGTTTGACGAAGGTGCCATCCAGCGCGATGCCGGCCTCGGCGTCGAAGATCGACGTGCGCGCGTCGCCGCGGAAGTCGGTGGCGACGACCTTGTCCTCGGTATAGCCGAGGATGCCCTTGAGCGCGCCCTCGGACTGGGCCTTCATCTCCGCGCAGATCTCCGCGTACGTCGCCGGCTTCTCCAACTCGACCGTCAGGTCGACCACCGACACGTCGGAGGTCGGCACGCGGAAGCTCATGCCGGTCAGCTTGCCCTTGAGCTCGGGCAGCACCACGCCGACGGCCTTGGCTGCACCGGTGCTGGACGGAATGATGTTCTCGAGGATGCCGCGGCCGCCGCGCCAGTCCTTGTTGGACGGGCCGTCGACGGTCTTCTGCGTGGCGGTGGCGGCGTGCACGGTGGTCATCAGGCCGCGCTTGATGCCCCACGTGTCGTTGAGCACCTTGGCCACCGGCGCCAGGCAGTTGGTGGTGCAGGAGGCGTTCGAGACGATGGCCTCGCCGGCGTACTTCTGGTGGTTCACGCCGTAGACGAACATCGGCGTGTCGTCCTTGGACGGGGCCGACAGCAGGACCTTTTTCGCACCGGCGTCGATGTGCTTCTGCGCGCTGGCCTTGTCCAGGAACAGGCCGGTGGACTCGATGACGACG
>CBIHLN010000046.1:0-19521 GCA_966210725.1 uncultured Lysobacter sp. | reverse complement strand
CCCGTCGACCCGGCTACCCCACCGCCGCAGGTGGGCGACCCGATGCAGATCGGCGAGGCCCGGCGCGAGGAGGACGAAGAACGGCGCGAGAAGGAGCGGGCGCTGGTGGTGAGCGAGTACGCCCCGCTGTTCGAGCGCAAGTTCACCTTCGATGCCGGCCTGAGCTACAGCTTCTACGACCGCCGCCAGCTGGCCCTCAGCGGGTTCCTGGCGCTGGACGCGATCTTCCTGGGCACGATCAACCTGGACCAGACCAAGGCGACCGTGCTGACAGTGGATTTCACTGGCCGCTATGGCATCACCGACCGCTTCAGCGTCGAGGCCACGGTCCCCTATGTCTACCGCGACTCGCGCTTCGTCAGCGGCGGCGCCGGCGGGGCATCGACCGAGATCAGCGAGGTCCAGCTGAGCTCTACCGGCATCGGCGACGCCAGCGTCGCGGCCTACTACCAGTGGGTGAAGGAGTCGCCGCGCTGGCCCGACATCGTCACCAGCGTGCGCGTGCGCGGCCCCTCGGGCCGGCACCCGTTCGGCCTCAAGCTGATCCAGGCCGACGAGGACAACAACAACCTCAACATCCCCGAGAACCTGCCGACCGGCACCGGCGTCTGGAGCGTGACCGGCAACGTCTCGGCGCTGCGCACCTACGACCCGGTGATCCTGTTCGGCAACCTGGGCTACACGTGGAACCGCCCGCAGGACTTCGACGACATCTCGCCGGTGCTCGACCAGGTCTCGCCCGCACGGGTGTCGCTGGGCAACGTCATCCAGGTCAGCGGCGGGCTTGCGATCGCGCTCAACGACCGCGCGGCGATCAGCTTCAGCGTGGCATCGGCCTTCGCCGCCGCCACGCACACGCAGTCGCCGGGCAACGAGGAGTTCCGGGTGCCGGGCAGCTCTAGCAATTCCACCACCCTCAACATCGGGGCCACCTACGCCATGCCGTCGGGCTGGACCGTCAACGGCCAGATGGCCGCCGGCCTGACGCCGGACTCGCCGAACTTCGTGTTCGGGCTGCGGGCGTCCAAGTCGTTCTGAAGCGGCGATACCGCGCCGGGCACAGGTGCCCGCGTCCGTAGAATGGGTGGAGCGCAGCGATACCCATCATCACCATCGCCGCGCCCGGGCAGAAGCTTCCACGCCGCGTTCGCGCTTACGCATGATCTTCCCGGCGCACCGTGAAGGAGCATCCGGTGCGATCACGTCGCGGGCGATGGGTATCGCTGCGCTCCACCCATCCTACGATCGACGCGCCCGCATCAAGCCGCGGGGCTTCTGATTAGACGTCGAGAGCGATGGCAGGAAACGAAGGTGCTACAGACCACGTGCGATGCTGCAGCGCTGTCCAGCCTGTGTCTGTGTCCGAATGTCCCATATGCGCGGGCGCGGGACCGCGAGCAGGCGCGTGGCCCGCGCCGCCAACCGGCGGCCTCAGGCGACGCTCACCGTCCCGCTCGGGTCCGGATCGCTCTCGCGCAGGCCATGGCGGCCCATCAGGCGGTACAGCGTCACGCGCGACACGCCGAGCTCACGCGCGGTGTCGACCAGGCGGCCGCGGTTGCGCTGCAGGGCACGCTCGATCGCCTCGCGCGTGGCGGCGTCGCGCACCTCCTCCAGCGTCGGCGGCGGGCCGGTGTCGGCGCCATCGATGTGCAGGTCGGCCGCGGTGATCAGCCGGCCCTCGGCCATCACCACGGCCTGGCGCACGCGGTTGATCAGCTCGCGCACGTTGCCGGGCCAGCGGTGCGAATGCAGCGCGTGCCGCGCGCACGGGGCGAACCCCTTGAGCGTGCGCTGGCCTTCCTGCGAATAGCGCTTGAGCGCGTAGTCGGCCAGCTTGTCGATGTCCGCGCCGCGGTCGCGCAGCGGCGGCTGGTGCAGGCGCAGCACGCACAGGCGGTGGAACAGGTCGGCGCGGAAGCTGCCCTTGGCCACCGCGTCCTCGAGGTCGTGGTGTGTGGCCGAGATGATGCGCACGTCGACCCGGATCTGCTCGTGCCCGCCCAGGCGCTCGAAGCAGCCCTCCTGCAGGAAGCGCAGCAGCGAGGCCTGGCTTTCCAGCGGCAGGTCGCCGATCTCATCCAGGAACAGGGTGCCGCCGTTGGCCATCTCGAACCGGCCCAGCTTGCGTGTCTGCGCGCCGGTGAACGCACCGCGCTCGTAGCCGAACAGTTCGGACTGCACCAGGTTCTGCGGGATCGCGCCGCAGTTGATCGCCACGAACGGGTTGGCATGCCGGCGCGAATGCTTGTGCACCGCCATCGCCGCCAGCTCCTTGCCGGTGCCGGTCTCGCCGGCGATGAACACCGGCGCTTCGGTCAGCGCCGCCTTGCGCAGCGTGCGGCACAGCGCCAGCATCGCCGGGCTGTCGCCAATCATGTCGTCGAAGCCGACCTGCGGCACCGCGACACCGCGTTCGCAGGCCAGCGCCGCCATGCCGTGGGCGTGGCCGATCACCGTGTTGAGGACGGCCTCCGGGCACGGCAGGGTGACGTAGTCGTAGCAGTAGTCGCGGATCAGCCGGCGCACCGGCGGGTCATCCAGCTGCGCGGCGTCCACGCCGGCCACCCAACCGGCGTTGGACGCCGACAGCGCCGGGCCGTACTCGGCCAGGTCCTGGTGGCTGAAGCCTTCGCGCAGGTCCAGCAGCGCGGCGAAGGGCTGGCGCGGATCGCGCTGCAGGATGCGCTGCACGCTGCGCGCATCGGGGGCGCGGCGCAGGTTCCAGCCCATGGTCTGCAGGCCGCCCAGCGCCAGCACCCGGCCGGCCGTGCCGGCGGTGGCGTAGATCAGCTCGCGTCCATGCGCCGCGCTTCCGTGCGGACCAAGGTCGCCGGATGTGGTGTTCGTGTCGTTCGCCATCTCCCCTCCATCACCCGTCGACGCGACATGCGCCATGCCTCGGGGCAAGGGTTATCAACGCGGGGCGTGGCGATTTGCGGTCACGGACGTGACAGTCGACCCGGTCAGGTAGATGACCGGGGCCGAGCGGGGGCTGTCAGGCGGCGTCGGCGGCCCGGTCGTGGCGCAGGTGGTAATCGACGGCGGTTTCCACTTCCCGGCGGCTGCCCATGAACACCGGCACACGCTGGTGCAACCCCGTGGGCTGCACCTCCAGCATGCGCTGGCGCCCCGTGCTGGCGGCGCCGCCCGCCTGCTCGACCAGGAAGCTCATCGGGTTGGCCTCGTACATCAGGCGCAGCTTGCCGCCCTTGGCCGCGCACTTGCGGTCCAGCGGGTAGCTGAAGATGCCGCCGCGGGTCAGGATGCGGTGCACGTCGGCCACCATCGAGGCCACCCAGCGCATGTTGAAGTCCTTGCCGCGCGGGCCCTGGGTGCCCGACAGCAGGTCGCCGACATAGGCCTGCATCGGCGGCTCCCAGAAACGCTGGTTGGACATGTTGACGGCGAATTCCTTCGTCTCGTCCGGGATCCGCATGTCGCGGGTGGTCAGCACGAAGCCGCCGATCTCCCGGTCCAGGGTGAAGGCGTGCGTGCCGTGGCCGACGGTCAGCACCAGCATCGTGCTGGGGCCGTAGGTGGTGTAGCCGGCGCAGACCTGCTCGGTGCCGGGCTGGAGGAAGTGCTCATCCCCGGGCGTGGTCACGCCGTCCGGGCAGCGCAGCACCGAGAAGATGGTGCCGACGGAGATGTTCACGTCGATGTTGGAGCTGCCGTCCAGGGGGTCGAACAGCAGCAGGTAGTTGCCGCGGGGGTAGACGTCCGGGATCGGCTGGCTGTGGTCCATCTCCTCCGACGCCAGGCCGGCGAGGTGGCCGCCCCAGGCGTTGGCTTCCATCAGCACGTCGTTGGCGATGACGTCGAGCTTCTTCTGCGCCTCGCCCTGGATGTTGATGCTGGCCTCGCCCGCATTGCCGGCCTCGCCCAGCACGCCGCCCAGCGCGCCCTTGCCCACGGCAATGGAAATGCGCTTGCAGGCGCGTGCTACCACTTCGATCAGCAGCCGCAGGTCGGGGCTGACCTGGCCCGCGCGCTGGGCCTCGATCAGGAACTGGGTGAGGGACACGGACGGCGCAGGACGCGGCGGCAGGCTGGGCATGGCGTGGTTCGGCTCGGCGGCGAGGAGGCCGGCATTGTCGCCGATGGCCGGAGCCGGGGTCACCCGGAAACGGCGGCCCGCCCGATCAAGCGGGCGCACGCGGAATCACTCGATCGTTGCGACGGAGCCTACGCCGCGAGGTCCGGCACCAGCCGGCGCATCCGGCGCCGGGCCACGGCGGCCAGCGTCTCGCGCGCCATGGCCAGCATGCGCAGCGGGGCGTCGGGTTCGGCCGAATCGACCGCGCGCTTGGCCGCGTCCACCGCATCGAACGCCGCGGTCGCGCCGTCGCCGCCGAGCATCGCCCGCAGCGAGCGCAGGTGCGCGTCCAGCCGGCGCTCCAGCAGCGGCTCCAGCCCCTGGCCGGCGCAGCGCGCGGCCTCGTCGAAGGTGGCGTCGGCGTGGGCCAGTTCCTGGCGGAGTTCGTCGGCGGTGAAGTTCATGCGGCGAAGGTGCATCGGGGGCGTCGCAGGGGCTGAGAAGGCCGCGCATCTTGGGGATCGACCCGTGACCGGGCGGTGTAAACCACGCGACGGGTCCGTGACGGGATTTTGCTAACAAGAATTATTCTCATTATCATGGCGCGCTTTCCATAACCGGCCCCTCGCCATGTCCCGCTGCCTGCTGCACCTCGCCATCGTTTCCGCCCTGGCCGCCGGCCCCGCCGTGCTGCACGCGCAGGAGGCCGGCACCGGGCCCGATCCCGACGCCGCGGCGGAGGAGGCGGACACCCGCGCCACCGACCTCGATACCGTGCAGGTCATCGGCCGCGCCCAGCGCCTGTACAAGGTCGAGGCGAGCAGCCTGGCCACGCGCACCGACACGCCGCTGGAGCTGGTCCCGCAGTCGGTGCAGGTGATCAACCGCGAGCTCATCGACGACCAGGCCGCGCGCCAGGTCACCGACCTGTACCGCAACATCAGCGGCATCAGCTTCTTCAGCTACGCCGGCGTGACCCTGCGCGGCTTCCGCCAGGAAAACGTGCTGTACGACGGCCTGCGCGGCGACCCCTACGCCGGCTTCTCGGTGCCGCAGCTGTTCAACATCGAACGCGTCGAAGTGCTGAAGGGCCCGGCGGGCGCGGCCTACGGTTCGGGCGACCCGGGCGGCGTCATCAACTACGCCACCAAGAAGCCGACGCGCTACACCGACCGCCAGCTGCGACTGGAAGCGGGCAACTTCGACTACGGCGCCGCCTCTGTGGAGGCGTCCGGTCCGCTCGATACCGCCGGCCGCGTGCGCTACCGCGTCGGCGCGCACATCGACCACGAGGACGGCTTCCGCAACAACACCTCCCAGGACAGCCTGATCGGCGATGTCGGGTTCGCGTTCGACATGGGCGACACCGGCGAGCTGCTGCTGCAGTACACCGACCTGCAGCAGGCGCTGGATGCCAACCGCCTGCGCGGCGTGCCGGCCAACGACGACGGCGTGTTCCTGACCGACCGCGAGTGGAACACCAACGAGCCGACCGACTACCTCGACCTGGACGCGCGCATCGGCCTGGCGCGCTACACCGCCGCGCCGACCGATGCGCTCGACGTGAACCTGGCGGTGCGGTGGTTCGAGAACGCCGAGCGCCAGCAGTACCACGAGTCCCGCGGCATCGCCGGGGACGGTCGCACGGTGTGGCGCGAGTTCCGCGACCAGGCGCGCGACGTCGAAGGCCTCGCCGCGGCGGGCCACGCGGCACTCGATATCACCACCGGCGGCATCGATCACACCCTGTTGTTCGGCGGCGAGATGTCGCAGCTGGACAGCTATTTCATCGGCCGCACCGCGGTGGGCGTGGAGCGCGGCGGGCCGGTGCCGGGGCTGGACCTGTTCGACCCGGTGTACGGACTGAGCGGCGCGGCCGACTACGGCCTGGACACGCTGCCGTTCCGCCCGGCCACGCGCACACGCAGCCGCCAGGACGGCCTGTACCTGCAGGACCAGATGGACCTGGGCCGCTGGCACGTGCTGGCCGGCCTGCGCTGGGACCGTTTCGAGGACGAGAACCGAATCGATGGCACCGCGGTGGACGGCGACGACCTGACGTGGCGCCTGGGCACGACGTTCGAGGCGACCGACGCGCTCAACCTCTACGCCAGCACCGCGACCGGCTTCGTGCCGCAGTCGGCCGGCAGCCAGAACCCGCTGGCCGGCGGCCCGTTCGACCCCGAACGCAGCCGCCAGTGGGAACTCGGCGCCAAGTCCAGCCTCGCCGGTGGACGCATCACCCTCAACGGCGCGGTGTACCGGATCGAGCGCAGCAACGTGGTGCAGGGCACCGGGCTGGACGCCGGCAACGACGGCGTCGACGACCTGGCCGCGCTGGGCCTGGTGCGCAGCGACGGGTTCGAACTCGACCTGCTCGCCGACCTGACCGAGCGCTGGGTGCTCAACCTCGCCTACGGCTACAACGACGCGCGCGTGCTGGAAGGTGACCCGGCCGCGGCCGGCAACACCACCGGAGACAGCGACCGCTTCGCCAACGCGCCGCGCCACAAGCTGGGCCTGTGGACGCGCTACGACCTGCCCGCGATCGCGTCGTCAATCGCCTTCGGTGCCGACCATGTCGGGGACCGCGTCTCGCTGGAAGGCCAGGCGGTCAAGGCCTACACGATCTTCGACGCCAGCTGGCAGACGCAGTGGCGCGACTGGACCTTCCAGGCCAACGTCAAGAACCTGTTCGACAAGGTCTACGCGGCCAGCGGCTTCATCGAGCGCACCGGCCACTTCCCCGGCGAGCCGCGCCGCCTGTACCTGCAGGCGCGCTACCGCTTCTGACCGATGCCCTGACCGACACCGCCATGCCATCGGGCCCGCCATCGCCAGCCCCCGCCGCCGCCACGCCCGAGAAGGGCGGCCGGCGCGTGTGGTTCGACCTGCACAGCTGGGTGGGCCTGAAGCTGTGCGTGCTGATGGCGTTCGTCTGCTTCACCGGCACCCTCGCGGTGTTCTCGCACGAGATCGACTGGGTGCTGCACGAGGAGATGCGCGTATCGCCGGCGACCGAACGCGCCAGCTGGGGTGCGATGGTGGGCGCCGTGCAGCGCGCGTACCCGACGTGGGAATTCAACGGCTTGTCCGCGCCCAAGGGCCCGCGGTCGGCGGCGATGGCGAGCATGGAGACCGACCAGGGCCGGCTGCGCTTCGTCTGGGTCGACCCCTACCGCGGCGAGGTCACCGGCGACACGCACTGGTTCAACGCGCAGCGTTTCCTGCGCAACACGCATCGCCACCTGATGATGCCGGTGAAGCTCGGCGTGCCGATCGTGTCGGCGCTCGCCATCGCGCTGCTGGTCACGCTGGTCACCAGCCTGGTGATCTACCGGCACTGGTGGCGCGGCTTCTTCTCGATGCCGCGCCCGGAACGCCAGCGTCGCTTCTGGGGCGACGTGCATCGGCTCGCGGGCGTGTGGAGCCTCTGGTTCATCGCCCTGATCGCCGCCACCGGCGTGTGGTACCTGGTCGAGTCGCTCGGCGGCGGTGCCGGCGGGCAGCCGGACGTGCTGGCCGAGCGCGCGGAAGATGCGGCAACCGTCGAGGCGGCGCCCGCACGTACGCCCCCAGTCACCCCCGCCGCCATCGACCGCGCCGTCGCGGGCGCACGTGCCCAGTGGCCCGGGCTCGAGGTTCGGCGCCTTGCACTTTCCGGGCGCGGCATCGTGATTGAAGGCCAGGCCGAGGCCTGGCTGGTGCGCGACCGCGCCAACGCGCTCGGCTTCGATCCCACGGGTGTCAACGTCACCGGTCGCCGCGCCGGCACGGAGATGGGCATCCACCATCGCATCTCGGAGATGGCCGACCCGCTGCACTTCGGCACGTTCGGCGGCCTGGCGACGCAGCTCATCTGGTTCGTGTTCGGCCTGCTGCTGACCGCGCTCAGCGTGACCGGCGCCTATCTCTATGGCCTGCGCGTGGCGGACGCGCTGCGCGCCGCGGCGCGCAAGGCGGCCAGGCACGCGGGTCAGCGCGCGGCCGCCCCGCAGGCGGACCGTGAGGCGATGCGTCCATGACCGCCCCCCGCGATGCCTGGAAGGTGGCTTGGCGCGGCATGGGGTGGTGGCGCTGGCTGTGCCTGGCGCTGGTGATCGTCGCGTTCGTGCTGCTGCCGCAGGAATTCGCGCGCTGAACCGCACGCGCGGGTCTTGCGCGACCAGGGTGCTCGCGACCCGCGTCGCGGGTCAGACGTCGCCGCCGGTCTCCCAGCCTTCGCCGGTGCCGCGGTTGAACACGCGGTCGGTCTCCAGCACGGTGCCGGCCGGGATCGAATCGAGCGTCGCCAGCTTCTCGTAGATCGGGGTGAAGTCCGGGCGCGTCGCGTCCATCAGCTGCTCGAAGCTGTCGATCACGAAATACGTCTTCTGGTAGGTGTCGATGCGGTAGCGGGTGCGCATGATCCGCTCCAGGTCGAACCCGATCCGGTTGGGCGCGTCGCTCTCCAGGCAATGGATCGACTCGCCCTTCGACGACACGATGCCGCTGCCGTAGATGCGCAGGCCGTCCTTCTGGCGGATCAGGCCGAACTCGACCGTGTACCAGTACAGCCGCGTCAGGTTCTGCAGCGCGTCGGTGCCGATCGCGTGGGCTTTCACGCCGCCACGGCCGTACGCCTCCATGTAGTCGGCGAACACCGGGATCATCAGCAGCGGCACGTGGCCGAACAGGTCGTGGAACAGGTCGGGCTCTTCGATGTAGTCGATCTGGTCCGGGCGCCGGATCCACCACGTCACCGGGAAGCGGCGGTTGGCGAGGTGGTCGAAGAAATCGAGCTCCGGCAGCAGGCCTTCCACGCCGATCAGCGTCCAGCCGGTGGCCTTGGACAGCACCTCGTTGAGCTCGGCGAACTTGGGGATGCGGTCGGGCGTCATGCCCATGGCGTCCTGCGCGGCGATGAACTCGTCGCAGGCGCGGCCCTTCAGCACCTCGCGCTGGCGCGCATACAAGGTGGCCCACGTCGCGTGGTCCTCGTCGCCGTAGTCGTCCCAGGGCTGCTCGATGATGCCGGTGGCGTAGACCGGGACCTTGCCCTTGTCGGTCTGGAGGTTCTCGACGCGGCGGGGGGCGGTGGCGCTCATGGCAGGTCTCCGTACCTCGGGTGGTCATCCAGCGTAGCGCCGTTGGCGCGCAACGGGGTTGCGTTGTTGCGTCGGAGGCGCGGCATGGCGCACCATCCTTGCGCCAATTTGCAATTCAGGTGAACAACCGTGCGTGAAGCCGCGCTGGACCGCATCGACCTGCAACTGCTCGCCGAACTGCAACGCGCGGGCCGGCTGACCAACGCCGAGCTGGCCGAGCGCGTGCATCTCTCGCCCTCGGCCTGCCTGCGCCGGGTGCAGCGGCTGGAGCGCGAGGGCGTGATCGCCGGCTACCGCGCCGAGGTCGACCCCGAGCGCGTGGGCCTGGGGCTGCAGGCGTTCGTGCGCGTGCAGCTGGAGAAGCACGACGTCGAGCACGTCGGCCGCTTCGTGGACGCCATCGCGCGCTGGGATGAAGTGGTCGCCTGCCACGCGCTGACCGGCGACATGGACTACCTGCTGCACGTCGTGGTGCGCGACCTGGACCACTTCTCGCGCTTCCTGCTGGACCGCCTGCTCAACGCCAGCGGCGTGGCCGACGTCAATTCCAGCTTCGTGCTGCGCACGGTGAAGGCGTTCGGCGGGGTGCCGGTGGGGTCGCGGGAGGCGAGTTGAGAGGCCGAGAATTCGGCCCTCTTCTCAAGCCGTCATTCCCGCGAAGGCGGGAATCCATGGGCGTTGCCGTTTCAGGGAGCCGGGCGTATCGAACGCATGGGACGTAGACGCATGCACCCAGGGAAAACCGACGTCGCCTTTGGGGGATGACGGAGGGGTGTCCGCCGTGCACCAGAGCGACCTACGCCCCGTCAATCGTCCGCGCAGTCCTTCCCGAACGGATTGATCGCCCCGACCCAGCTCTTCTCGCACTCGGGCTCCGGCGCCTTCGGCACCGGTTTGGGTGCCAGTGCCGCGACGCGTCGCGCACGCTCGGCGGCGAGGTCCTTCCTGATCTGCGGCAACGCCGCCAGCGCGGCGCGCTCACCGGCCAGGATCGCGGCGTTGCGCTGCTCGAAATCCGCCGGCCCGATGTCGTTGACCGCGGGCCGGATGACCACGTCGGCGCGCGCCAGTTCCTGCTTGCCCAGCGTCTGGCCCATGATCGCAATCGACTGGTTGACCACGCCCAGCAGGTGCGTAGGCGTGGTGCCGCTGGCCTTGCTGGAGATGTCCACGGCGATCACGTAGTCGGCGCCCAGTTGGCGCGCCGCGTCCACCGGCACCGGGCTGACCACGCCGCCGTCGACGAAGCTGCGCTCGCCGATGCGCACCGGCTCGAACACGCCCGGCACCGCGCTGGACGCGCGCACCGCCTGGCCGGTGTTGCCGCGCACGAACACCGAGCGCTCACCGGTTTCCAGCCACGTGGTGACGGCCGCGAACGGCTTGGACAGCGACTGGATCGGCCGGTGGCCGACCTGCGCGTTGACGTAGTCCTGCAGCGCCTGGCCCTGCACCAGCCCGCCGGAAAACAACCGCACGTCGCGGATGCTGGACTCGTCCAGTGCCACGGCCTTTTCCTGCAGCGCGAACGGATCCATGCCGCTGGCGTACAGCGCACCCACCACGCTGCCGGCGCTGGTGCCGCTGACCACGTGCGGCGTGATGCCGTTGGCCTCCAGCATCTTGATCACGCCGATGTGCGCGAAGCCCTTGGCCGCGCCGCCGCCCAGCGCCAGGCCGATGCGCACCGGCTTGGGCTTGGGCGCCACGACGGGTTGCGCCGGGGCCGGCGGCGTCGGGCGCACGGTGTCGCCGCCGCCGCAGGCGGCCAGCAGGGCGGCAGCGGCGCACAGCGACGCCAGGCGCAGGCGGTTTGAAACGGTCATGGGACGGTCCGGGAACAAAGCGCGCGGAGGATAGCCGGTCGCGCCCGAACGGCGTCCGACTGCCATGCAGGGGTTTGCAGGCGAGCCGGACGGCACGCATACACGCTGATCGCCGTCGTCCCAGCGAACGCTGGGACCCACGTTGACCTTAATGACGGAATGACGGCTCCGGAGCGCCTGGCCCCTAGAACCGGTTGTCCCCGTCCAGCAGCCGACCGAGTCCGCCGAGCATCGAGCCCTCGCCGCGGTCCTGCCCGCCGGCCTGCGGCGCCGCGGCCAGCATGCGGCCGGCCATGCGCGAGAACGGCAGCGACTGCAGCCAGACCTTGCCCGGCCCGGTGAGCGAGGCCAGGAACACGCCTTCGCCGCCGAACAGCATGCTCTTGATGCCGCCGACCGCGCGCACGTCCATCTGCACGCTGTCGTGGAAGGCCATGACGCAACCGGTGTCCACGTCCAGGCGCTCGCCGGGCTTGAGGTCGTACTCCACCAGCGTGCCGCCGGCGTGCACGAACACCCAGCCGTCGCCCTCGAGCTTCTGCATGATGAAGCCCTCGCCGCCGAACAGGCCGGTGAGGATCTTGCGCTGGAAGTGGATGCCGATGGCCACGCCGCGCGCGCCGGCCAGGAAGCTGTCCTTCTGGCAGATCAGGCGGCCGCCGTGCTCGGACAGCTTCATCGCCACCACCGTGCCCGGGTAGGGCGCGGCGAACGCCACGCGCGCCTTGCCGCTGCCGGTGTGCGTGTACATCGTGGTGAACAGGCTCTCGCCGGTGATCACGCGCTTGCCGGCCGAAAGCAGCTTGTCCATGAAACCGCCGCCCTGGCCGCTGTGGCGGCCGTCGCCGAACACGGTGTCCATCTGCACGGACGCGTCCTTGTACATCAGCGCGCCGGCCTCGGCGATGGCGCTTTCGCCCGGGTCCAGCTCGACCTCCACGAACGGCATGTCATTGCCGACGATGCGGTAGTCGACTTCGTCGCTGCGGCTGGCGCCGCCGGACGGAACGGCCGGCAGGTGCGGCGGCGGGCCCGAGGGGGTGACGGCCAGTTCCGGCACCGAGCGCACGGGCATCCAGTCGGCGAAGCCCTCGCGCCAGCAGCGTGCATCGGGATGGCGGCGGGCGTGCTCGCGCGCGGCGTCCTCGTCCAGCGGGCCGATGCGGCTGGCATCGCTGCCGGAATGGAAATACCACTGGTGCATGGCGACGGTCCTGTGTCGGTTGGGGAGCGCAGGGATAGCACGGGCCCCCCGCCGCTGCCATGGCCGGGAGGTCACGGCGGCGCGGGCGACCCCACTGCCGGTGCCGGCGCGAAGCGGCCGCCGAAGAAGTCGCCGGCGTGCCAGGCCGGCGCCTCCGGCGCGTCGGCGACGGACGCCGCGGTGCGCGCGACCAGCCCGGCCAGGCGCGCCGCGTCGTTCCAGGCGATCGGCCGGTCGGCCTCGTCGCCGGGGCGGTGGTAGCGGTCGCGCATGAACGCCGCGGCCGCGGCGGCGGCGTCGTCATCGCGATGCGCCGGATCGGTGCCGCCCATGAGATACAGCGCGGGCACGCCTCGGCGTACGAACGCGAACTGGTCGCTGCGCACGAACGCGCCCTGCGCGGCCATCGGGTCGGGCGTCAGCGCCACGTCCATTGCATCGGCCGCCGTGCGCAGGTGGTCGCCCAGTGTCGAGCGCTCGGCCCCGGCCACGCCGACGTCGCGCGTGGGCACCAGCAACAACGGCATGTCGAGGTTGAGGTTGGCGATGAGTGCATGGTGGCTGGCGGCCTGCGCGAAGGCCTGTGCGCCCAGCAGGCCCTGTTCCTCGCCCGTGAGCGCCACGAACAGCGTGTCGCGCGCCGCCGCCGGTGCGGCCGCCATCCGGCGTGCGGCCTCCAGCATCACCGCGACGCCGAGCGCGTTGTCGACGGCGCCGTTGAAGACCCGGTCGTCGCCGCCGGCGGTCACGCCGAGGTGGTCCAGGTGCGCGGTCATCGCGACCCGGCCCGCGTGCCCTGCATCGCTGCCGGGGAGGCGGCCCACGACGTTGGTCGACCCGACCGGCTGCATGCGCGAGGCGGTGGCCAGGTCGAGCCGGGCGGGCAGCGCGAACCCCGGCACGGATCCGGACTCCGCATCCGATGCGAGCCGTGCCAGCGTGTGGCCGCTGCCGGCCAACAGCGTGTCGACCGCGTCGGCCTGCACGTGCAGCACGGCACGCAGCGATGTCCGCGGCATATCCGCCAGGCGCATGGCTGGCCGTGCCAGCACGTCTGCCAGACGCGCCCACGGCAGCGCCGCCTCGTCGCGCGGCGAGCGCAGGAATACTGCAGCCACCGCGCCGCGGGCGGCGAGTGCGCGGAGCTTCGTGTCGGTCGCAGCCAGGTAGGCACGCACGTCCGGCTCGAACCGGGCCGGCGCGCCGCCCAGCAGCAGCACCGCCCTGCCACGCAAGTCGAGCCCGGCAAAATCGTCGACGCCCAGCTCCGGCGCATGCACGCCGTGGCCGACGAACACCATGGGCAGGTCGGCCAGCGCCACGGCGTCCTCGAAGCCGGGCGCGGCCAGCACGTCGCGGCCGGGTTGCAGCGCCACCGCGCGCGTGCCGTGCCGCACGGCGACCGCCGTCGCGCCCGGGACCGGCGTGGCCTGCAGCAACGCCACGCGCTGGAACCAGCCACCTTCGCCCGCCGGTTCCAGCCCGATGCGCTGCATGCGCACCGCGACGTAGCGCGCGGCGCGGTCGAACCCGGGTGACCCCGTCATCCGCCCCTGCATGCCGTCGTCGGCCAGCACCTGCACGTCGGCGCGGATGCGCGCGGCCGAGACCGAAGCGGGCGCGTCGCCGCGCTCCGCGGTGCAGGCGGCGAGCAGGAGTGCGGCCAGGAGCGCCGCCGTGCGCGGGATGGGTGTTCGCATGCGGAGCAAGTGGCGGGGGACGCACGGCACGCTAGCAGCGAAACCCGTGCGCGTTCGACATCGGACGGATGCGCTCATCGCCGCGCGCCGCCAACGGGATCGACCACCGTGCGGATCACGCGTCCGGGTCGCGACCCCGCCCGTCCCGCGGCCGGAACTCCAACACCGTTCCGCGCGGTTCCTCCGACCGCTGCCAGATCACCGGTACGTCATGGGGCGATGGCTGCTCGAGCGCATCGCGGCCGGCCTGCGCCTGCAGGTCGACGCCGTCCTCCTCGTCCTCCCAGCTGTAGCGCGCGCGTGGTGCCTGAGGGTCGCGGCGACGCAGCAGCCACGCGGCCACGACGCCCCCCACGGCCCCGCCCAGGTGCGATTGCCAGGAGATGCCCGCCTCGCGTGGCAACACCGACATCAGCATGCCGCCGTACAGCAGGAACGCGATCATCGCCGCGGCCACCGCCGGGCGGTCGCGGCGCAGCAGGCCCAGCGTGGCCACCATGAACATCAGCCCGTGGGTCACGCCGCTGGCGCCGAGGTGGCGGCTGCCGGCCTCGCCCAGCCACCACGCGCCCAGGCCCGACCCCAGCCACATCAGCGGCAGCGCCCAGATGGTCGCGCGTGGGTACAGGCCGCCGGCCAGCGTGCCCAGCATCAGCAGGGCGATGGCATTGGTGGCGACGTGTTCGATCGAGCCGTGCAGCAGCGGCGCGGTCAGCACGCCCAGCAGACCGTCGATCGACCGCGGCCGCACCGCCCAGGTGTCCAGGTCGATGCCGCCCTGCGCGGCGAAGACCGCGAACACCACCAGCACGCCCACCAGGCTCAGGTTGAGCGCGCGCAGCCAGCGACGCCGGTCGCGCGCGCGCTGGGCCTTGGGATCGACGGGGTCGGCTTCGGCGGGCAGGTGCATGGCCCCTGTGTGGCGGCGCCGGCGGGGATTGCAAGGTTCGGAGGCGTTGGCTCGTCGCCCTGCTAATGCAGGGGAGGTTGGGAGGGGTGCTTTTCGATCGCGGCGTGGGTGGCCTGTCCTCGAGCGAAAGGCACCCCTCCCCAACCCTCTCCTGCCCGCAGGGGATGGAGTAAGGCCGCGCAAGGACTGAAGCAGTGCCCCGCGTAGAATGGCGCGATGAATCAGTCCCCCGATGCCATCCCCACCGTCCGCCTGAAGAACGCCTGGAAATCCAGCCATCCGTGGATCTTCCAGCGCCTGGTCGAGAAGCCCGCGCAGCGCCCCAAGCCCGGCTCGATCGTGGACGTGGTCGGCGTCGACGGCGAGTGGATCGGCCGCGGGTTCTACAACGGCCATTCGCGCATCGCCGTGCGCGTGCTGGAGACCGACCGCCGCGTGCCGGTCGATGCCGGTTGGTTCTCGCGCAAGATCGCCGCCGCCGTCGAGCTGCGCCGCGACGTGCTCGGACTCGACGCCACCAGCGATGCATGGCGCGTGGTGCACAGCGAGGGCGACGGCATCAGCGGGCTGGTGGTGGACCGCTACGCGGACCTGCTGGTGGTCGAGTTCTTCAGCGCCGGTGCGTTCCGCCACCGCGAGTGGATCTTCGAGGCGCTGCGCGAGCAGTTCCCCGGCTGCCGCTTCCACGCCTTCGCCGACGAGCACGTACAGAAGCAGGAGTCGTTCGACTACCGCGGCAGCGAGCCGGCCGCGCCGGCCGTCATCACCGAGCACGGCGTGAAGTTCCGCGCCGACCCCGCCGGCGCGCACAAGACCGGCTTCTTCGCCGACCAGCGCGAGAACCGCCAGTGGCTGAGCCAGCACGTCGAGGGCCGCCGCGTGCTGGACCTGTGCTGCAATACCGGCGGCTTCGCGGTGTACTCGGCGGTGCGCGGTGCCAGTGAAGTGGTCGGCGTGGACATCGACGCCGACGTCATCGAGATCGCCAAGGGCAACGCCAAGCTCAATGGCGTGCGCCCGCGCTTCGTGCAGGCCGACATCTTCCCGTGGCTGCGCGATGCGTCCAACGCCGGCGAGCAGTTCGACGTCGTGATCCTCGACCCTGCCAAGATGACGCGCGATCGCGAGCAGGTGATCCCCGCGCTCAAGAAGTACCTGGACATGAACAAACTGGCGCTGGGCGTGGTGAAGCCGGGTGGCCTGTTCGCGACGTTCTCCTGCACCGGGCTGGTCAGCGAGGAGCAGTTCCTCGACATGCTCCGGCGCGCGGCGTTCTACTCCAATCGCACCGTGCAGGTGCTGAAGGTCTCAGGCGCCGGTCCGGACCACCCGTTCCTGGCGCAGGTGCAGGAAAGCCGGTATCTGAAGGCGGTGTTCTGCCGCGTGCTGGATTGAGATTGGCGATCAAGTGATGGCGGTGATATCCGCGCTACCCGCGCTACGCGTCGCTCCAGATTTCCGGAGACATGAAGGCGTAAACAAATACGCCTAGATCCATCGGCAGCACCATCGCCGTATTGATCAGGTACTTGTGCAAGCCTTCACGGCAGCCGTATTCGGCTTGCAGGCCTCTGATGTAGCGCGTTGACATCAGCAGGCTGCCGACGGACACCGCCAGATAACCGACCCAGAACCACCTGCGCAGTAGCGGTGTGCCGGTTACCAGTCCCAATGCGGCGACGAACAGCAACACGCTGCATAAGGTTGCGATGACTTCGCGGGTCATGGGCCACCGGCCTTTGAGCAGCAAGTCGTGGCGGAAGTCCCGGATCTGAACCCAGCGTCCGGCCATGAACAGCAGGAAGAACAGGGCGCTGTACACCGCGAAAGCGATCAGCATGGGGCTCGTCCTTGAGGCAGACAGCTAGTGTAATGGCACGTGCCCCCCCCCCCCCGCATCGCAGCGCCTGCGACGGGCGCCGCTACACTGGCGGCATGAATTCGACACTGCTCCTTTCCCTCGTCCTGGCAGGCTTGGCCGCCGCTATCGTGCTGCTGGTTGTTCTGTTGCGAAAGGCTTCAGGCAGTCCGGATCACGCCGCGATGCGCGCCGAACTTGATCGGGCAACCCGGTTGCTGCAAGAAGAACAAGTCCGATCGCGCGAGCAGGCTTCGGAGACCGGTCAGTTGAATGGACGGTTGGGCGTACTTGAAAGCGCGCTGACTGAAGAGCGTGAGGAGTCTGCCACGCTCAGGCGAGCGCTGTCGCAACTGCAGACTGAGGCGGAGGCTGCGCGCTCGGATGTCCGTTCTGCTCGTCAGTCGCTTGAGGACCGCGAACAGGCGTTGGCTGAGCTGCGCGCCAGCAGCGCAACCCTCGAAACCACGCTGGCTTCGACGCGAGATGAGTTGCGGCAGTTGCACGCAAAGCATTCCGAGGCCATTGCCCACTTGGAGCACGCCCGCCAGGCCAACACCGACATGAAGGCCTTCCTGTCGGAAGCTCAGACACGGCTTTCAGGCGCGTTTTCCGAGTTGGCGGGCAAGGTGTTTGAGGAAAAAGGGCAGTTGTTTGAACGAAATATCAGCCGCGCGAATCTGCAGTCGCGTGCTGACATCGAGTCACTGCTCAAACCCTTCTCCGAGAGAATCGGCGAGTTCCGCGGGCGGGTGGAAGCCCTCTATGGGGATGAGGCCAAGGAGCGGGCCACGCTGCTGGGTGCTGTGACCGAGCTGAAAAGCCTAAACCAGGACATGGCAACCGAAGCCGCCGCCCTCACGCGTGCGCTGAAAGGAAGCTCAAAGGTGCGCGGTGACTGGGGTGAACTAATGCTGGAGAGCGTTTTGCGTGGGTCAGGCCTTGAAGAGGGCGTGCACTACGAGCGACAGAAGTCTGCGATGGGAGAAGACGGGGCGCGCCTGCAACCGGACATTCTTGTCAGGTTGCCCGATGAGCGCTGCGTTGTGATCGACAGCAAGGTCAATTTGGTCGCCTGGCAGGAAGCCATGAACTCGGATGGGCCGGGGGAGCAGCAGGAGGCGATGCGCCGCCACGCTATCGGACTCCGCCAGCACATGAAGGAGCTGAGCGAAAAGAACTATCCCAAAGCGATAGGTGACACGGCGCTGGATGTCACGATTGCATTCATTCCAATCGAGGGCGCGCTGTCTGCCGCTTTGGGTACCGATCATGCGTTGCAATCTGATGCATTTGACCGACGCGTCGTGTTCGCCTCTCCGAACACGCTGATGGCCCTGTTGAGGGTGGTAGAGCGGCTCTGGACGCGTGACAAGGTGCAGCGCGAGGCTATCGCGATCAGTGATAGCGGTGGAAAGGTTCTGGACGCGCTGATGAGTTTCCTTTCCGACTTCGACGCGGTGGGTAAGAAGCTGTCTGATGCCAGCGACTCCTTCAAGAAAGCGAGGAATCGACTGAGCGAGTCGAATCAGGCGGTGATTCCGCGCGCGCGCCGCCTTGCCGAGCTCGGCGCCCGCGGTCGCAAAGCGCTGACGCCGGAACTCAAAGTGGAAGCGAGTGCGGGAACGGACAACGACACCGTGGGCGCAATCCGACTCATCGGCAAAGATGAATCCGAAGGCTCCTGAGTCTTATGTAGGAACGACGTAAGTCGCTCCTACAGGTTTGGTGTGGAACCTTGCCGGTGGGGGCGATACATGCCCGCCACCCACGCCTGCCTCAGTTCCCGCCGCCCATCGGCGTCACCGGAATCGCGTCCACCGGCACGGTCGGGTTGTTCTCCTCGCGCAGGTAGTCGGGCAGGTCGTCGCCGGCCTCTTCGTTCAACCGGTCGCCGAAGATCTGGTACGTGCGGCGCTGCATCCACGCGTCGCGCACCAGCGCGTAGTCGTCCTCGGCGCCTTCGCGCAGGCTGTCGGTGGACAGCAGCTGGGTGCGCACGTCGACCAGCTGCAGGCCCTGCAGCGGAATGCGGGTCTGCTCGTCGCCGACCTGGCGCAGCGGGCTCAGCGGCGCGTCACCGACCATGCCGAACACGTCGCGCACCGTACGCGGCCCGAACAGCGGCAACTCGACGTAACGCGAGCGCTCCCAGCCCCAGATGCCGAGCGTCTGCCCGAAGTCCTCGCTGCGGTTGGGCAGCGTGGCATCGCTGGCGGGGTCGAAGATGCCGCCGATGCCGAGTGTGGTGTTGAGCGCGAACCGCCCCAGCGACTGTGCCGCCTGTTTGGGCTTGCCCTGCAGCAACGCGTTCACCGCCGACACCGGCTGGCCGAGGTTGTTGAAGAAGTTGCTCACGCCCAGCCGGACCGGCCGCGGCACGGCCGCGACATAGGCACGCGCCAGCGGACGCGCCACCGTGCGGTCGATCGCGTTGTTGAAGCGGTGCATCCGCCGGTTGTAGCGCTCCCACGGGTCGTAGCTGCCGGGGACCACGGCGGGCTCGGGCAGGGTGGGGTCGGCGACGGGGTCGTAGCCGCCTGTGCCGTACAGCGCGTCGAAGTCGCGCTCGGCCTGCGTGCGGGGGTCGCCGGTGGGCGGCGCCGGCCCATCCGGGGGTGGCGTGACGGGCGCCAGGGCCGGGTCGTCCCCGGCCCCGGGCGTCGTCGGCTCGGCGGCCGGGGTGCCGTCTTCCAGCGCGCGCACGCACCGTACGAACGCATCGCGATCGCCCGCGTGCGCCTCCAGGCAGCGCTGCGTATCAATGCGCTGCCTGGCCGACAGCGGACGGTCGATGACCTGCGCCGTCGCGGCGGTCGCCGTCAGCAGCACAAGGGGGAGCATCAGGCCGCGGAGGGCAAGGGGTGCGTGGGGGCGCATGCGGGCAGTGTAGGGGG
>CBIHLN010000045.1:0-19744 GCA_966210725.1 uncultured Lysobacter sp. | reverse complement strand
CTTCAATGGGGCATGGACTTCCGGTTCGACAACGCGTTCGTGCGTGAATTGCCGGGGGACCCCATCCAGGGCCCCGGCATCCGCGAGGTGACCGGCGCACTCTGGTCCGCGGTGAGGCCGACGCCCGTGGCAGCGCCGGTGCTGCTGGCGCATTCGGCGGAGATGGCCGCGCGGCTCGGCGTGGGCGACGCGGACGTCGCCTCCCCGGAATTCGCCCGGGTGTTCGGCGGCAATGCGTGGCTGCCCGGCATGCAGCCGTACGCGGCCAACTACGGTGGCCACCAGTTCGGCCACTGGGCGGGGCAACTCGGCGACGGCAGGGCGATCACCCTGGGCGAAACCATCAACGCGGGCGGCGAGCGCTGGGAACTGCAGCTGAAGGGCGCGGGACCCACGCCGTACTCGCGCTCGGCCGACGGGCGTGCCGTGCTGCGCTCGTCGATCCGCGAGTTCCTGTGCAGCGAGGCCATGCACCACCTCGGTGTCCCCACGACGCGTGCGCTGAGCCTGGTCGGCACGGGCGAGCGGGTGGAGCGCGACATGTTCTACGACGGCCATCCGCAGATGGAGCCGGGCGCCGTCGTCTGCCGGGTGGCGCCGTCGTTCATCCGCTTCGGCACCTTCGAGCTGCCCGCGTCGCGCGGTGATATCGCGCTGCTGCGATCGCTGGTCGACTTCACCATCGACCGCGACTTCCCGCACCTGCGCGACATGCCGGCGGGCGAGGTGCGCGACGCCGCCTGGTTCGGCGAGGTCTGCGAGCGCACCGCGCGGCTGATGGCCGAGTGGATGCGCGTGGGCTTCGTGCACGGGGTGATGAACACCGACAACCTGTCAATCCTGGGCCTGACCATCGACTACGGCCCGTACGGCTGGATCGACAACTACGATCCGGACTGGACGCCCAACACCACTGATGCCCAGCGGCGCCGCTACCGGTTCGGCCAGCAGCCGCAGGTGGCGTACTGGAACCTGGGCCGCCTGGCGGGCGCGTTGTCACCCCTGTTCGGCGGCGTGGAGCCGCTGCAGGACGGGCTGCAGCGCTTCGTGGAGGCCTATACGTTCGCCGAGCGCGACGCGATCGCGCGCAAGCTGGGCCTGGCCGAATGCCGCGATGGCGACGTCGCGCTGATGGAGGCCCTGCGCGGCCTGCTGGCGCGTGCCGAGGTCGACATGACGCTGTTCTTTCGCGGGCTGATGGACGTCGACCCCGCCTCGCCCGACCTCGCGCCGGTGGCTGAGGCGTTCTACGTCCCGGCCAAGCGCGAGGCGGAGGCCGGCACCTTCGCGGCATGGCTGGCGCAGCTGGCGGCGCGCTGGGCCGACGACCCGCTGGGCAAGGACGAACGGCGCGAGCGCATGCGCCTGGCCAACCCGCGCTACGTGCTGCGCAACTACCTGGCGCAGCAGGCGATCGACCGCGCGCATGAAGGCGACCTCGCGGGCGTCCATGAGTTGCTGGACGTCATGCGTCGACCCTACGACGACCAGCCCGGCCGCGACGCCTATGCGGCCCGCCGACCGGACTGGGCGCGGCAGAAGGCCGGGTGCTCGATGCTGTCGTGCAGTTCGTAGATGCGGCCCAAGTCCGACTGCGCCCCTACACGGGCCGCGGGGCAGGGCGCACAATCGCAGGATGGATACGCCCACCCACAACCTGCGCATTTCACTGGTCCAGGGCGAGACGCTCTGGCACGACCCGGCCGGCAACCGCGAGTACTACGGCGACCTGATCGCGCCGCTGCACGGCACCACCGACCTGATCCTGCTGCCGGAAACCTTCACCAGCGGGTTCTCCAACGACGCGATCGACCAGGCCGAGACCATGGAGGGCCCGACCATCGCCTGGCTGCGCGAGCAGGCCTCGCGGCTGGGCGCGGCGATCACCGCCAGCGTGCAGGTCCGTGACGGCGGCGACGGGCGCGTGTTCAACCGCCTGGTGTTCGTCACCCCCGACGGCGCGCTGCAGCACTACGACAAGCGCCACCTGTTCCGCTACGCCCGTGAGCACGAGCGCTACGCGCCGGGTCGGGACCGCCTGACGGTGGAATGGAAGGGGTGGCGGATCTGCCCGATGGTCTGCTACGACCTGCGTTTTCCGGTCTTCTCGCGCAACCGGTTCGATGTCGAGCGCCCGGGAAGGCTGGACTACGACCTGCTGCTGTTCGTCGCCAACTGGCCGTCGGCACGCGCGTATGCCTGGAAGACGCTGTTGCGCGCGCGCGCCATCGAGAACCTGTGCTTCGTCGCCGGCCTCAACCGCGTGGGTACCGACGGCAACGGCATCCACTATTCGGGCGACAGCGCCGTGATCGATTTCCTCGGCCATCCCACCAGCGAGTGCACCGATGGCGAGGTCGTGGTGACGACGACGTTGCTGGCGGCCGAGCTGGCCGCGCACCGCGAGCGCTTCCCGGCCATGCTGGACGGCGACCGGTTCGAGCTGCTGTGAGGTTCGCGAGCGGTGGCCGCCGCGCGCCACTGCATGTCGTGACGCAATAGAAAAGGGCGCCGAGGCGCCCTTTCCGTTACAGCGTCCGTGCCGATCAGCCGCGCGGACCGCCGCGGCCACCCCCACCGGGTCGACCGCCACCACGCGGCCCCCCCGGGCGCGGGCCGCCTGGACGGGGACCGCCGGGCTTGCCGCCGGGCTTTCCACCCGGCTTGCCGCCGGGACGGCCACCCGGCTTGGCCGTGCGCGGCCGGTCGCCATACGGGTTGAAGCCGCCGGGATTGGCGTGGTCGGACGGGAAGCTCGGCGCGTTGCCGGGATGCCCGTAGGGCTTGGCCGAGCGCTGCGGCTTGCCGGCGCCGCCGCCACCCGGACCACGGCGCTCGCCGCTGAACCCGCCGTACGGATTGGGGCCTGCGCCGCCGCCACCGGCGCGCGGCTTCTTGCCGTACGGTTTCTTCGGGCCGCGACCGTCGGCATTGCGATGGCCGGACGGACCGGTGTCCACGCCCTCGGGCACGTACCAGGTGCGGAACGCGGCCGGGTTGCCTTCCGGCAGGGCGCGCGGGTTCTTGTCCTTGCGCTGCTTGAACGGCTTCTGCGACTGCTTGGCCGCCGCTTCGCCGCTGACCGTCAGGCCACCGTGCTTGCGCGGGGCGCCACGGCCGCGGCCGCGGTCCTCGCGCACGTGGTCGAAGCGGCGCAGCTCGCGGCCCTCGTCGGCGGTGCTGTGCCCGCCCACATAGCCCTGCGGGCGCTGCTCGCCGCTCAGGTTGATCGTGGACTTGGCCGCCTTGCGCTGGCCGATGACCGGCTGCAGCGTCAGTGCGGACGGGGTGCCGTCCTCCAGGCCCAGTTCCTTGCGCAGCGCCTCGACCTTGTCCAGCGCCAGTTCCTGCGACTGGCCGCGCAGCAGTTCGCGCGGCAGCGACACCTTGCCGTAACGGATGCGCTTCAACCGGCTGACCTGGCAGCCCTGCGACTCCCAAAGGCGGCGCACTTCGCGGTTGCGGCCTTCCTTGACCACGACGCGGAACCAGTCGTGCGAGTCGGTGCCACCGATGCGCTCGATCTCGTCGAACTTCGCCGGGCCGTCTTCCAGCGCGACGCCGCGCTGCAGCCGGTCGGGAATGTTGTCCGGCACGCGGTCCTGGCCTTCAGGGGCGCGCACGCGGCAGACGTACTCGCGCTCAACTTCGAAGGACGGGTGCATCAGCGCGTTGGCCAGCTCTCCGTCGGTGGTGAGCAGCAGCAGGCCCGTGGTGTTGATGTCGAGGCGGCCGATCGCGATCCAGCGTGCGCCCTTGAGCGCGGGCAGTGCCTCGAAGATCGTCGGGCGCCCCTCGGGGTCGTCACGCGTGGTCACTTCGCCTTCGGGCTTGTTGTACATCAGCACGCGCGAGGGCTCGCTGAGCGCGCTGGCGACGAACTGGCGGCCGTCCAGCTCGATGCGGTCGCCACCCTTGACGCTCTGGCCGGTCTGCGCGACCTCGCCATTGACCTTGACCAGGCCGTCGGCGATGCGCTGCTCCAGCGCGCGGCGCGACCCCAGCCCGGCCTGCGCCAGGACCTTGTGGAGGCGTTCCTCGAGCCGCGGCGCGGCGTCGGAGGCGGTATCGGAGCCGCGCTTGAGCGACAGCGTGCGGCGGTTTTCTTCAGTCATTTCTCGGGTGCTCCGGCAAGGCCGGGTCGGCCTCGTCCATTTCGGTTTCGGTGGTGCCGACGGCACGGCGTTCGTCGCGTGCGTCGTGGTGGGGGCCGTCATCGCCCGGGGCGACGTCGGTCATTTCGGTGGTGTCGTCGGCCGCGGGGTCGGCGTGAGCCATAGCGGGATCCACGTCCTGCGCATCCGCCCCGGATGCATCCGCGTCCGGCGCGGCAGCGGCGGGCCTCTCGGCGTCATCGTCGGACGCATCCTCGCGGGAGGTCTCCTCCGCACCGGCACCGTCGTCACTGGCGCCATCAGCCTCGGCGGCGGACGTCGGGACGCCGCCGGCATCGATCACCCTGGGCGCAGGCTCGCCGTCGAACTGGAACTGCGGTTCGAGCTCGCCGATTTCCTTCAACTCCGACAGCGGCGGCAGCTCGTCCAGACGCTTGAGGCCGAAGTAATCCAGGAACGCCTTGGTGGTGCCGAACAGCGCCGGCTTGCCGGGCACGTCGCGGTGGCCGACGACGCGGATCCACTCGCGCTCTTCCAGCGCCTTGATGATGTTGCTGCTGACCGCGACGCCGCGGACCTGTTCGATCTCGCCGCGCGTGATCGGCTGGCGGTAGGCGATCAGCGCCAGCGTCTCCAGCGTCGCGCGGGTGTAGCGCGTCTGGCGCTCGGTCCACAGGCGCGCCACCCAGGGGTGCACGTCCGGCTTGACCTGGTAGCGGAAGCCCGAGGCCAGTTCGACCAGCTCGACGCCGCGATCGGCGCAGGCCGCCTGCAAGGATTCCAGCGCCTGTTCGACCGAGCCGGACGGGGCCGGCGCGTCCTCGGGGAACAGGCCGTGCAGCTGCGCCAGCGTCAGCGGCTGGCTGGCGGCCAGCAGCGAGGCTTCGACGATTCGGGTGATCAGGGATTGGTCCATTGTTCCTGGATGCTGTTGCGTTGCTTCGTATTGGTTGCTCCCGCTGAGGCGGGAGCGCGGTGTATTGCGCGTGTGATGTCAGTGCGGGACTGCTGCATCCGCAGCTTGAGGGCCGGAGTCACCGGGTTCCCGCCATCGCGGCAATCAAGGTGCGGGAAAAAATCCAGCATTCCCGCAGTCGAGATGACGCCGTCTCAATGCTCTGCCTTACGCCCCGTCGTCATTCGCCGCCTCGTCGAACTCGCTGCTCAGCTCGATCTGCGCGGTGTCCTCGCCAACGGCGAGTGACTTCACGTAGATCGGCGCCAGCGGCGCGTCCTGCACGATTTCCACCAGTTGCTCCTTGGCCAGCGTCAGCAGGCCCAGGAACGTCACCACCACCCCCAACTTGCCTTCCTCGGCGGTGAACAGCGATTCGAAGCGGTGGAAGGCCCCGTCGTGCAGGCGCTCCAGCAGCTCACCCATGCGCTGGCGCACGCTGAGCGCGTCGCGCTTGATGGCGTGCTGCGTGTAAAGCTCGGCGCGCTTGAACACCTCGTGCAGCGCCAGCAGCATTTCCCGCAGCTCCACCGGCGGCGGCAGGCGGATCTCCGCGCGGTCCGGCACGAATGCCGCCGCCGGCGCGGTGTCGCGGTCCTGGCGGGGCAGGGTGTCGAGGTCCTCGGCCGCCTTCTTGAAGCGCTCGTATTCCTGCAGCCGTCGCACCAGCTCCGCGCGCGGGTCGTCTTCCTCGCCTTCTTCGGTCGGCTGCCGCGGCAGCAGCATGCGCGATTTGATCTCGGCCAGCATCGCGGCCATGACCAGGTATTCGGCGGCCAGCTCGAAGCGCATCTCGTGCATGGCCTGGATGTAATTCACGTACTGCCGGGTGATGTCGGCGACCGGGATGTCCAGGATGTCCAGGTTCTGCCGGCGGATCAGGTACAGCAGCAGGTCCAGCGGGCCCTCGAACGCGTCGAGGATGACTTCGAGCGCATCCGGCGGGATGTACAGGTCCTGCGGGATCTGCAGCAGCGGCTGCCCGTGCACCATCGCCAGCGGCATCTCCTGCTGCTGGGGGCGGGCGGGTAGCGGGTTGTGTCCGGCCCCGGCGGGGTCGGCCGCGACGGGCGCGCTATCGTCGATCATGCGATTCGATCATGCGTGGCCGGCCCCTCCGGGCCGTAGTCACTGCGTAGGCGGGTGCCTGTGCGCCCATCTCCCGGATGGACCCACGAATGCCGGCGACCGCGATCGGCCGGCTCGGTGCAACGGACAGCAAAGGTCGGTGCGTGGCGTCCGGAACGGCCCGGCGTGCACGTCGCGTCGGACGCGTCGGGCGGAAGCAGGGAGGTTGCGGACGCGGGCCGGTGGATCTGCAGGCGTGCCGACCACGTCTGAGGTGGCGGCGGCCGTGGCGGCGGTGTGGGGTAACCGCGTGCGACGGGCCTGGCTGCATCCGGCATCGTGCAATTGCGCGCTAGGGTACGGACTCGCCGGAGCGGTGTCCAGCCCGGCGCAGCCTTGCGTGGTGCGGCATTCACGACGGAGCGGTGGGTACAATCGCCGGCTTCGCCCAAGCCGGGCACGACGCTTCCGGGGACGACAGCATGTGGTACGCGATCGAGGGGTTCGACGGGAGCAACGGCCTGGCCGGACGTGCGACGGCGCGTGCCGCGCACCTCGAGCGCCTGGTGGCGCTGCGCGATGCCGGGCGCCTGCTGCTCGCGGGCCCGTGTCCGGCGATCGATGCCGAAGACCCGGGCCCGGCCGGGTTCAGCGGCAGCCTGGTGGTCGCCCAGTTCGATTCGTTGCAGGACGCGCGCGCCTGGGCCGATGCCGACCCGTATGTCGGGGCCGGCGTGTACGAGCGCGTCGAGGTGCGCCCGTTCAAGCCGGTGCTGCCGTGAGCGGCGGGACGTCCGGCCCGCTGCCGCGCGAGGATCGGGTCGCGGCGATCCGTCAGGCCCTGCAGGCCGCGCTGGAACCCGATCGGCTTGAGGTCGAGGACGAGAGCCACCTGCATGCCGGCCACGCCGGTGCGCGCGACGGCCGTGGTCACTTCCGCGTGAGCGTGGTCAGTGCCGCCTTCGAGGGGCTGGCAGCGCTGGCGCGGCACCGTGCGGTGTATGCCGCCGTCGGCGGGCTGATGGAGACCGATATCCATGCGTTGTCGATCACCGCACGCACCCCGTCGGAGGCGACACGCGGTGGCTAGGGCGCGCGCGATGGCGCATCGCAACAACGGCCCGGCGGCGTGAAAGCCTGTCGCCACGGGCCCTCAGGGGCCGTACGCGTGGCACATTGCATCGGCTTTACAGTCTCGTTTGAAAACGATTACATTCGGCCCGGCACGCGAACCGCGGAGGGGCGGTCGACTACGTGGGCAACGTAACCATCAAGGATGTCGCCAAGGCCGCACAGGTCTCCGTGGCGACTGTCTCGCGGGCCCTCAACGGCCACGGCAACGTGGCGGCTGGCGTGCGCGAACGCGTCCAGGCCGCGGCCGACGCCCTGCGGTACACGCCGCACGCGGCCGCCCGCAGCCTCAGCAGCCGCCGCACCCACACGCTGGGCGTCGTGCTGCCCGACCTCTACGGCGAATTCTTCTCCGAACTCGTCCGCGGCATCGACCAGGCGGCGCGCGAGCGTGGCTTCCACCTGCTCGTGTCCAGCTATCACGGCCACCCGGAGGAGCAGGGCGCGGCGATGCGCGCGATGCGCGGCCGGGTCGATGGCGTGCTGCTGATGTCGCCGTCGCTGACCGCGACCCCCGCCTGCCGCGAGGAGCTGGCCGGCACGCCCGCGGTGGTGATCAACACCCGCGACGCCGGCGACGGCGTGGCTGCGCTGTGCGTGGACAACCACGGCGGCGCGATGGCGATGGTCGAGCACCTGGCCGCGTGCGGCCATCGCCGCATCGCGTTCATCGCCGGCCCCGACGACAACTTCGATGCCCACGAGCGCCTGCGCGGTTACCGGGACGCCCTGGCGCGCCACGTCCCGGACGCGGCACCGTGGGTGGTGCCCGGCGACTTCAGCGAGGCGGGCGGGCACCGGGCCGGCCAGCAGCTGCTGGCCTCGGACGGGCGGCCGGACGCCGTGTTCGCGGCCAACGACATGATGGCGCTGGGCTGCCTGTTCGCGTTTTCGCACGGCGGTGTGTCGGTGCCGGGCGACATCGCGCTGGCCGGTTTCGACGACATCCCCCTGGCGCGCTACGTCCACCCGTCGTTGACCACGATCCGCGTCAACATCGCCGAGGTCGGCGAGCGCGCCGTGCACAGCCTGCTGGCGCAGATGGCCGAAGGCGAGGGCAACGGTGATCGCGAGTCGTCCACCCCGGCCGACGCCCAGCTGATGGACGTGAAGCTGGTGGTGCGCGAATCGAGCGCCGCGCGCCCGCGCGCCGACAGTTCCTGACCGCCGCTTTTTTTTGGCCGCTCCTGTAACCGATTCCACCGCCGTCGTCCGTCCCGCTGGCTCAACACGAAGGGCACCGCCATGAAGCGCACCGCCACGACCCCGACGCAGTCTCCGCTCCTTGCACGACGTCCTGTCCCCACTTTGCTCGCCTGCGCGCTGGCGGGCTGCCTTGCCGTCATGGCACCGGCCGCGATGGCGCAGAGCACCGCCGCCACCATCCGCGGGCAGGTCACCGTCGACGCCGCGCCGGCTAGCGATGCCCGCGTGACCGCGACCAACGTCGCCACCGGCCTGAGCCGCAGCGTGCAAGCCACCTCCACCGGCGCGTATTCGCTGGTCGGCCTGCCACCGGGAACTTATCGCGTGGATGTCACTGCCAATGGAGCCACGACGTCGCAGACCGTGACGGTGCAGGTAGGGCAGACCGCAACGCTCGACCTCGCCGCTGGCGGCGTGACCGAGACCGGGCCCGTGGATGACGCCACCGACATTGGTGCGGTGACGGTGACCGCGCCGGTGCTGGTCGAAGCGCGCACCTCGGAAGTCGCCACCTACGTCTCGCAGAAGCAGATCGAGGCGTTGCCGCAGGGGTCGCGCAACTTCCTGGCGTTCGCGGACACGGTGCCGGGCATCGTGTTCGAGGAGCGTTCGGACGGCTCGACCAACATCCGCTCCGGTGCGCAGCAGTCCAACGGCGTGAACGTGTTCCTGGATGGCGTCGGGCAGAAGAATTACGTCACCCGCGGTGGCATCACCGGGCAGGACACGAGTCGCGGCAACCCGTTCCCCCAGTTGGGCATCGGCGAGTACAAGGTCATCACTTCCAACTACAAGGCCGAGTACGACCAGATCAGCAGCGCCGCGGTCAGCGCCGTCACCCGGTCGGGCACCAACGAGTTCGAGGGCAACTTCTTCTGGGACTACACGTCGGACCAGTGGCGCGAACCCACCGTCATCGAGGAGAAGTCCGGTAACAAGGCGCAGTCGAAGGAGGAGCAGTACGGCGTGGCGCTGGGCGGGCCGATCATGCGTGACCGGCTGTTCTTCTTCGCCACCTACGAGGCCAAGGAGTTCAACTCGCCGCGCCAAATCACGCCTGGCGGAAACGTCACCATCGATGAGCTGCCCGCCGAGTTCCAGGCGCTGGCGCGTTCCACCGACAGCGCGCCGTTCAAGTCCGACCTGTTCTTCGGAAAGCTCACCTTCACGCCCGACGACCGCAACTTGCTGGAGCTCAGCTACAAGGGCCGTGAGGAAGACGAGCTCACCAATGTGGGCGGCGAGAACACCTCGTCGTTCGGCACTTTGAAAACCGTCGAGGACACTCGGGTGGACCTGCGTTGGCAATACAGCGCCGACCGCTGGCTCAACGACATGCACGTGACCTACGAGGACTCGTTCTTCAGCCCGCGTCCGCAAAACTTCGAGCCCGGTTACAACCTGCGGCTGCCGGTGGAGGGGCAGGGGGGCGACGACAACCCGCAAATGGTGAACATCCTCAACCTCGGCGGCAGCCCCGACTTCCAGAACAAGGGGCAGGAGGGCATGTCGTGGCAGAACGACTTCACCTTCTTCGGCTTCGAGGGCCACACGCTCAAGGCCGGCTTCAAGTTCAAGGCGGTCGAGCTGACGGCGTTCGAGCAGCAGCCCTTCAATGCGCAGTACCGGTTCGACGGCAACCAGAGCCTCACCGTGCCGTACGAGGTCGAGTTCGCCGGCGCCACCGGCCTGACGCCCCCCAACGTGGTGTCCAAGAACAAACAGTACGGCTTCTATGTGCAGGACGACTGGGAAGTCAACGAACACCTGACCCTCAACCTGGGCCTGCGCTGGGATTACGAGGAAGTGCCGTCGTACGACGACTTCGTCACGCCCGAATCGCTGGTGGGTTTCCTGCGGGCCTACCCGAATATCCAGGACACCGACTACGACATCGACGACTACATCAGCACCGGCAGCAACCGCGAGTCGTTCAAGGACGCCTGGCAGCCGCGCCTGGGCTTTTCCTACGACCTGTTCGCCGACCAGCGCCACGTGATCTTCGGCGGCGCGGGGCGCGCCTACGACCGCAACCTGTTCGACTTCCTGTCGTTCGAGCGCTACCGGCTGGCGTTCAAGCGCGACACCTTCCAGTTCAACACGCCGGGCCACCCGTGCGACACGGCCACCAACCCGCGGTGCCTGGAGTGGGACCCGATCTATTTCGACCAGTCCAACCTGGACGCGCTGGTCGCAGGCCAGCCCTACGGCACGGAAGTGTTCCTGCTCAACAACGAGCTCAAGACGCCGTATTCGGACCAGTTCTCGCTGGGCATCCGCAATGCCTGGGACCTGGGCGGCCACGAGTGGATCTCGTCGGTCACGCTGGCGCACATCCTCAGCCACGACGGCATCTACTTCCACATCGGCAACCGGCAGGCCGACGGCAGCTTCTTCCCGCCGGGGCGCTCGTTCGGCGATGGCTTCGGCACGATCATCAACAACCCGCTGACGCCCGAACGCGCGCCGCAGCAGTTCTTCCTGGCCGACAACGGCGTGGAGACACGCACGAACCAGGTGCTTGTGTCGATGGACAAGCCCTACACCGAGGAGTCCGGATGGGGCGTGACCATGGCCTACACCTACAGCAAGGCCAAGGAGAACCTGCCGAACTCGGACATCTTCACGTTTGACTACCGCGACACCGAGGACGCGCCCTTTGTCGAGGCCAACAGTCTGGCGCAGCACCGCTTCGTGGGTACGGGCATCGTCGACTTCTGGGGTATGACGCTGTCGTCCAAGCTGACGCTGGCCAGCCACACCTACCGGTCCACCACCAATTGCTCGGTAGCCCCAGATTTCAACAACTGCTTCTTCGACCCGTTCAAGCCCGAGGGTACGGTCGGCTTCAAGCAGTTCGACTTGGCGCTGCAGAAAGAGTGGGAGACAGGCACCGACCTGAAACTGCGCGTGCGCGGAGACATCTTCAATGTCTTCAACTGGCGCAACTACACGGATTTCGACGGTTGGCGCGGTGGGCCGGGCGAGACCAATCCCAACTTCGCGCAGCGAAATGGCGACGGCATCGTGTTGCCGACGCGCGAGTTCAAGTTGACGTTCGGCTTGGCGTGGTGACTTGGGGGCGTTGCCGGCCGCAGTCGGCAACGCCCCGTGGTATGCGAGGCGCTTCGCACGATCTGGCACAACGAGGTGGTTCTGACAAATGAGGCTGTTCCGATTCCGCGCAACGATCCGTCCATGCGTCGTTCTGGGTCTGTTGTTGGGCCTGGCTGCCTGCAAACCCGCCGAGCCGCCGCAGACGTCCGTCGAACAGCGGCAGGAGCAACAGCGCCAGGCCGAGGCGGCCCGGCAGGCGGCCGAGCCGGTGCCCGCAGCGCCCACGAAGCCCGAACTGCCGCCGCTGTTCGATGACATCGAACGACGGACGTTCCAGTTCTTCTGGGACACCACCAACGAGCGCAACGGACTGACGCCGGACCGGTTCCCGTCGCGGCCGTTCTCGAGCATCGCGTCGATCGGCTTCGCGCTGACCGCCTACCCGATCGGCATCGAGAACGGCTGGGTCAGCCGCACCCAGGCCATCGACCGCACGCTGACGACGCTGGAGTTCCTGCGCGACATCCCCAGCGGGCCCGAGGCGACGGGAAAGGGCGCGTACCACGGGTTCTACTACCACTTCCTGCACATGGAGACGGGCGAGCGCTACGACAGCTGGGTCGAGCTCTCCAGCGTGGACACGGCGCTGCTGATGATGGGCGTGCTGTTCGCGCAGTCCTATTACGACGGCGACGATCCGCGCGAGGTCGAGATCCGCGAACTGGCCGACGCCCTGTACCGCAACGTGGAGTGGACCTGGCTGCAGGAGCGCAGCCCGCTGGTGTCGATGGGCTGGTTCCCCGAGAGCGGCGTGATCGAGCACGACTGGCGCGGCTACAACGAGGCGATGCTGCTGTACGTGCTGGCGCTCGGGTCCCCCACGCATGCCGTGGAGCCGGAAGCCTGGACGGTGTGGACGCGCACCTACAACGACAACTGGGGCGTGTTCCAGGGCGAGGAGTACCTCGCCTTCGGCCCGCTGTTCGGCCACCAGTACAGCCATGTGTGGATCGACTTCCGCGGCATCCAAGACCAGTACATGCGCGAGCGGGGCATCGACTATTTCGAGAACAGCCGGCGGGCAGCGTACGCGCACCGCGCGTATGCGATCGACAACCCCATGGAGTGGGAGGGGTACGGCGAGAACGTCTGGGGCCTGACCGCCAGCGACGGCCCGCAGCAGACGCGGCAGGCGTACGAGGGGCAGGAGCGCGAGTTCCGCCATTACTCCGCGCGTGGCGTGGGGCTTACCGACCACTACGACGACGGGACGATCGCGCCGACGGCGGCCATCGCCTCGCTGCCCTTCGCCCCGGAAATCGTCATCCCCGCAACGCTGGAGATGCACGAGCGCTACGGCGGTTACCTCTACTCGAGCTACGGCTTCCTCGACGCGTTCAACCCGAGTTTCGGCTACGACATCCCGCTCAAGACCGGCCGCATCGTGCCCGACCGCGGCTGGGTCGCCAGCGACTACATCGGGATCGACCAGGGCCCGATCCTGGCGATGATCGCCAACTACCGCGACGGGTTCGTGTGGGAGGTCATGAAGCGCAATCCGTACATCCGCGAGGGGTTGTTGCGCGCCGGGTTCACGGGCGGCTGGCTGGAGCCGCCGGCGGACGAGGCCCCGGACGGCGCCGACCCCGAGGGGGGTGATGCGGCCGCCGCCGGTGATGCGCAGACCGGCGACGTCGTGGCCCCCGCCGGACCGCCCGCACCCGCGGGCAGCCGGATGTCGCCGGCCACCGCCCGCTCGCTGGGCGAGGCCGAATCGCGCGCGTCGCAGGCACAGTCGCAGGCCCCGCGCGAGGCCCGCGAGACCGGACGGCCGCCGCGGTAGCGGGTGGCCGGTTGATGTCTGCGATGAAGCGTCCACCGCCGACCATCGCCCGCCGCATCGCGGGGTGGCTGCTGCTGGCCCTGCTGGCCGGCTGCGCGGCACCGGACGATGGCCGCACCGTGGTGCGCTTCTGGGCGATGGGATTCGAAGGGCAGACGGTCGCCCGGCTGATTCCCGAGTTCGAACGCCAGCACCCCGGCATCCGGATCGAACTCCAGCAACTGCCCATCACCGCTGCGCACGAGAAGCTGCTGACCGCGTACGCCGGCGATGCGCTGCCGGACGTGGCCGCGATCGGCAACACCTGGGTGCCGGAATTCGCGGCGATCGGCGCGCTGGCGCCGCTCGACGGCCGGCTCGCATCGGGCAGGATCGCGCCGTCCGATTATTTCGAGGGCGGCTGGGACACCGGCGTGATCGACGGGCAGGTGCGCGCCGTGCCCTGGTATGTGGAAACGCGGCTGCCGTTCTACCGGCGCGACATCCTGGCTGAAGCCGGCATCGACACGCCGCCGCGCGACTGGGCGCAGTGGCGTGAGGCCATGGCGGCGGTGAAGCGCCATGTCGGCCCTGAGCGCTACGCGATCCTGCTGCCGCTCAACGAGTTCGAACCGCTGCTCAACCTGGCCATGCAGCAGCCCGAGCCGTTGCTGCGCGATGGCGGCCGTTACGGCAATTTCCGCAGCGACGGGTTCCGGCGCACGCTGGCGTTCTACAAGAGCATCTTCGATCGGGGCTGGGCGCCGCGAGTCGCCAACACGCAGATATCCAACGTCTGGGACGAGTTCGGGCGCGGCTATTTCAGCTTCTACATCAGCGGGCCGTGGAACATCGCCGAGTTCGGACGGCGGCTGCCGGATGACCTGTCGGAGGCCTGGGCGACGATGCCGCTGCCCGGACCTGACGGGCCGGGTGCGTCGGTGGCGGGCGGCGCGAGCTTCGTCCTGTTTTCCGGCTCGGACCGCAAGGACGCCGCCTGGGCCTGGGTGGCCTACCTGTCGCGCCCGGACGTGCAGGCCAGGTTCCACGGCATGACGGGCAACCTCCCGCCGCGACGCAGCGCGTGGCAGCTGGGCGGATTGGCCGGCGACGTGCACGCGCCGGCTTTCCGCGACCAGCTCGAACGCGCCCGCGCCACGCCCAAGGTGCCGGAATGGGAGCGCATCGCCACCGAACTGCGCCTGGTAGGGGAGGAGATGGTCAACGGCCGTCTGACCGTGGACGAGGCGGCCGTGGAGCTGGACCGCCGCATCGATGCCATCCTCGAGAAGCGGCGCTGGATGCTGGATCGCGGGGCGCACGCGCAGGAGTTGTCGCGATGAAGCCGTCCACCGCCGGCTGGGTGTTCGCCGGGCCCGCGCTGGCCGTGATCGCGGTGTTCTTCGCGCTGCCGGTGCTGGCGGCACTGGCGCTCAGCCTCACCGACTTCGACATCTACGCCCTGGCCGACGGCGACAACCTGCGCTTCGTCGGGTTCGGCAACTACCTCGGCCTGATGCAGAACCCGCTCTTCTGGCAGGCGCTGGGCAACACGTTCTATTTCGTGCTGGTGGGCGTGCCGCTGTCCATCGCGCTGTCGCTGGGCGCGGCACTGCTGCTGCATTCCAGGCTGGGCATCTTCAAGCCGTTCTTCCGCACCGCGTACTTCGCGCCGGTGGTCACCACGGTCGTGGCCGTGGCGGTGGTCTGGCGCTACCTGTTCCACACCCGCTACGGGCTGGTGAACTGGGCGCTGGCGGGCCTGGGGATCGAGCCGGTGGACTGGCTGGGCGACCCGGACTGGGCGATGCCGACCATCATCCTGTTCGCGGTGTGGAAGAACTTCGGCTACAACATGATCATCTTCCTGGCCGGTCTGCAGGCCATACCGGAGGACCTCTACGAGGCCGCCCGGATCGACGGCGCCTCGCGCTGGCGGCAGTTCCTCCACGTCACCCTGCCGATGCTCGGGCCGGTGATGCTGATGGTCGCCATCCTCACCCTGTCGGGGTACTTCCAGCTCTTCGCCGAGCCCTACGTCATGACCCAGGGCGGGCCGCTGCAGAGCACGGTCAGCGTGCTGTACCTGATGTACGAGGAAGGCTTCAAGTGGTGGAACCTCGGCAACGCCTCGGCGGTGGCGTTCACCCTGTTCGTGATCATGGCGACGATCACCTACGGCCTGCTGTGGGTCGCGCGGCGCCGGGGGGCGGAGTGATGGACGCGCGCATGGCCCGTGCCATCGTCAATGGCCTGCTCATCGCGCTGGCCGCGATCAGCCTGGCGCCGCTGCTGTGGATGCTGTCGGTGTCGTTCATGCAGCCCGGTGAGGCCAGCGGCTTTCCGCCGCCGTTGCTGCCGTCCGCGCCCACCTGGCACAACTACCACCAGCTGTTCGCGCAGGCGGGCATGGGGCGTTACCTGCTCAACAGCCTGGTGATCGCGACGGCGACGACGCTGATCGCGCTGCTGCTCAATACGGCGGCCGGCTACGCCTTCGCCAAGCTGCGCTTTGCCGGGCGCGAGGCGGTGTTCCGGACGCTGCTGGCAGCGCTGGTGATCCCGGCACAGGTGACGATGATGCCGCTGTTCCTGATGCTCAAGGAGCTGGGCCTGGTGAACACCTACGCCGGCGCCGTGGTGCCGGGCATGGCGGCGGTGTTCGGCATCTTCCTGGTGCGGCAGTACGCACGCTCGATCCCAGACGAGCTGCTGGAGGCCGCGCGCATCGACGGCGCGGGCGAGGCGCGGATCTTCTTCCAGATCGTGCTGCCGGCGCTCAAACCGATCCTCGTGACGCTGGCGATCTTCACCTTCATGGCGTCGTGGAACGACTTCATGTGGCCGTTGATCGTGCTCAGCGACCAGGGCCTGCACACGTTGCCGGTCGCGCTGGCGACGCTGTCGCGCGAGCACGTGCAGGACAACGAACTGATGATGGCCGGCTCGGTGGTCACCGTGCTGCCGGTGCTGCTGCTGTTCCTGGTGCTGCAGCGCTACTACATGCAGGGGCTGCTGCTGGGCAGCGTCAAGGGCTGATAGCGATGGGAAATGCGGCGTGGTGGTGGTCGATCCTTCTGGTTCCGGGCATGGCATGGGCGCAGCCCGAAACCCGAGTGCTGGATGAATTCGACGAGGCCTCGCCCTGGCGCGTCGTCACCTCCGACCAGGTCAGCGGAACCATCCGGAAGGCGCCGGGCCACGAGGGCGGCGCGCTGTGCCTGGACTACGACTTCAACGGCGTCTCGGGGTATGCCGGTATCCAGCGTGACCTGCCGCTCGAGTATCCGGCGGGCGATGGCTTCGACTACCGTTTCGATTACCGGTTGCGCGGTCAGTCGCCGGCCAACGACCTGCAGTTCAAGCTGGTCGACGCCAGTGGCGACAACGTCTGGTGGGTCAATCGCACACGTGTCGACTTCCCGCGCGACTGGACGACGGTGACCCACCGCAAGCGGCATATCAGCCGCGCGTGGGGACCGGCCGAGGACCCGACGCTGCGTCGCAGCGCCAGGCTCGAGTTCACCGTCTACAACAGCGCCGGCGGTGCGGGGTCGGTGTGTTTCGACACCCTGACCTTCAGTCAGCGGCGGCTGCCGGATACGCCCGCGCCGCGCCCGGTGGCGACCTCGGCTGGCGCAGGTGCGGACGGCGCTACACGCGCGGTCGACGGCGATGCGGCCACGGCGTGGCGCGCCTCCGCCAAAGCGCCGGTCACGCTTGAACTCGACCTCGGGCGCCTGCGCGAATTCGGCGGGCTGCGCCTGGACTGGCACGACGGACAGGGCGCGACGGCGTACCGGGTCGAGCTGTCGGACGACGGGCAGGCATGGCGCCCGGCGCGTAGGGTTGTCGCCGGCAACGGCCGGCAGGACCTCATTGCGCTGCCCGAGTCGGAAGCGCGGCACGTCCGGCTGGTGCTGGAAGCGGGCGAGGGCGACACGTTCGGCCTGGCCGAGGTCGTGGTCGAACCGCTGGCCTTTGCCGCGACGCCCAACGACTTCGTGCGCTCCGTGGCGGCCGCTGCACCGCGTGGCCATTACCCGCGCGGATTCACCGGCGAGCAGCCCTACTGGACGGTGGTCGGCATCGACGGGGGCACCGAGCAGGGGCTGGTGGGTGAGGACGGCGCGGTGGAGGTCGCGCGCGGCGGCTTCAGCATCGAGCCGTTCGTGCTGGTCGACGGCGGGCCGGTCACGTGGGCCGACGTCGAGTCTCGACAGTCGCTGCAGGACGGGTACCTGCCGATTCCGACGGTGCACTGGAAGCACGCGGCGTTCGCACTCGATGCCACCGCGTTCGCGCAAGGCACCCCGGCGCACTCGCGCCTGGTCACGCGCTACCGGCTCGAGAACACCGGCGATGCCGCGCGCGACTTCGAGCTGGTGCTGATGGTGCGCCCGCTGCAGGTCAACCCGCCGACGCAGTTCCTGAGCACGTTGGGCGGCGTCAGCCCGATCCACGCGCTGGAGGTCGGCACGCTGGAGGCCACGGTCGACGGCGCGCCCCGCGTCCGCATGGCCGCGCCGGCCGACGCCGCGTTCGCCAGCGCCTTCGACAGCGGGCTGCCGCTGGACCGGCTGGACGCACCCGACAGCGCGCTCGACAGCCGCGTGGACGACGCCACCGGCCTGGCCTCGGGCGCATGGCGCTACCGCCTGCGGCTGGCACCCGGCGAGACGCGGGAGTTCGCTTGGCACGCACCGCTGACCGGCGCTCTCGACGAACGGCCGTTGGACGCGGTGGCGGCGCAGGCATCGGTGGCCGCCGACTGGCACGAGCGGCTCGACCGCGTCCGCATCGACGTGCCCGAGGAGGGTCGCAAGCTGGTCGACACGCTACGCACGGCGCTGGCGCACATGCTGATCAGCCGCGAGGGGCCGCGGCTGCAGCCGGGCACGCGCTCGTACTCGCGGGCGTGGATCCGCGACGGCGCGATGATCGCCGAGGGGCTGCTGCGGCTGGGACGCGAGGACGTCGCCGAGGCGTTCCTGCGTTGGTATGCGCCTTACCAGTTCGACAACGGCAAGGTGCCGTGTTGCGTGGACGACCGCGGCAGCGACCCGGTGCCGGAGAACGACAGCCACGGCGAACTGGTCTACACCGTCGCCGAGATCTACCGCTATACCCGCGACCGCGAGCTGCTGCATGCCATGTGGCCGCATGTCGCCGGCGCGGTGGCCTACATGGATGAGCTGCGGTCGAGCGAGCGGACGGAGGCGAACCGGGCGCTCAATCCCGCCTTCTACGGGATGATGCCGGCGTCGATCAGCCACGAGGGCTACTCGGCCAAGCCGATGCACTCGTACTGGGACAACTTCTGGACGCTGCGCGGGTACAAGGACGCGGTGCAGGTTGCGGAATGGCTGGGTCGCGACGCGGACGCTGCGCGCTTCGCCGCGTCGCGCGACCAGTTCCGGAGCGACCTCGCGGCCTCGCTGCGCGCGGCCACGGCGCAGCACGGCATCGACTACCTGCCGGGCGCGGCAGAGCTGGGCGACTTCGACCCGACATCGACGACCATCGCGTTGGCGCCGGGGGGCGAGCAGGCGTGGCTCCCGCAGGACCTGCTCGATGCCACGTTCCAGCGCTACTGGCGCAAGTTCGTGGCACGCCGCGAGGGCACGCGCGAGTGGAAGGACTACACGCCCTACGAACTGCGCAACGTCGGTGCGTTCGTGCGCCTGGGCTGGCGCGACCGTGCCCACGAGGCGCTGGACTTCTTTTTCGGCGACCAGCAGCCGCGCGGCTGGAACCAGTGGGCCGAGGTCGTGTCGCGCACGCCGCGAACGCCCTTCTTCGTCGGCGACCTGCCGCATGCCTGGGTCGAGTCGGACTATGTGCGCTCGGCGCTGGAGATGTTCGCGTACGTGCGCGACGGCGAGGACGGCGCACATGACGACGCGCTCGTGTTGGCCGCCGGCGTCCCGCAGGACTGGCTGGCGGGCGAGGGCGTCGCCGTCGACGGCCTGCGCACGCCGTACGGCGAACTCGACTACCGGCTGCAGCGCGGTGCCGACGGTTCGCTGCGGCTGTCGATCGGTGAGGGGCTGCGGGTGCCGGGCGGTGGCGTGGTGGTGCAGCTGCCGGGCGAGTGGGGTGGCGAGGTCAACGTCACGAGCGGCGAAGCGGCCTGGATTGATGGGGAGCTGCGTATCGACCGGCTGCCGGCCGAAGTGACTTTGCGCTGAGGCTGCGGCGCTCCGTTTCGCGCGCCTTCGCTGAACGACGGCGGCAGGGTTGTGGAGCGGAGAGCCCCAGGGAGGCCGCACCTCAACGCGTCATTGGAGGTCCGACCCGTCGGAAGCACCCCTCCCCAACCCGCCCCTGCATGCCGGGGCGGGGATGTCGCAGCCGTGGCCTCTCAGTACGGCAGCGGCTCGTCCAGCG
>CBIHLN010000044.1:0-20459 GCA_966210725.1 uncultured Lysobacter sp. | reverse complement strand
TACCTGCACCGGTTCCCGATCGAGTGCCTGAAGATCGACCAGAGCTTCGTCGCCGGCCTGACCGGCGACAGCCGACCCGAGGCGGTGGCGGTGGTGCGCGCGATCCAGGCGCTGGCCGGCACGCTGGGCATCCACACCATTGGCGAGGGCGTCGAGACCGAGGCCCAGCGTGTCGCGCTGCGCGAGCTCGGGTGCGCCCACGGGCAGGGCTACCTGTTCGGTCGGCCGGCCGAATCACTGGCCCCGGTGCACGACGTGGCGGACCTGGCGCGCTAGGCGGCGCTTCGCCCCAGCCGGGACCCGGACGGGCGGCACGCACCCGGATGCCTGGAGCGCCGGGCGCCTTACGTGTTCGAGGTGTCGCGGATCACCAGCAACCGCGGCTCGGTCATGTCCTCGATCGCGCAGCGCACGCCCTCGCGGCCCAGCCCGGACTGCTTGATGCCTCCATAGGGCATGTTGTCGACGCGGAAGCTCGGCACGTCGCCGACGACCACACCGCCGACCTCCAGCCGGTCCCAGGCGCGCATGGCATGGTCGAGCCGTCCGGTGAACACACCGGCCTGCAGCCCGAACTCGCTGTCGTTGACGGCGTCGATGGCCGCGTCGAAATCGTCGAAGGGCTCGATCAGGGCCACCGGGCCGAAGGCCTCCTTGCGGTAAAGGTCGGCATCGCGCGGCACCTTTTCCAGCAATGCCGCGGGAAGCAGGTTGCCTTCACGCGGGCCGCCCACCAGCACCTTCGCACCGGCCTTGCGCGCCGAGGCGATCCAGCTTTCCACGCGCTTCGCGGCGTCCTCGTCGATCATCGGGCCGATGAAGGTCGACTCCTCGCGCGGGTTGCCCATCCGCAGCTTCGCGACCGCGGCCTTCAGCTTGCGACGCAGCGTGTCGTGGATGTCGGCATGGGCGTAGATGCGCTGCACGCTGATGCAGCTCTGGCCGCTCTGGTAATAGCCGCCGAAGACCAGCCGCTCCACCACGTGGTCCAGCGGGGCGCCCGGGTCGGCGTCGACGATGCAGGCCGCGTTGCCGCCGAGTTCCAGCGTGACCTTCTTGCGGCCCGCGCGGGCCTTCAGGTCCCAGCCCACCAGGCCACCGGTGAAGCTCAGCAACGCAATGCGTTCGTCCTCGATCAGTTGCGCAGCGTCCTCGTTGGAGCAGGGCATCACCGAGAACGCGCCCTTGGGCAGGTCCGTCTCCGCGAGCACCTCGGCAATGATCAGCGCACCCACCGGTGTCTTGGCCGCCGGCTTCAGCACGAACGGGCAGCCGGCGGCGATCGCCGGCGCGACCTTGTGCGCCACGAGGTTAAGCGGGAAGTTGAACGGGGTGATGAAGCTGCACACGCCGATCGGCACGCGCCGGGTCATGCCGCGGTAGCCGTCGGTGCGCGCGCTGATCGCCAGTTCCAGTACCTCGCCGCCGATCCGGGTGGCCTCGCCGGCGGCGATGCGGAAGGTATCGATCAGTCGGGTGACTTCACCGCGCGCATCGTTGATCGGCTTGCCGGCCTCGATGCACAGGGCTATGGCCAGCTCCTCCTGGCGCGCCTCGAAGCGCATGACGCAATGCTCCAGCACGTCGCGCCGCGCATGCGGCGGAAACGCCGCCATCGCGCCCCGCGCCTTGTGCGCGGCAACGATCGCCTTGCGGACGGCGGCCGCGTCGGCCATCGCCACCCGGGTCACGCGCTTGCCGCTGTACTTGTCGCGGACCTCCAGGTCGGTGTTGGCGGCGACGGACCGGTTGGCGAGGTAGTACGGGTAGGTTTTCTTGAGCGTGGGCATCGGCGTCCTCCGGCGTGCAGGCTTGCGCAGGTCGGGTTAACGCAGGGTCACGTGCATCCCGTGATGCATGGATGCGCCCGACCGAAGCGCCTGTAGGAGCGGCTTCAGCCGCGATCCGCACCTGCCGGAACGATGCAGTCGAGATCCAGCGCGGTCCCGTATCGCGTGCGGGTTTGGACAGTCAGAGCGTTGAGTTAAACGTCGCTCGGCCCGCCCCTGCAGCGGGCGGGTGTCGATCGCGCCTGAAGCCGCTCCTACAGCCGGCTGGGGACGCGGTCCCGGCCGAAGGCACGTGCTTGTGCACTCATGAAGGCCGCGAGCCTTCGACCCGCACCCGCAGCCAGCCGTCCGTCACGCGCGCCTCGAGGGCGTCGCCCGGTGCCGTATCGAGCACGCTGCGCACCACCCGGCCGGAGTCGTGCCTGACGATCGAGTACCCGCGCGCCACGGTCGCGAGCGGGCTGACCGCTTCCAGCGAACGTGCCACCGCACGCAGCCGCAGCGCCTCGTGGCCCAGGCGCCGCGCGATGCAGGCCTGCGGCCGTGGCGCGAGCGAGGCGAGGCGCTCACGCAGTTGCGCCAGGTGCCGGCGCGGATGGGCCGCGCGCAGCACGGCATCGGCATGGCGCAGGCGGGACCGGTCGCGCTCGGCGCGGGTTCGCCACGCGGCATGCAGACGGCGCAGCGCCTCGTCCTGGCGCCGGGCCAGCAGCTGCAGCCGCGCCTGCGGCCGCAAGGCGTTGAGCCGCAACGCGGCGCGGTCGGCCGCCTGGATGGCGCGCTGCAGCCCGTGCGCCTGCAGCGTTCGCATGCGGCCGTGCAGCACGCGCAGCCGCGCGAGCAGGTCATCGCGGCTGGGCACCAGCAGTTCGGCGGCGACCGAGGGTGTCGGTGCGCGCAGGTCGGCCGCGAAATCCGTCAGCGAGAAGTCGGTCTCGTGGCCGACAGCCGAGACGACCGGCACGCCGCAGCCCGCAACGGCACGCGCGAGCGCCTCGTCGTTGAACGCCCACAGGTCCTCCAGCGAGCCGCCGCCGCGCGCCAGCACGATGACGTCGTAGCGGCCGCAGGCATCGGCCCGCAGCAGCATGTCGCGGATCTGGGCGGCCGCCGCGTCGCCCTGCACCGGGACCGGCAGCACGTCGACCTCCACCAGGGGGAAGCGGCGCGCCAGCACGCTCAATACGTCGCGTACCGCCGCGCCGGTGGGCGAGGTGATCACCGCGATCCGCCGAGCATGCAAGGGCAGGGGGCGCTTGCGGCCGTCGTCGAACAACCCCTCCGCCGCCAGCCGGGCCTTCATCTCCTCGAACGCGCGGCGCAATGCGCCTTCGCCGGCCTCCTCCATGTGGTCGAGCACCATCTGGTACTCGCCGCGCGCCTCGTACAGCGTGAGCCGGCCGCGCACGAGCACGCGCATGCCCTCGCGCGGCTGGAACTTCAGCCACGTGCTCTTGGGTTTGAACATCGCCGCTCGCACCTGGGCGCGGGCGTCCTTCAGCGTCAGGTAGAGGTGCCCCGAAGCCGGCCGCGCCACGTTGCCGAGCTCAGCCTCGACCCACACCGCCGGGAAGCTGCCTTCCAGCAGGTCGCGCGCCAGCGTGTTGAGCTGGCTGGGGGTCAGGACGGCATTGGGGTCGTCGCGGGTCATCGGGGAGGGGCGCCGGCGGCTGGATACCGTACCCCACGGCACAGGGCGGGTCACGTTCCGTGGGAAGGGGCGGGCATCGAGGCCGGCTGCGGGACGATCGCGGCTGAAGCCGCTCCTACAGGAGGCGCGGGGCGCGGCGGTACAATGCGCGGATGAATTTCGACGCCGCGCCGCCATGTTCGATCCCGCCCTACGGCCCCCTGCCACGCCGCATCACGCGGGGCGTGGAGATCGGTGGCGTACAGGTGGGTGGCGGCGCGCCGGTGGTCGTGCAGTCGATGACCAACACCGACACCGCCGACGTTGCCGGCACGGCCCAGCAGGTGGCCGAGTTGTGGCGCGCGGGCTCGGAGATGGTGCGCATCACCGTCAATACCGCCGAGGCCGCCGCCGCGGTGCCGCGCATCGTCGACCGGCTGGCGATGATGGGCGTGTCGGTGCCGCTGATCGGCGATTTCCATTACAACGGCCACCAGTTGCTGACCGCGGAACCGGCGTGCGCCGAGGTGCTGGCCAAGTACCGTATCAACCCCGGCAACGTCGGGTTCGGCAAGAAGAAGGACAGCCAGTTCGCCACGCTGATCGAACTGGCGATCCGCCACGGCAAGCCGGTCCGCATCGGTGCCAACTGGGGTTCGCTCGACCAGGCGCTGGCCGCGCAGTTGATGGACGAGAACCACGCGCGTGCCGAGCCCTGGGATGCCGGGCGCGTGCTGCGCGAGGCGCTCATCCGCTCCGCGCTCGACTCGGCCGACCGTGCCGTCGAGCTGGGCCTGCCGGCCGACCGCATCGTGCTCAGCGCCAAGGTCAGCGGCGTGCAGGAGCTGATCGCGGTGTACCGCGAGCTCGCCACCCGCGGTGATTACGCGCTGCACCTGGGCCTGACCGAGGCCGGCATCGGCAGCAAGGGCATCGTCGCCTCCAGCGCCGCGCTGGGCGTGCTGCTGCAGGAAGGCATCGGCGACACGATCCGCATTTCGCTTACGCCCGAACCCGGCCAGTCACGTACGCATGAGGTCATCGTTGCGCAGGAGCTGCTGCAGACCATGGGCCTGCGCGCGTTCACGCCGATGGTGACGGCCTGCCCTGGCTGCGGGCGCACCACCAGCACGTTCTTCCAGGAGCTCGCGCAGCGGGTGCAGTCCCACGTGCGCGCGAAGATGCCTGAGTGGAAGGTCAGCCATCCCGGTGCGGAGAACCTGACGCTCGCGGTGATGGGCTGCGTGGTCAACGGCCCGGGCGAATCGCGCCACGCCAATATCGGCATCTCGCTGCCGGGCACGGGCGAGGCGCCGTCGGCACCGGTGTTCGAGGACGGTGAAAAGACCGTCACCCTGCGGGGTGAGAACATCGCCAGCGAATTCGTTGCGCTGATCGATGACTATGTCGAACGAAAGTACGCCGCCCGGGGCACCGGCTGACCGCGGCCACGAAGGGCCGGTCCGCAGCGCCTTCCACCTCAAGCTCTGGACGTTCCTGGTCGAAGGCCGGTTCGGCCTGAATTTCCTGCGCCGCTACTGGCGCAGGCTGCTGCTGGTATTCGTCGCGCTGCTGCTGCCGCTGTGGGGCTTCGCGGAACTGGCCGACGAGGTCGAGGATGGCGATTCCTTCGCCTTCGATGCGCCGCTGCTGCACTGGGCCCGGGCGATGGCCTCGCCCGACGCCGACCGCTTCTTCTCGGTCGTCACGCACCTGGGCTACGAGTGGTTCGTGGTGCCGTTCGACGTGGTGCTGGTGCTGGCGCTGGCGTGGAAAGGGCGGATGCGCGAGGGCCTGTTTGCCGGCGTGGCGCTGGGCGGCTCGGCCCTGCTGAACATGGCGACCAAGCAGCTGTACGCACGCGAGCGCCCTGACCTCTGGATGTCGCTGTTGCCGGAAGACACCTACAGCTTCCCGTCCGGCCACGCGATGGGGTCGATGACGCTGGCGGCGGTGGCCATCCTGCTGATGTGGCGAACGCGCTGGCGCTGGCCGGTGCTCGCGGTCGCCGGCGCTTTCGCGGTACTGGTCGGCGCGTCGCGCGTGTACCTCGGCGTCCACTTCCCGTCGGACATCCTCGCCGGCTGGACCGCGGCCTGGGCATGGACGGTGGCGGCGTTCCTCATGGTGTTCCATCACCGCCGGCACCCGTGGGAGCGGCCCGACGCGTCGGTGGATGACCCCGAGGACGTGTAACCGGCGCTACTCGCCCGGCTTGGCGGCCTCGACCGGCGCCTGCGTGGCGGCCCGGCGCGCCAGCTGCGCTTCGCGATGGGCGATATAGGCGTTGGCGGCGAAGATGATGCCGGCGCCGGTCACGGTCCAGCGGTCCACGGCCTCGCCGAACAGGACGAAGCCGAGGGTCGCCACGATCGGCAACTGCATGAAGCTGATGGGCGTCAGGGCCGAGACATCGCCCAGCTTGAGCGCACGCGTCCACAGCATATGCCCGCCCGTGCCCAGCACGCCGGCGGCAACCACCCACAACCAGGTGATGCCCTGTGGCCACTCCCAGACGGCCACGGCCGGCAGCAGCGACATCGGCACCCAGAACAGCGTGGTCAGGATGACGATGCGGTCGGCCGGCTCGGTGCGCGAGAGCTGCTTGATCTGGATGGCGACGATGCCGCTGAGCACCGCGGCCGATACCGCCACCAGGCTGCCCATGGTGAAGCCCGCGGTGCCCGGCCGCACGATCACCAGCACGCCGATGAAACCCACGATGACCGCCGCCCAGCGGCGCATGCGCACCTGCTCGCCCAGCCAGATGACGGCGGCAATCGTCACGAACAGTGGCGTCGAGTACGACAGCGAAACGGCCTGCGCCAGCGGCAGGTGGCCGATGGCCCAGAAGCCGCAGAACATCGACACCACGCCGATCAGGCAGCGGATGAAGTAGCGCGGCAGTTGCTGCGTGCGCAGCAGGCCCGGGCCGTGGTGCAGCAGCAGCGGCAGCGCCGCGACCAGGCCGAAGAAGTTGCGGAAGAACGCGATCTCGAACGTGTGCAGCGTCTCCGACGCCAACCGGATCGCGATCACCATGAAGGCGAAGAACGCGGTGCTGCCCAGCATCAGCAGCGCGGCGCGGGTGTGGACGGTCATGGGCACGGGCGCGGCGATATCAGACTCACCAGCGTGCGCCGACGACCCGCGGCTCCGGTTCCAGCGCCACGCCGAACCGGTCCTGCACCGAGGCGGCGATGTCGCGCGCAAGGCCCAGCAACTCCGCGCCGGTGGCAGCATCATGGTTCACCAGAACAAGCGCGTGCGAGGCCGCCACGCCCGCATCGCCGCGGCGGTGCCCCTTCCAGCCGCAGGCATCGATCAGCCAGGCCGCCGACAGCTTGCTGCGCGGGCCGTGCGGCGATTCGCCGTGAGCGAGCGCGTCGGCGGGGAAGGGCGCCACCGGGAACACAGGCAGCCGCGGGTGCGCCTCGCGCAACGCCTCGGCCTGCGCGGCCGGCACGATGGGGTTCTTGAAGAAGCTGCCGGCGTTGCCCAGCACGGCGGGGTCGGGCAGCTTGCTGCGGCGGATCGCGGTGACGGCGTCGGCCACCTGCCACGGGGTCGGCGCGGCGAGGCCCGCGGCGGCGAGGGCATCACCCAGTCCTGCGTAGTCGACCCGCACCTGCGCCTGCCGCGACAGGAGGAACTCCACCGCCGTGACGATGAAGCGGTCGGGTTGGCGCTTGAACAGGCTGTCGCGGTAGCCGAAGCCGCAATCCTCCGCGGGCAGGCGGTGCCACGCGCCGATTGCCGGTTCGTACGCTTCGACGGCGTGGATGCGCTCGCACACTTCCACGCCGTACGCGCCGATGTTCTGGATCGGCGCGGCACCGACCGTGCCGGGGATGAGCGCCAGGTTCTCGATGCCGCCGAGCCCGCGCGTCAACGTCTCCATCACGAAGCCATGCCAGTTCGCACCGGCTTCGGCCCGCAGCACGACGTCGGTGCCATCGTCGGACACCACCGAAACCGTATCGCCGGTCAGCACGAGCACCGGCACGTCCGGGTCGCCGGCGAACAGCAGGTTGCTGCCACCGCCGACCAGCAGCGGCGTGGTGCCGGCGAAGCCGTCGGCGGCCAGCACGTCCGGCAGCACGCGCGAGTCGGCCACTTCGGCCAGCAGCGACGCGCGCGCAGGCACGCCGAAGGTGTTGCGGTGGGTCAGCGGGGCATCGCGGACGATGCGGACGGCGTCGCTCATGCGGCGTGGGTCCGGTGCAGTCGGGTCACGCGCGGCTGCTCAGACCGTCGGCGGCATGTTGCCGCGGCTGGGGGCGAACTTGCGGCGGCGGATGGCCTCCACGCACTCGTGCACCAGCTCCGGCCCGCGATACACCAGGCCGGTGTACAGCTGTACCAGGTTCGCACCCGCGGCCATCTTGGTGACCGCGTCGGCACCCGACAGGATGCCGCCCACGCCCACCAGCGGAATGGCCTCTGGCAGGCGCGTGCGCATCATCCGCAGCACGGTGGTGGACTGGCCCATCAGCGGGCGGCCCGAAAGGCCACCCGGCTCCTCGGCGTGGCGCGCGCCTTCGACCGGCAGGCGCGACACGGTGGTGTTGGTGGCGATCACGCCGTCCACCTCGAGCTCGGCCAGCACGCGCGCGCAGGCCTGGATGTCGTCGTCCGACAGGTCCGGCGCGATCTTGACCAGCATCGGCACGCGTTTGCCGTGCTTGGCGCCCAGGCGCTCCTGCTCCTCGCGCAGCGTGCCGATCAGGCGGCGCAGCAGTTGCTCTTCCTGCAGCTCGCGCAGGCCGGCGGTATTGGGTGAGGAAATGTTGACGGTGATGTAGTCGGCCAGCGGGTACACGCGCGCCAGGCAGTACATGTAATCGCCGTCGGCGATCTCGTTGGGCGTGTCCTTGTTCTTGCCGATGTTGATGCCCAGCAGGCCGCCACCCGGGCGGCGCGCGCGCTCGACGTTGCGCACCAGCGCATCGACGCCGGCGTTGTTGAAGCCCAGCCGGTTGATGACGGCCTGGTGCTCGGGCAGGCGGAACATGCGCGGCTTGGGATTGCCGGGCTGCGCCTTTGGCGTGACCGTACCGACCTCGACGAACCCGAAGCCCAGCGAGAGCAGGGCGTCGATGTGCTCGCCGTTCTTGTCCAGCCCGGCGGCCAGGCCGACCGGGTTGGGGAAGTCCAGCCCGAATGCACTGGTGGGCAAGGGCTCGGGCGGCCGGCCGACCAGCGGGTTGATGCCCGTTCGGTAGGCGAGTTCCAGCGCACGCAGGCCCAGCCCGTGGGCGCGCTCGGCATCGAAGTTGAACAGGAACGGGCGCGCCAGCTTGTACATGCGGTCAGTGCGTCATCCAGCTCAGCCAGGCGAGTCCGCCGAAGAACACCAGGAACACCATCACCGTCAGCACCGCGACCAGCAGGTTGGTCCAGCCCAGCACCAGCCCGGCGACGGCGAGCGCATCGCCGTCGACCGTGCCGGCGCCGCGGCGGATCTCCCCGCGCGCCACGTGCCCGGTGACCACCGCCACTACGCCGCCCACCAGGGGCAGCGCGAACCACGACAGGATGCCGAACACGAGGCTGATGACCGCGGCCGTGCTGGTGCGTGGGACGGGGGTGTTCATGTCACCGGGCTCCGCGGCGGGTTACAGGTCGAACTTGATGCCCTGGGCCAGCGGCAGGTCGTTGGAGTAGTTGATCGTATTGGTCTGGCGGCGCATGTACGCCTTCCACGCATCCGAGCCCGACTCGCGTCCGCCGCCGGTTTCCTTCTCGCCACCGAAGGCACCGCCGATCTCCGCACCGGACGTGCCGATGTTGACGTTGGCGATGCCGCAGTCGCTGCCGGCCGCCGACAGGAACGCCTCGGCCTGGCGCAGGTCGGTGGTGAAGCAGGCCGAGGACAGGCCCTGCGGCACGGCGTTCTGCATGTCGATGGCCTCGTCCAGCGTGCTGTACTTCATCACGTAGAGGATCGGCGCAAAGGTCTCGGTCTGCACGACCTCGGCATCGTTGGAGAGGCCGGTGACGATCGTCGGCAGCACGAAATTGCCCTTGCGGTCGACGCGCGCGCCGCCGGTCTCGACCGTGCCGCCCGCGGCCTTGGCCTTCTCGACCGCGTCCAGGTAGGCCTGCACGCCATCGGCGCTGTTGAGCGGGCCCATCAGGTTCTTCGGGTCGGTCGGGTCGCCGATCTTGCCCTCGACCTGCTTGTACGCGGCCACCAGCTTGGCCAGCACGTCGTCGTAGACCGCCTCGTGGATGAAGACGCGGCGCGTGGTGGTGCAGCGCTGGCCGGCGGTGCCGACGGCGCCGAACACGATCGCCGGGATCGCCAGCTTCATGTCGGCGGACTTGTCGACGATCATCGCGTTGTTGCCGCCCAGCTCCAGCAGCGAGCGGCCCATGCGACGCGCGACGCGCTCACCGACGTGGCGGCCGACCTTGGTGGATCCGGTGAAGCTGACCAGCGCGACGCGCTTGTCGTCGACGAACTCCTGCGCCAGGTCGGTGCCGGCATCGTTGAACAGGAAGAAGATGTCCGGGAAGCCGGCCTTCTGCAGCGCCTCGTTGCAGATCTTCATCGAGGCGATCGCCGACAGCGGCGTCTTGGGCGAGGGCTTCCAGATGCAAATGTCGCCGCACACGCCGGCGACGAACGCGTTCCATGCCCACACCGCGACCGGGAAGTTGAACGCCGAGATGATCCCGACGATGCCCAGCGGATGCCACTGCTCGTACATGCGGTGGCCGGGGCGCTCGGAATGCATCGTCAGGCCGTACAGCTGGCGCGAGAGGCCGACGGCGAATTCGCCGATGTCGATCATCTCCTGCACCTCGCCGTCGCCCTCGGGCTTGGACTTGCCCATCTCCAGCGCGACCAGCGAACCCAGCGCGTCCTTGTGGGTGCGCAGCGCGTCGGCGCACAGGCGGATCGCCTCGCCGCGGCGCGGCGCCGGGGTGGTGCGCCACACCTTGAAGGCGGCCTGCGCGCGCTCGAGGATGGTCTCGTAGTCGTCCTTCGACGAGGCCTGCACCCGCGCCAGCACCTCGCCGTCGGTCGGGTTGATCGGCTCCAGGATGCCGGCGTCGGCGGTCCTGGCCCATTCGCCATTGCCGAGGTAGGTGCCGGATTCGGTGCCGGTCAGGCCGAGGGCGGTGAGGACGGGATGGGTCATCGGGGGACTACTCCTTGGGATTGCGCCGCGCGGGAACGCTGCGCGGACGAGGGCGGTGCGGAAGCGGGTGGCGAGATGCGGATGGGAGAGGCCGGGCCCTGAAGCCGCTGCACTGCCCCCGGACCGCGCCTCTGCCCGCTCCTGCTCTGTGGCGACCCCGACACGATTCGAACGTGTGACCTTCCCCTTAGGAGGGGGATGCTCTATCCAGCTGAGCTACGGGGCCGTGGCCGGGACGGACCCGGTCAGCCCCGGGATTTTCGCATGGGGGCGGTGTCGGGGGCCAATCGGCCCCGCAATCAAGGCGCCGGGTGGGTGGAGCTGCGGGATACCCACCGCTTCCATCCGTCAGCCTGGCGTCGCGGCCGGGGCGCAGGACCCGAGGCGGTTTTGGAGGTGCCAAGCGTCCCGGTTGATGGGTATTGCGTTGGTCGACCCCTCCTACGGCGCTGCGGGGTCGACCAAGGGCGGCCGCCGGAACGCATAGACCACCGCGCCCAAGGCCAGCGCCGCACCGCCCATCAGCAGGTTGCCCACGCTGGCGCTGGCCAGCAGCGCCAGCGACAGGACGATCGCGGCAACAGGAATCAATGGCCCGCCGGGCAGGCGCAGCGCGCCCGGGCGGTCCGGGTGCCGGCGCTGCAGCGCGATCGCCGCGCATGCGGTGGCCACGTAGGCGAACAGCCGCGCGATGACCGACAGCAGCGCCAATTGCACGAACGACCCTGTCAGCGCCAGCAGCACGGCCAGTGCCGCCTGCAGCACGATCGCCACCACGGGCGTGCGCCAGCGCGGGTGCAGGCGCGCAAGACCGCGCGGCAGGTAGCCGTCCATCGCCAGCGCGTACATGTAGCGCGGCCCGAACAGCATGGTGTTGAAGTTGGTGCCGAGGATCGAGATGGCCGCGCCGACGGTCAGCAGCAGGGCCGCGCCGTTCCCGGCAAACCCGGCGGCGGCCTCGGCCAGCGGCGTCTCCGACTGTGACAGGGTCGGCAGCGTGCCCTGCGCCACCAGCTGCACCAGCACGTACAGCGCGGTGACCAGCGCGATCATCGCGACCAGCGCGAATGGCACGTCGCGGCGCGGGTCGCGGTACTCGCCGGCCGCGGCCGGGGTGTTCTCGAACCCGGCGTAGGCGAACAGCAGCAGCAGCGCGGCCTCGCCCAGGCGCGCCGGCTCGTCCAGGGGCAGGCCGTCCAGCCGCACGGCGGACCAGTCCATGTAGGCCAGGCCGACGACCACGAAGAACAGCAGCGGCAGCAGCTTGGCGATGGTCAGGGCGACGCCCGCTCGCGCCGCGGTGCGAACGCCCACCAGGTTGATCCAGGTGAGCAGGCCGAGCGAACCCACCACGATGGCCGCGTGGCCCATCCCGCTGGCCGCCCACGGCCAGAACAGCGACACCGCCAGTGCCAGCCCGTTGCTGAGCGCCGCGGCCACGGTGACGCGCGTGATCAGCGTCATCCAGCCGGTGAGGAAGCCCGCGAACGGCCCGAACGCCTCGCGTGCGTACAGGTACGCGCCGCCTGGCTGGTCGAAGTGGCTCGAGGCCTGCGCGTAGCACAGCACCAGCAGCGTGACCGCCAGACCGGCGGCGAGGATCGCCCACAGGCTGGCCCCGCCCAGCAGCAATGCGGCCGCAGCCGGCAGCAGGTAGATGCCGCTGCCGACCACGTCGTTGATCGACAGGCCGACGATCTGCCAGCGGCCGACCGCCCGGACCAGCCCGGTGGCCGGGTCGACTCCGGCGGGAACCCGATGTGCGGGCGACGCGGGCGGCTTTGACATGCGGACTCCTGGCAATCAGTGAGGGGGCGTTGCGGAATGCGAAGCCGGTCAGTCGCCCGCGGGAGCGGGCAGACCCCAGGCGGCGTGGAACCGGGCGTGCTCGGCCTCGGGTAGCAGCACCAGCAGTGGCCGTGCCGCCGGGTCGAGCCAGGCGAGCAGCGCCTGCATGTGGTCGGCGTCCATTGCCGTGCAACCGGCGGTGGGCGTGTCGGGTGTCTTCCAGACGTGGGCGAAGATGCAACTGCCGCCCTGCGGCACGGCGGCGGTGTTGTGCTCGATCACGAAGCCCTGCACGTAGCGCCCGTCGCCATCCTTGTGCAGGTCGCGACGCATCGGCTCGGTCGATCCCTCGATCGCGGCGGCACCCACCTCGTCCACGTTCACGATGCGGTTGTAGAGCGTGGAGCCGGGTACGTCGATGCACCAGTCGCCGCCGGTCATCGGCGCGTACGGCAGGGCGGTGTCGGCGGTCTCGCCGTAACCGAACGCGGTGCCGATCGCGAACACGCCGGCCGGCGCGCGCCCGTCGCCTTCGCGCTTGACCGGTGCACCGGCCACGTCGGGATGCCGCCCCAGGCCCCATGCCGCGCCGGATCGACCGATGATGGCAGGCCAGGCGGCGCCCACGGGCTGCCAGCGGTTTCCGCTGCGTTCGTAGCGGCGCACCGTGGCCTGGCTGGCGTCCCAGCCGGGCGTGGTGACCAGCACCAGCTGGTTCGATCCGGCCGTGGGACGCGGCGATGGCGTGGGCCGCCCGGCGCACGCGGCAAGCGCAAGAACCGCTGCGGTGATCAACCATCGGGTGCGGATACGGGGGGCGGCGTTCATCGGTCGCATGGTCGTGGGCTCGGATGCAGGCGGGTTAGCGGACATCGGCCGGCCGCACGATGGCGGTCGCGCGATCGACGTAGGGCGTGCCGTCATCGAACACCAGTCCGCGCAGCGAGGTCACGACCACACCGTTGAGGCCAAGGCGGACGACGTCGCCACCGGTGCCGCGTTGGCCGCCGCCGTGGATGTCATGGATCACGAACGGTTCCCCGTCGGCATGGCCGATGACCATCATGACGTGGCCGGGGACGTAGACCAGGTCGCCCACCTCCAGCGCGCCCATTGCGACGTCGCGGCGGACCGCATCGCCAAGTCGGTCGACGGCGAGCACCGGGCTGCCGGCCTGGTCACCGGTGTTGCGCGGCAGCACCAGCCCCATGCTGGCGTACACCTCCGACACGAAGCCGCTGCAATCGCGCGCGTTGTAGTCGTGCCCCCAGCCGTAGCGCTCACCGAGGAACTTGAAGGCCTGGCCGATCAGGTGCCGGCGTGTCAGCGGCAACGGTCCATCGGCCGTGTCGGCGCTGCGGGGCAACAGCGCCGGGTGCAGCACCAGGCGTCCGGCACCATCGCGCACCGGCAGTTCCACCGCATGGCCGCTGGCGGGGTGCTGGCCGTTGAGCGGGCCCTGCGCCGGCGCGACGGCCAGCGGCACGCGGGTGCCCATGTCGAGCTGGACGGCGGACACCGCCGGCGCCTCGGGGGTGAACGCGGTATGCACCGCCGCGCCCGTCACCAGGCGGTAGGGCGCCCGTGCGCCGTACGCCAGCACCGTCCCGGCGTCGCCCTCGGCGACGTCGCGGGTATCGATCCATGCCGCGTAGCGCTGACTGACGACAAACAGCCATCGCCCGTCGCGGCTGGCGTGTGCGATCACCACCGGCGTGCCCGGGAACAGGGCGCTCTCCTGGAAGCGGTCGATGTCGGTGTCGCCCGGCGTGCTGAACACGCGCTGGTCGGTCGGGAACGTGCGCAACGCCGCGCGGCGCACGACGAGGCCGTACCGCGTGGTCTGGCGGGCCGGGATCGTGTCCAGCGCGAGGGCGTCGATCAGGCGGTCGAGCGACCGCGGTGCCAGCCGGCGACCGGACGCATCGAAGCGCGCCGCGGCCGGTCGGCGCGAGACCGCCTCGATCCAACCGCGCACCTGTGCGCCCTGCAGCTCGGGGCCCAGCGCGGCCAACGCGTGCATTGAGGGGTCTTCGCGCAGCAGGCGCGCGTTCTGGCGGGCGATCGCATCGGGCGTGGCGAGGGGCCGGTCGGCCTCCGGCGCGCGTCCGATCCAGTACGCCGCGGTCCAGCGCGCCGCGTCGTCCATACCGGCAATCGTCGGTACGGCACGGGTCGCGTCGGAGCGTGCCGGCGAGCCCGCCGCGGCGCCCGCGAAGACCAGCAGGGCCAGCACCGAGGCCAGGATGCACGGGGCGGCAATGCGGCGGGAAAGGCGGTGGACGGCAACGGCGTCAGGCATGCGGTCGAGCATAGCGCGCATACGAAAAGCCCCGGCGTCTGCGCGACGCCGGGGCCTCCGGTATTCGATTGGTGGAGCGGAGGAGGATCGAACTCCCGACCTTCGCATTGCGAACGCGACGCTCTCCCAGCTGAGCTACCGCCCCACGTGGGCTGGGATTCTAGCGGCCACTCCGCGGTGGCGCCAGCCCGGCCCGGGCGGTGGGTGCCGGTGCAGCTTCAACCGCAGTCGGCGGGTGGGTGCGTGGACCGGGTGCCGATTGCCGCCGAAGCCGCTCCGTGTACACGTGTGGCGGGGCTAGCGTTGCAGCAACGGGGCCAGCTGCGGCTCCAGCGTCTCCCGCCGCCATCCGGCGAGCGCATCGGGCCACTCGCCCTGGTCCAGCAGCGCTTCCAGCCATCGGCGCGAGGCGAGCACGCCGTCCGGCAGTCCCAATTCGGCACTGCGGGCGGCGACGGCGTCCTGGAGCTGCCGCAGCGCCTGCTTGTCGCGGCGCTCCGACACGCTGGCGTCCGGTGCGTCCACCTCGTCGGCCAATGGCGTCTGCAGCGCAGACCAGATCGCGTCGGCCAGCTTGCGCGGGGCCTTGGGGTGCGCGTCCAGCTGCGCCTGCAATGCGGCGATATCCGCGGGAGGCACGCGCGCGATCGCAGTCGCCAGCTCGTTGTCGAGGATCCAGGTGCGCGGGCGGTCGTTGTCGCGCGCGTACCGGTCGCGCCAGCGCAACAGGCGGACCAGTCGCCGCTGCGCACCCAGGTCGAGGAACTGCGCGCTGCGCAGCGAGAGGTGCGGCCAGCGCTCGACATCGTCGCTGTCGGCATTGGCGAGGATGCGCTCCGCATCCTCGGCCAGCCACGCGCGCCGGCCGAGGCGGTCCAGGTCGGCCTCCAGCACGTCGTGCAGCTCGAACAGATGGCGCACGTCGTCGGCGGCGTACTCCAGCTGGGACGGCGACAGCGGCCGCCGCATCCAGTCCGAACGCGTCTCGCCCTTCGCCAGCGCGATGCCGGTGACGCTCTCGACCAGACGCTGGTAGCCCATGCCGCCGGCGATACCGGCCAGGGCCGCCGCCAACTGTGTGTCGAACAACGGCCGCGGCACCGCATCGCAGGCGTGCTTGAAGGCGACCAGGTCCTCGCTGGGGCTGTGCATCACCTTGAGCACGCGGGTGTCCGTCAGCACAGTGGCCAGCGCGTCGGCCATGCCCGGGACCAGCGGGTCGACCAGCAGGATGTCGAGTCCGTCACCGGTTTCGATCGAAATCTGCACCAGCGCCAGTTGCGGCCAGTACGTGCGCTCACGGATGAACTCGGTATCCAGCCCGATGCGGGCGGGCGGCGTCGCGAAGCGCGCCACGAGGTCGGCGGGGTCTTGGATCCAGCGTGGCACGGGAGGGGGCACCGGGGTTCACGGGCAGGTTGCCGGGGCGGGCGACAATAGCCTACTTTCGCCGGGCCGGCCGACCGGCGGCGCCGGTCACGGGGCGGTCCACGCACGGTGGTCCGGCACGCCGCGCGGTGCATCAGGCCCAGTTCTCCGGAGGACGTTTGCGCCCATCCCCCACTGCCATCGTCTGGATGGGCCTCGCGCTGGCGGTGCTGATGGCCGGCTGTGGGCGTGACGGCAACGGCCAGGGCGATCCCGTGCAGGCGCCGGAGGCCGCGCAGTCGCAGGTGCGAGCGCCGATCGTCACGATCAGCGCGGATCAGGCGGTCTCGCCCGTGGCGCCGTGGCCACTGCCGCCGGTGGCGGTCGCTGACGGCGGTGTCGATGCGCTGCGGACGCAGGCGGCCGAAGCGCTGGATGCCGGACGCCTGTTCGACGACGCGCAATCGGCCCTGCCGTTGTATGTGGCGCTCGCGCGCCACGACCCGGACGACCTGGAGGCCAAGGCGGGCCTGGAGCGCGCCCTCGCGGCGCTGGTGGCGCGCGGCGATGCGGCGCTGGGTGCGATCGACCGCAATCCCGCCGCGTTGCGCACCGCGCACGAGATCGGGGCGGTCGCGCGCACCGTGGCACCCGATCACGTGCCGGTGGTGCGCTACCTGTCCCGGCTGGACACCGTCGACCAGGCCCAGCGCGCCAACCGGCTGGGAGAGGAGGCGCTCAATGACGGCCGCATCGGTGAGGACGGGCAGGCCGGTGCGCTGACTCGCTTTCGTGAGGCACTGGAGCTGCGGCCCGGCGATGTGCGCGCGATGCAGGGCATCGCGGCGTCGGAAAGCGCGTTGATCCGCCGCGCGGAAGTGGCGGCCGAAGACGATGATTTCGCCGGCGCCGAGCGATGGCTGCAGGCGGCGGCCAAGGTGCGGCCCGACTTCGAGACGGTTCCGCATGCACGCGACCGCATCGAACGTCTACGCGCGGCGCGGATCGGCGACCTGAGGGACACGGGGTTGGCGGCGCTCGGGCGGGAGGATGGGCTGGGCGATGCACGCGAGGCGCTCGCCGAGCTCCTGCGCATTGCGCCGCCGGGCGACCCGGCCGCGGTCCTCTTGCGTACCCGCATCGACCTCGCGACGCATTACGGCCTGTTCCGTCCCGGGCAGGCCTTTACCGATGCGCTGCGCAATGGCGGCCGTGGGCCGGAGCTGGTCGTGATCCCGCATGGCGCCTTCAGGATGGGGGCCGCCGATGCGGAAGCCGATGCGACGGACGCCGAGCGGCCTGCGCGCAATATCCGCTTCCCCCGTGGCCTGGCGGTGGCCCGGCATGAAGTCACGGTGGGCGAGTTCGGGCGGTTCGTCGCCGCCAGTGGGTACGAGCCGCGCGCCACGCGTCGCGGCTATTCCACCGCCTACGACGAGCGCAGTGGCAACCTGGTCCGGCGCAGCAACGTGGATTGGCGCAGCGATTACACCGGCGACCGTGCCGACCCGTCGATGCCGGTCATCCACGTCAGCGCGCAGGATGCGATGGCGTACGCCGACTGGCTTTCCGAGCAGACGGGCGAGCGCTACCGGCTGCCCAGCGAGGCCGAGTTCGAGTACGCGTTGCGGGCGGGCAGTACGTCGCGGTTCCCGTGGGGCGAAGGCGCGCCGCCCGATCGCACCGGCAACTTCACCGGTGCGCTGGACCGCTCACCGAGCGGACGGGGTTGGCGGAACGCCTTCGAGGGCTACGGCGACGGCGCGTGGGGACCGGCGAAGGTGGAGTCCTACCGCCCGGGTGCATTCGGCCTTCACGACATGGCCGGCAATGTCAGCGAGTGGGTCGCCGACTGCTGGCACGACTCCTACCGGCGCGCGCCGGATGACGGCCAGGCATGGGTCAATCCGGGCTGCCGCACGCGCGTGGTGAGGGGCGGATCATGGGCGAGTTCACCGGCGCAGACGCGTTCGGCGTGGCGGGTGGCCAGTCCGGCCGACACGACCAATGCCCGCGTGGGATTCCGTGTGGTCCGCGAGATCTGACACCGCGTTGTCGGGCGGTCTTCTGCGGCGCGACGGCACGGCGGCCGGATATCAACCATTTGACGAGGGCGGTGCGATGAGGATCGGATCGGTGGGGAGGCAGGCGCCGGCAGGTGGGCGCCGCCGGGGCTTTGGTGGCATGCGCTGGTGGATCCTCATCCTGTTCGCGGGGTATGCGGCGTGGTCGTGGTTCGGCAACGCCAAGGTCGACCCCTACACCGGCGAGAAGGCGCGCTACGGCGCCACGCCGGAAGAGGAGGTGCAGTTGGGCGCCCAGGCCTTCGACCAGGTGCTGGGCGATGCGCAGGCGCAGGGCGCGCTGATGCCGGCCGACGCACAGGTCAGCCAGCAGGTGCGCGAGATCGCACAGCGGCTGGTGGAGCGCGTACCTGAAGTCACGGCCGAGCTGGCCGCGCTGCACCAGCAGCCGGCACCGACCGACTACCAGTCGTTCCAGTGGGACGTGGCGGTCATCCAGTCCGACCAGGCCAACGCGTTCTGCCTGCCGGGCGGAAAGATGGCGGTCTACACCGGCCTGCTGCCGGTCGTGGAGAACGAGCACGGCATGGCAGTGGTCATGGGCCACGAGATCGCCCACGCACTGCTGCGCCATGGCAGTCAGCGCATGGCGCAGCAGAAGCTGGTGCAGATGGGCCAGGTCGCGGCCGGCATGGCGGTGGGCGGGATGGACCCGCAACAGCAGCAGGCGGTGATGGCGGCGCTGGGTGCGGGCGCGCAGTACGGGTTCGTGCTGCCTTACGGCCGCAGCCACGAAACGCAGGCCGATGAAGTCGGGCTGATGCTGGCCGCCGCCGCGTGCTACGACCCCAACGAAGCGGTGCCGCTGTGGGAGCGCATGGGGCAGATCGGCGGTGGCGAACGTCCGCCCGAGTTCGCATCCACGCATCCCGACCCCGCCAACCGCATGCAGACGCTGCAATCGCTGATACCGCAGGCGGAGCAGTTCCGGGAAAAGTACTGCCGGTGAGCGGCTGAGGGCCGTAGCAGGCAGATGGGACTCCGGCGCGTGGCCGCGGTCCCGGCCGCTCAGAAGCTCATGAACAGGCCGCCGTTGACCGGCAGGTTGGCGCCGGTGATGAAGCCGGCATCCTCCGCGGTCAGGAACGTCACCGCGCGCGCGATTTCGTGGGGCCGGCCGAGCCGTCCCACGGGCACGGACTCGACGATGCGCTCTCGCACCGCGTCGGGCACCGCCATGACCATGGCGGTTTCGCAGTAGCCGGGGGACACGGAGTTCACGGTGACGCCCTTGCGGGCGACCTCGCGGGCCAGTGCCATGGTGAATCCGTGCATGCCGGCCTTGGCCGCCGCGTAGTTGGTCTGTCCGAATTGCCCCGTCTGTCCGTTGACCGAACTGATGTTGACGATGCGTCCGAAGCCACGGGCCACCATGCCGGTGACCGCGTGCCGGCAGAGGTTGAACACGCCGTCGAGGTTGACCCGCAGCACGTCGTCCCACTGCGAGGGCGCCATGTTCGCCAAGCGGGTGTCCCGGGTGATGCCGGCGGCGTTGACAAGGATGTCGATGCCGCCGGACTCGCGTTCGACACGCTCGACCAGCGACCCGCACGCGGCGAAGTCCCCGACGTCGGCGGTTTCCAGTTGCACGTCCAGGTCCCGGGTGTGGTCACGGAAACGGGCCAGGCGTTCGCCCTCCACGGCGAGGTCGACCGCCACGACGCGGTGCCCCTGATGCGCGAGCGCCCTGCAGATTTCGCTGCCCAACCCGCCGACGCCGCCGCTGACCATCGCCACGCGCTGCGCGGTCCGCTGCGCGGTCCCCGCGACCACATCCACCGCCGCCATCAGCGCTCGCGCTTGTCGGTCTTGGGCTTGGTGGAGTTCGGGCTCTGTCCCACGCTGCCGGACAGGTTCTGCTGGAACTCTTTCCACATCGCCATGTTGCGTTCGGTGAGCTGGTTCATCATGGCCCACGGCGTCTGCCCGAGCATGCCGCCGACCTGCTTGCGGAACTGCTGCTGCTGGTCCAGGAACGCCTGCATCGAACGCTCCAGGTAACTGCCCATGAAACCCTGCAGCGAATCACCGTAGAAGCGGATGATCTGGCTCAGCAGTTGCGTGGACAGCATCGGTTCGCCGTCCTGTTCGTGCTCGGCGATGATCTGCAGCAGGACCTGGCGTGTGAGGTCATCGCCCGAACGCGCATCGCGCACTTCGAACTCCTCGCCGTCGACGATGAGCTGGCGTACGTCCTCGATCGTGATGTAACTGGAGATCTCCGTGTCGTAGAGACGCCGGTTGGGGTACTTCTTGATGACGCGCATCGAGGCCATGGAGCCGGGGCTCTAAATCGTGATGCTCCGCAGCATGGCGCAGGGGGGCGGACCTTGCAACTTCTGGCGG